>JAGHTW010000030.1 GCA_018065145.1 Candidatus Prevotella equi
GTCGCAGATGATTGGTCAGATTCTAATCTATATTGCTGGTCTATGTTCGCAAAGATAACCACAGGAAGTTTGGCGGCAGGTCTGATCAACTATATGGATAACGTGAAAGAGAAGGACGCTCGCATCCTGATAGCAAAAGGGCTATGTGCCGTCAGCCATGAAGCCATTTGCGCATCCTTCGAGATTCAGGCAAGCCGCAATCACACCATCAGCGAGAAGATGCTTCACATCTCTCTGGCTTTCTCTGAGAACGATGGTCACAGAACCAAGAGTGACGAGTTCATGACAGCCTTTGCCCTGGACTACCTCAAACGCATGGGATGGGATAAGACACAGCTCATCATCATCCGACACGATGACCACGACTATGACCATATACACATGGCTCTGAATGTCATCGGTGATGACGGAAAACCGCTTGACCTGAAGTTCTACAAGACTCGTTCACAGCGCACCTGTTTCAAGATGACTAAGGAGTACGGTCTATACTTTGCCAAGGACAAGAAGAACGTCAACCGCTCTGCACTAAAGGGCAAAGACAAGTTGAAGTACGAGATTGCTGATACTGCAATGCCATTGATCGGAAAGTGCAAGTCATTGGTTGAGTTCCGTGAGGCTCTTGCCAAGAAGGGCATTACCACGACTATCGTTCCGACCAAGGACGGAAAAGGACTCGGTATCGTTTACACCATCAAAGATAAGAAGTTCTCTATCGGTGGTGCCAAATGTGACCAATCCTTGAAGTTTTCTGCTCTGGAGAAGGTAATGGATGTCAGCACAGACGAGGATGTTCTGATGTTTCGTGGCGGTCAGTACGTCCGACCAGAGGAAGGCAAGTTGACAGAACGCTTATCAGATGGTCAGGGCTTTGAGCCTGACTATGGCGATGACTTCACAGAAGGTATCACAGAGATCTCTTACGAGAACTTTGTGAGAGAGCGTGAGAAGAACATGGAGAACAACACCTACTTCAATCCAAACGATGCCTTTGACATGAGTCTCAGAAACTCATGTCAGGAGGACAGCAGCGTTGCTCACGACATCGCAGCAGCTGCCGTTGAACTGGCTACTGGTGGCAATCAGATTGCGCCATCATCAGGTGGTGGCGGTGGCAACGATGATGAATGGTGGGAACGTGAACGTCAGAGGTCTAAGCAAGAGGAAGCTCAAGCACAACCAAGAAGAAAAGGAAGACACTAATTATGGATCAAGAACAACTAAATCAAACAGAAAACAATATGCCGCCTAAAAAGAAGAAGAACCCAAAGGATGCAATGAAAGTGATTGCAACCATGGGCGCAAATTTGGGCTCGATGATGTCCGGGGCTTCGCCCCAGACTTATTCGCAGCCAGTCAATGCGGAGGAAACTGAGATAGGGTCAGTTGAAACTACCTTATCTAATGTTCCTGACAATCCGCCAGTTACTAACCCTGTTCAGGATGCCAAAGTGCAAAGTACTGAAAGTGCAGAGTGCGATGACATTCCTGAGACAGAAAAACCTTTAGAACCTGTAGGGGGGTCTGAAATGGACCCACCTACACCAGTTGAAGTGAACATTGACATCGAGAAGACTCAGGGCAATGCAATTTACAGTTCATTGCTCGGGCTTCAGAATACTTTGGATAACTTCAAGCTGGATGTTAACAAGGATTCTCTTCGTGAGGTGGTTTCTGAAGCCATCAAACAAGCGACTAAAGCCCATTGGGATGAGATTACCCAAAAGGAGCAGGAAGAGGCAGACAAGCGACGTGAGCAAGGACAGCCAGGCACTCCGTTAGAGTTTCATCAAGCAGCCGATAAACGTATGGAAGATTTGCGCCAACTTGATATTCACCACATGGAGCTGTACAACAAAAGCAACAAGGTCATTCATGATAGTCTATGTGAGTTGCTTGGTCGAGCTAATCTCTATCCTCTGGAGAGACCTAAGTTCAAGGACGTGAAAGGTCACATACTGCTGAAATCGCTTTACCTGTACCCTTGGTACTGTTGCTTGCGAGTTTATTTCGACAACCATGTGCGCTGGTTTTTCAAGACGCTTGCTTGGTCTATCTGGCTGATTTGCATCGGACTTCTGTTCTTCATTGCCCGAGATAATGCCATTCTCCAGAAGCAGCAGAACGTCAATCGCTATATTCATGCTTACTTCAGCGACAATGAAGAGGTCATGATGGAACTGGAAGGTATCGACCTCATGTTCTCTGATGAGAATCTTAAGCCTATGCCTATCAAAGACTATCGTGAGTACATGAATGAGCGCAAGAAGGTGGCTAAGGACAAAGCCAAGGCTGGCAAGCGCAAGTAACCTCTGGATTTACCTTTCCCTTCTGTCAATGTCGAGATCATTGCCACGTGTAACGAACCGTTCTATTCATCTGTTGTTCCCAACTGGATTTGTGAGATTCAATTCGGGAACAATTAACCCACTGACATTTTGCATAATTGCTCAATATCAGTGGGTCAAATGTTCTTTATAATACTTTTTTGCGTTCAGAAAATATTGTCAAATATAATTTCAAATTTTAGGTTCTTCTTATTCCTATGACTTCAAGAACTTCTATTGGAGCTAATTCTTCATGAGTTTCGGTTTTCCTTGGGATAATAATACTTTCATGTCCTAAAGTTATGATAAATATTTCATCATATTCATTCTTGTGTTTTTTTGCAAATTTTGAAATATGGTTATTTGCGTCATGATCAAAAAATAAAGCGCTAATGTTGAGTTCTCTATACCAATTATGATTTCTAATGTTCAACAATGCATGGACCCTTGCCAATTCCCCATCATTTCCAAGGGGATGATCAGTTACGAAATTCCAATATTTAAAATTATCATCATACTTAGTTGGGTATAAAATCTTATTGTTTTTGTATAATAATTCTAAATGATTATTATCCCAATCAATTGTAAAATTTCCAGGAAGTAGAGAGTTTCCATCATCAAAGATTGCGGGGATTTTAATTTTTTCGCCTAACTTTATGTGTTCTGTGTTGATAGAGTACTCGTATTCTTCCAATGGCTTGTCTGAGATATTGCATAATGACACACAAAAAGGAGCGATTTTTTTTGTTGTCTTATCATCCGAACAAATCTGAAACAATAAAGCAATATTATTACTACCATTTATATCGTATATAGTAGGAACTGATTTATTTCCAACGCATATACCTATATTATTTTCGTCAGTCGTATTTATAAATGACAATACTGTTACCACCGCTGATGCAACACCTGCAATAGCACCAATAATAGTCCAAAAATACATGGATTTAAGAATGTTATAAATTTTATCCCACATAATAATTTACAATGTTAGATCTTCATATTGGGACTTCTGAAGGTTAATACCATCTTGTTGTGCTTTTATTCTATAATTTCTCATATCACGTCGAAGTTTGTTGTAAGTGGTAACATCAACAGAATGAGTTTTAGAACTTCCAACGTATCCTTTTTTATTCGTGAGTTGTTGATATAAATGGGCAGCTCGGTTTGCCATTTGATTGTAGGCAGATTGTCTTGCACTTGTGTTTCCTCCATGAGAGGAATTAGACGAGACGCTTGAAGTGCTGCTACTTGAATAACTACTGTATGGGGTTGTTCTAGAGAACATAGAAAGGGTTTCCGAAAACTGATTAAGCCTTTCGCTAAACTGTTGTAGTTTTTCTAAACGCGCTTCACTCTTTCTCTTCTTGGTTATGTTATTTGCGTTATTTGTTCCTTCAGCGCAACCAAGTGATGATGATTGCATAAAATATTCTAATGCAGTGTCTTCATCACCTTCTTTTCCATAAATTACACCAATGTTGTTGAGGGCCATAGCTTTATAACCTTCTTTGTTATCAGCATCAACCATAATTAGTAGGTTATACAGATTCGCTTGTTCATAAATATCACTATTATTGATAGCTTCATTAAATATTTGTTCAGATATAGAAGTGTCTTCGTTACCTAACAAATCTATTAGCGTTGTATATCCATACAATGTTCCGATATACTTTGATTGCTGTTCGTCCCATTCAAGAATTTCATAGCCATGTTTGCTAATAGTTTCTCCCTTATCATCCACAAGTATTCGAAGTCTGCCAGAACTGGCAATTTTTTGCTCTGGGTTAGTAAATTTTGTTAGATCTATTGCAACAAATTCACCATTGACTTTGGTCAAATATTGACCAGAATTATAAATTACGAAATCGTTATATAACGGCAGAGCATACTGTCCATTGCCATACGCCGTGCATGGTAATGCTCGATATCTTTATCGTTCCATTCCAGTATTGTTTCACCCAATAGAGAAAATTTTATCATTTGAA
>JAGHTW010000023.1 GCA_018065145.1 Candidatus Prevotella equi
TAGTAATTTTGCACACTGTTTGGAATAAGTATCAATTAACGATCTTAAAAAAGGAAAGATAGCAATGTCTAAAGTATGTCAAATTACCGGTAAAAAGGCAATGATCGGTAACAACGTATCACACTCAAAGCATCGCACAAAGCGTTCTTTTGATGTGAACCTTTTCACTAAGAAGTTCTTCTATGTAGAGGAGAACTGCTGGATCAGCCTCAAGATTTCTGCCGCTGGTCTTCGCATGATTAACAAGGTAGGTCTTGATGCAGCGCTCAAGCAGGCTGTATCTAAAGGCTTCGTAGAATGGAAGGATATTAAAGTAATAGGAGAATAATAACCATGGCAAAGAAAGCAAAAGGTAATCGTGTACAGGTAATCCTTGAGTGCACAGAGATTAAAAATAGCGGTTTGCCAGGTACAAGCCGTTACGTTACAACCAAGAACCGCAAGAATACTCCAGAGCGTCTTGAGTTGATGAAGTATAATCCAATCCTTAAGAAGATGACTCTTCATAAGGAAATTAAGTAATCTTTAAATAGTAAAGAAGCACTATGGCAAAGAAAGCGGTCGCTACCCTTCATGAAGGTTCTTCTGATGGTCGCGCATACAGCAAGGTAATCAAGATGGAAAAGAGCCCTAAGACTGGCGCTTACATCTTTAACGAGCAGATGGTTCGTAATGAGGACGTACAGGCTTTCTTCAAGTAAACTGAAGAAAACCTAATACATAGGAATATATAGAGGTTGCATTCGTTTACTTGTAAGCGTGTGTAACCTCTTTTTGTTAGCCGAATAAATAGTTTGAAGCAATATTGCTTCGTAATGAAAAACAATACTGTAGAAAGATGGAAAACTTCAAAGTAGTCATCGTAGAGGATGTGCCGCTGGAGATGAAAGGCACGGAGGGTATCTTAAAACAAGAGGTGCCTGAGGCAGAAGTAGTAGGAAGAGCGCACAGTGAGGGAGAATACCTGAAACTGATGAGAACGGTGGAGCCTGATTTGGTGTTGCTTGATCTTGGTCTGCAAGGTAGTACGACGATTGGTGTTGACTTGTGTCGTCAGACAAAGCAGGAGCATAAACAAACAAAGGTGCTCGTCTTTACAGGTGAAATTCTCAACGAGAAACTTTGGGTTGATGTGCTTGATGCGGGAGCTGATGGAATAATCCTGAAGACTGGTGAGATGTTGACGAGAATTGATGTCGTTAATGTCATGGAAGGTAAAAGATATGTCTTCAATCAGCCAATCATGGAGGTGATAGTCGATAATTTCCGTAGAGGTATCACTGGTGAAATGATGCGACAAGAGGCTTCTGTGGGCTATGATATAGATGAATATGATGAGAGATTTCTTAGGCATCTGGCTTTGGGATATACCAAAGAACAGATAACAGGATTGCGCGGTATGCCGTTTGGAGTAAAAAGTCTCGAGAAACGCCAGGCGGAACTCATTCAGAAACTATTCCCTGCTGGTCATGGTAAGCAGAGTGTAAATGCGGTCCGGCTTGTCACACGCGCCTTCCAGTTGCATATTCTTAATCCTGAGAATCTTGAACCAGACGAGGAATAATGTGATAAATTAACAACTTTCGCTCTTGTTTCGCAATAATATGCAAGAAACAAGGGCGTTTTTTTTGGTCAATTCGCAAAAAATGAGTAACTTTGCACACTAATTATGCGCGTATTGTAATAATATGTACGCGCACATGAAGCGATATTAAAACAAAAATACATATAAAAGCAATGAAGAATAAACTCCGCAGCAGTGTCTGCACAGAAGGTCGCCGTATGGCTGGTGCTCGCGCACTTTGGGTAGCCAACGGTATGAAGAGAGAGCAGTTTGGCAAGCCAATCATCGCTATCGTCAATTCATTTACACAGTTTGTACCAGGCCACACTCATCTACATGAGATTGGTCAGATAGTAAAGGCTGAGATAGAGAAACTCGGTTGCTATGCAGCAGAGTTTAATACCATTGCTGTGGATGATGGTATCGCAATGGGTCACGATGGTATGCTCTACTCACTCCCATCACGTGATATTATTGCTGACTCAGTGGAGTATATGGTGAATGCTCATAAGGCGGATGCAATGGTTTGTATCTCCAACTGCGACAAGGTGACGCCAGGTATGTTGATGGCAGCTATGCGTCTTAATATCCCTGCTGTATTTGTAAGTGGTGGTCCTATGGAGTCTCATAAGTTGAATGGTGAGAATGCTGACCTTATCACAGCAATGATCAAGGGTGGTGATCCAACAGTCAGCGACGAGGAACTCGCACAGGTAGAGCACATGGCTTGCCCTGGTTGCGGAGCTTGTTCAGGTATGTTCACCGCTAACTCAATGAATTCACTCACAGAGGCTCTCGGTCTCTCACTTCCAGGTAATGGTTCTATTCTTGCTACACACAAGAACCGTATCCAGCTCTTCAAGGATGCTGCTAAGCAGATTGTGAAGAATGCAATGGCATACTACGAGGATGGTGATGATAGCGTATTGCCACGCTCTATCGCTACACGACAGGCATTCCTTAACGCTATGACTCTTGATATAGCGATGGGTGCTTCAACAAACACTGTGCTGCATCTCCTTGCTGTTGCTCAGGAAGCAGAAGTGGACTTTAAGATGACAGATATCGATCAACTCTCACGTAAGGTGCCATTCCTCTGCAAACTCGCACCAAACTGGCAGAAGTATTCTATTCAGGAGGAGAATCGTGCTGGTGGTATCCTTGGTATAATGGGAGAACTTGCAAAGGGAGAGCTGCTTGATCTTACATGTAAGCGCGTCAACGGTGCAACACTTGGTGAAGATATCAAGAAGTACAGCATCACCGGTGATACGATTGATCCTGAAGCAGACCGTATCTATCACTCAGCTCCTGGTGGTAAGTTCTCTAATGTCATGGGTTCACAGGATGCTCAGTGGGAGACTCTTGATACCGACCGTGAGAATGGTTGTATCCGTGACATCGAACATGCATACACAAAGGATGGCGGTATGGCAGTATTGTTTGGTAATATCGCAAAGGATGGCTGCGTAGTAAAGACCGCAGGCGTTGCTCCAGAGCTATGGCACTTTGAAGGTCCTGCTGTATGTTTCGATTCACAGGAGGATGCTTGTGAAGGAATCCTTGGCGGAAAGGTTAAGAAGGGCGATTGCGTTGTTATTACTCATGAAGGTCCTAAGGGTGGTCCTGGTATGCAGGAGATGCTCTATCCTACATCATACATCAAGTCAATGCACATGGGTAAGGAATGTGCTCTTATCACTGATGGTCGTTTCTCTGGTGGTACATCAGGTCTTTCTATCGGTCATATCTCTCCAGAGGCAGCCAGCGGTGGTAACATCGGTAAGATAAAGGATGGTGACATCATCGTCATTGACATCCCATCACGTTCTATCAATGTCAAGTTGACTGACGAAGAACTTGCAGCACGTCCACAGCAGCCATTGAAGCGTAATCGCGTTGTCAGCAAGGCTCTCCGCGCATACGCTCAGTCTGTTGCATCAGCTGACAAGGGTGGTGTAAGAATCATTGATTAAGAGAAAAAATATAAAGAAGCAAGAATTGTAATTGCCGTTAACAATAGGCGAGAAATGGATAAGATAACAGGTTCTGAGGCACTCATGCGTGCCTTGAAAAATGAAGGCGTTGATACCATCTTCGGTTATCCTGGAGGTGCTATCATGCCTGTATATAACGCATTGTATGACTATACACGTGGCGAGAATAAAGCATTTGAACATATCCTCGTTCGTCATGAACAAGCAGCGACGCATGCTGCAGAAGGTTATGCCCGTGTAAGTGGAAAGGTTGGTGTAACGTTGGTTACCAGTGGTCCTGGTGTCATGAACACCATAACAGGCATTGCTGATGCTATGATGGATTCAACACCTATTGTTGTCATAGCAGGCCAGGTGGGTGTTAATGTTCTTGGTACTGATGCCTTTCAGGAGGTTGACCTTGTTGGTGTTAGTCAGCCAATAAGTAAGTGGAGTTACCAGATACGTCGTCCTGAAGATGTAGCATGGGCGGTAAGTCGTGCTTTTTACATTGCTTCAAGCGGCCGTCCTGGTCCTGTTGTGCTTGACTTTGCCAAGAATGCGCAGACAGGAATGTGTGAATACGAACCTGTAAAGGTTGATTTCATACGCAGTTACATCCCTTACCCAGACCTTAACATGGATGCGGTGAAGGCAGCAGCAGAGCTTATCAACAATGCAAAGAAGCCAATTGCTCTTGTAGGACAGGGTGTAGAATTAGGTAATGCACAGGAAGAACTGAAGGCATTCCTTGAAAAGGCAGACATCCCAGCAGGACGCACATTGATGGGTCTCTCTGCATTGCCAAGCAATCATCCTCTTAACATGGGAATGCTTGGTATGCATGGTTCTTATAGCGTCAACCATAAGGAGCAGGAATGTGATGTTCTTATTGCTATCGGTATGCGCTTCTCTGACCGTGTAACAGGCGACATTTCCCGTTATGCAAAGCAGGCAAAGGTAATTCATCTTGATATTGATCCATCAGAGATTGATAAGAATGTGAAGACTACCGTTGCTGTTGTTGCAGACTGTAAAGTTTCGTTACCAGCGTTAACAGAAGCTGTTAATGAAGCAGATCATACAGAATGGAAAGAATCTTTCCAGCCTTTGCGTCAAGAGGAGATAGAGCATGTCATCACACCAGCGACAAAGCCTACAAGCGGTCCTTTGCTTATGGGTGAGGTTGCGCATGACGTTGCAAAAGCAACAAACTCTGAGTCTATCCTTGTTACGGACGTAGGTCAGAACCAGTTGATGTCAGCAAGATATTTCAAGTACCATAAGAGTCGTTCAATCGTAACATCTGGTGGTATGGGTACCATGGGCTATGGTCTTCCTGCTGCTATGGGTGCATGTTATGGTGCACCAGAGAGAACAGTATGTTGCTTTATGGGTGATGGTGGACTTCAGATGTCAATACAGGAGTTTGGTACTATCATGGAGAACAGAATACCTGTAAAGATGGTACTTCTCAACAATAATTACCTTGGCAACGTACGTCAGTGGCAGGATATGTTCTTTGGCAAGCGTCGTAGTTTCACACCAATGTGCAATCCAGACTTTAAGGGTATTGCCGAGGCATACAATATATCTTATCGTAGTGTGGAAGAGCGTGAAGACCTTGCTGATGCAATACAGGAAATGCTCAACACGGACGGTCCATTCCTTCTTGAATGTGCCATCAAGCCGGATGCCAATGTAGAGCCAATGACAGCTCCTGGCATGGCTGTTGATGAAATGATGCTTAACGTAGAATGTTAAAAGCCCCATCCCCGACCCCTCCCTCAAATGGGAGGGGAGTAGGTAGGCGCAATGAAAAAACTATAATGGAAGAAAATAAATTATACACCATACAGGTATTCACAGAGAATATCGTTGGTATCCTCAATCAGATTACTGCAGTCTTCACACGCCGCCAGATAAACATTGAGAGTCTTAACGTGTCTCCATCAAGCATAAAGGGTGTTCACAAGTACACCATTACCGCTTATAGCACGGAAGAGACGATGAACAAGGTAGTGAAGCAGATAGAAAAGAAGATAGATGTTGTAAAGGCACATTATTATTTGAATGATGACTTGTTCCTTGTAGAGGTTGCACTCTTTAAGCTCTCAACCCCGCTTGTAATGGCACATCCAGAGATTTCCCGCGCTATCCGTCATGCAAATGCTCGCATTACCGAGGTTAATGAGACCTTCTGTATTGTGGCACTTGAAGGAACAACGGAACATATTCTTGACCTTTTCTATGAAATAAATAAGGTTAAGGACTGCATCTTGCAGTTTACACGCTCAGGCCGTATTGCCGTGACACGCAGTTGCCAGGAAGAAGTAAGCCGATTCCTTCACGAAAGAGGCGAAGAGATTTAATCTTTTGGAGAAATGAACGAGAAAACAACACTATATCACTGTACCGCAGATGCGTTCCATTGTGATTTCAATCATGAGTTTCGTATTGGTGATCTTGGTAATGCTATGCTCAATGCAGCAGACATGCATTCAACGGAGCGTCGCTTTGGTATGACATATCTCAATACTCTCAACAAAACATGGGTGCTCTCACGTCTTGCCATTGAAATGGAAGAGATTCCACAGGAGCATGCTCACTTTGTCATAGAGACATGGGTAGAGAATGCCATGAAATATTTCACAAAGCGAAATTGGGACATTCTTTCAGAAGATAGCAGCAAGGTATATGGTCATGGTAAGAGTATTTGGGCAATGATAGACCTTTCTACCCGTGAACCACAAGATATCTTTGCAGTCAACGAAGGCACGATAACGGAGTATGTATATCCAGAGAAATCATGTCCTATAGCGGATGTGTCACGTGTCAAGACGCCAGCAATGACAGAATATACAGAGTTTGTGGTGAAATATAGTGACGTAGATGTGAACGGCCATTGCAACTCAATGAAATACATTGACCATGTGCTTGATACATTCTCGCTTGAACACTACAAACAGCAGCAGTTGCATCGTCTTGAGATAGCCTATGTAGCTGAGAGTTATTGTGGTGATACCATACGCATATACCACCTGCAAGATGAGACAGGAGAACATTTCTTCCGTCTCGCTAAGCAGGCAGGCGAAGAGGAAACAGAACTTTGTCGTCTGAGAATTACGTTTAAGAATAAGCAGTAAGCAGGAAAATCAATAATTCTTTATAAAACGAGAAAAGCGCTCACAACATTGTGGGCGCTTTTTTTTATCCTTGTCTTATAGTTCCAAGAACTTGGCTGTGATACTTTTCTTGTTCTTCTTTATCATCTCTGGCGTACCGCATGCAACGAGAGTACCTCCGTTGCGTCCGCCCTCTGGTCCCATGTCGATAATGTGGTCTGCAAGTTTAATCACATCTAGATTATGCTCGATGATAATCACCGTATTTCCCTTATCGACAAGTCGTTGCAGAATATTCATCAATATTCTTATATCCTCGAAGTGCAATCCTGTCGTAGGCTCATCAAGAATATACATTGTCTTTCCCGTATCTCGCTTCGCCAGTTCTGTGGCAAGCTTTACGCGCTGGCTCTCACCACCGGATAGGGTAGTGGAAGACTGTCCAAGTTTGATATAACCTAGTCCCACATCCTGTAGAGTCTTTATCTTATGCAGAATGTTCGGCACATTCTCAAAGAACTCCACCGCTTGGTTTATCGTCATGTCCAGAACATCAGCGATAGACTTACCCTTGTATCTCACCTCCAATGTTTCGCGATTGTATCGTTTTCCATGACAAACTTCGCATGGTACCATCACGTCCGGCAAGAAGTTCATTTCGATAGTCTTGTAACCATTACCGCCGCATGTTTCGCATCGTCCGCCTTTCACGTTGAACGAGAATCGTCCTGGTTTATATCCACGAATCTTTGCTTCTGGCAGTCCTATGAACAGCGCACGGATATCTGAAAACACATTAGTATATGTCGCAGGATTACTTCTTGGTGTGCGTCCTATTGGCGACTGATCCACGCTCACCACCTTGTCAATTAAGTCCAATCCCTCAATGCTGTCATATGGCATAGGAGTTTTTAGTGAACGGTAGAAGTGTTGTGACAAGATAGGTTGTAAAGTCTCGTTGATAAGCGTTGACTTTCCCGAACCGCTGACGCCAGTTACTACAATAAGCTTTCCGAGAGGGAACTCAACATCTACCCCTTTCAGGTTATTTCCTTTCGCACCTTTCAGTAAAATGCTGTTTCCCTTGCCCTTTCGTCGTTCATCAGGTATGCTTATCTCTCTCTTTCCGTTAAGATATTCCGCAGTGATAGTATTCGTTTTGAGCATCTCCTTCGGCGTTCCCTGGAACACCACGTTACCACCCTTGCGTCCAGCTGCTGGTCCTATATCGATTACATAATCCGCCGCCAGCATCATATCCTTGTCATGCTCCACGACAATCACCGTATTACCGAGGTCACGCAATTGCTTCAGTGAGTTTATCAGTCTGTCATTATCACGTTGATGCAATCCAATGCTTGGCTCATCAAGGATATAGAGCACATTCACCAATTGCGAACCAATCTGTGTTGCCAGTCTTATACGTTGGCTCTCACCGCCAGAGAGAGAC
This sequence comes from Candidatus Prevotella equi, assembly GCA_018065145.1. GTDB lineage: Bacteria > Bacteroidota > Bacteroidia > Bacteroidales > Bacteroidaceae > Prevotella > Prevotella equi. The sequence continues at coordinate 8,116 of JAGHTW010000023.1, forward strand.
ATAGAATGCCTGTTCAGTGCCAGATAATGCAGTCCTACATCCAGCATAAACTTCAATCGTGTACGTATCTCCTTCAGTATCTCCGTTGCAATCTTCAGTTCACGCTCGCTGATATGCTTCTTTGCCTCTTCCAACCATTCATACAGTTGGTCAATATCCATTGCCGACAATTCAGCTATATTCTTATCCCAGATGCGGTACGACAAAGCTTCCTGATTCAGTCTGTCTCCCTTGCATGCCGGGCAAACGACGCGTTCCGCCTCTTCCGTATCTTCTTCGTTCACCTTTTTTATCTCAAAGGCATCACTGGAATCATCCATTATGCCCAGCAAAGGATCATCAGTCATTACCGTTCCCAGTCCCTTGCAGTACGGACAAGCACCTTCTGGTGAATTAAACGAGAAGATATTCGGTGCAGGATCCTTGTAAGCCATTCCCGAAGTAGGACACATAAGTCTCTTAGAGTAATACTTTGCCTCGTTAGTGTCCTTATCCAGAATCATTATCAATCCGTCGCCCTGTCGCATAGCCACTTCTACGCTCTTCGTAAGGCGCTCTGTGCTATCGTTGGTAACGCGCAGTTTATCTACTACAACCTCAATGTTATGGTTCTTGTAGCGGTCCAGTTTCATTCCAGGAACAATCTCTTGCACCTCTTCGTCAATACGAATAGTGAGAAATCCCTTCTTCTGCATCTGTTCGAAGAGCTCGCGATAGTGACCTTTACGGTTACGAACCAGCGGTGCAAGGATGAAGATACGCTTGTCGGCGTAATCATTAATGATCATTTCCACCACCTGTTCCTCGGTATATTTCACCATCTTTTCGCCAGACACATAACTATATGCTGTGCCTGCACGTGCAAAGAGCAAACGCAGATAGTCATAAACCTCCGTCGTAGTGCCGACGGTGGAGCGCGGATTCTTATTCGTTGTCTTTTGTTCTATGCTGATAACAGGGGATAAGCCAGTAATCTTATCCACATCAGGTCTCTCCATTCCTCCGAGGAAATTCCTTGCATAGGCAGAGAACGTCTCAATGTATCGTCGTTGTCCTTCAGCGAATATAGTGTCAAAGGCAAGTGATGACTTTCCCGAGCCTGACAGTCCTGTAATAACCGTCAGACTACCTCGAGGTATCTGCACATCCACATTTTTCAGGTTGTGCACCCTCGCACCATAAACGTTGATAAATTCCATTACTTGCCTAAATCGTAGAGATATCCGAGTTTTATGAATATCATACCATGGTTGGACTTTGCGAAATAGTCACGCTTCGAGTCACCGTAGATATTTCCCAGTCCGTAGTAGTATCGTCCTTCGATATTGAATCGTCCTACATGATTAATGTGCGCCTCCAGTCCAGCTCCAAAAGCTATGCCGTAGTCAAACTTATTCTCTACAGGCATGTTCTCCTGGGCAACCGTATTGCTTATGCGGCCTTCGCGGCTGGTGTAAATCTCAGGGAAGTTGTCCTTGGTAAATGGTATGTCATAATTCTTCGATGTCTTATCTGCAATGCATATACCCAGCTGTGGTCCAAGGTTGATAAAGAAGTTGAATCCCTTGAGTTCTCGTCCCCATGACAGGTGTGCCAGGAAAGGAATCTGCACGTATGTTATATTGCGCGTATATTTTTCTTCCACTCCAGTCAATGGGTTTATCACAGGCGTGTTGTAATATGTTCTGTTATTCTGTTTCCAACCAGTCTTTGTGATGTTTACCTCAGCTTGAATAGCGCATAAAGTGCTGAAATACTTCTCGGAGGTATAGCGTCCTGTTATACCCATAGTCATACCTCCGTGCATTTTCTGCAGCACGCTAGGCTGAAATCCCATGGAGTTCATGACATAACCACCCGAAGCACCAACGCTGAAACGGTTGCGGTATTCGCCCACCTGAGCCATCGCCGTTGTTGCTATCAGTAATAATACAAATGTAAAATATCTATACATATCAATATGTTATCGCTTCTACGCCGCCGCTTTTCTTGTAGTGTATAAGCATGAACGCCTTATTGCGGTATCCTCCGTTTCCTTGTTTTACAAACTTCATAGGCGACTGCATCCATGTAGAGCGATTGCCCACGATCTGCATTACATGATCATATCCCGTCAGAGCCAGATGAGGCAGATAATACATCATGTCCTGATTGAAATTCTGTTTGTATTTTGCCTCAAACTCCTTTGTTGACGTAGAATTCTCGTTGTAATAGAAATAGGTAGGCACGAGGGCGTCGTACTTTGCAAAGCGTTCTTTGTTATACTTTGCGTACATCAGCCAGTCGGTATATCCGAAGAGTGTTGCCTGCACGTTCTTGTTTGCCTCGAGCAGTACGTTAAGCTTGTTCATTGCCTGTGTCAGTTCAGGTGAGCGACCCGTGTTCAGTATCACGAGATTTGGCTGCGTCAGCGAGAAAGCCTTGGCAAACATCTCGTCCGAAGACCTCAGGTTTGTCACGCTTGCCTCGCGTTTCTTATCCTTCAGCACCTGTCTCAGCGCAAAAGTGAATGTGCCCTTCTTTGAAGTGGTATCGTTGCAGTCAATCACCACTACGTGATAGTTTGCATAATACTCCGCAATCTGCTGAATAGCAGTAGCGTTCAGGTCGTCAGGCGATTGATATACCTGATATATATTGCTGTTCTTGTCAGCGTCATTGCCTGTAATGGAGAACGGAATAATCATCTTGATACCGTACGCCTTGCAGAAATCACCCATCGCCTTCACCTGCTTGCTGTATAGCGGTCCGAAGATATAGTTGCACTCTGGTGCTCCATCCTTCAGTAGGGTAGTGCGCACGTCGGCATCGATAGGCACATTCCATGCATGCACGTTGATGTTCATGCCCTCTTGTTTCAGTTTATCTACCGCCATCAGCATGCCGCGGTAATACTCCACCATACGTTTTCCGTCACCGTCAACATTATGCAGCGGCAGCATCACACCGATATTCACGGTGCCTGTGCTCTGTTGTGCGAATGATGCGCAGCAAAGCATTGTAAGCATTAAAAGAAAGTAATATCTTAACTTTTTTGTCATAATAGTGAGAAAAGTTCGTTTCAAGATGCAAAAATAGTAAATTTCTTTTGAAAAAGCGAAGATAAACCAAATTAATTGATTAATTTTGCAAAAAATACTGAATTTCATGCGTAAAATATTTTTCATAACAGTACTCTCCCTTTGCTGCATGATGAGCCATGCAGAAGGCACTCCGTCGCTTACCATAACGTTTGATGTCGTTGATGGTTCGGGAGAAAAGTCCGAGAAAGGTGTAACTTCCTTCCTTGGATCTGCACCTATCACCGCTACGTTCCATTATCAATTCGAGCACATTGAAGGTTGGGAAATGAATTGTGAGTGGCGCTTCTGTCACGAAGGCGGCACGTTGGATGAACCTTATATGATTCGTTATGAAAGCGATCCGCAGATAATTTTCACGCAGGGTGTTACGGACAGTATTGCTCTTTATGCAGAACTGAAGAATGGTAATCAGACAATCGTCATGAAGCGTGACTACTGGATACATGAGAATACACCTCTTATTATAAAAGCAAGTGAGAGTCAGCTGACGTTTCCAAATGCTTTCTCGCCTAATGGTGATGGCAAGAACGATACCTACAAGCCAAAATCGTTTCAGTCTATCGTTGAGTTCCGTGCAATAATCTTCAACCGTTGGGGACAGAAGATATATGAATGGAATGATGTTGCTGGCGATGGATGGGACGGAACGTTCAATGGTCATGATGCCAAGCAAGGTGTATATTTCGCATACGTCAGGGCTAAGGGCGCCGATGGCACCGTCTTTGAGTTTAAGAAGGATGTTAACCTGCTACGTTCTTACGATGAGACGGCAAAAGATAACGCTGAAAATTCAGTTTATTAGGTGTAAGAAAAAAACATATAATTGTGACAAAATGAAAGTGGCACTTTTACCCGGTAAAAGTGCCACTTTTGCATGGTAATCGTATAACTTTTACCGTGTAATAGTTGCACGATTACAATACCCCCGTATATTTAACGCTTGTTAAGATTTAGTGTAAGCAAAACAGTCGTTTTTCTGACAAAATGATAGTTTTTGCTATTTTCCGAATTCTTTCTGCAAAACCACTCCTATGCCCTGTGTGTTGAGCGAGTTGCGCGTAAAGTATCTGTCATTGGACTGGTTGTAAACCTTCAGAGAAAGGTTGCCATTTGGCGTGAGAAGGTACTGCAGCGTGAAGTCGCCGATGAAGTTCTGCGAGTTCTTCTGTATGTTATCACGATAGCCGAATTGTCCGCTGAAGATAAGGCGGTTGTTCAACAGGCTGCCACTGAGCAGACCTTCATATACGGCATTGTTGAAACCATCGTTGCCCGGACTGATGTTTGCACCGATAGACCACTTCCTGTTGCCGATGACCTGTGAGAGAACATTGTTCAGTTGCTGGCTGAGCGTACCGCTGAGGAAGCTCTGCATGGCAAGAGACGTCTGGTTAGTGGTTCTTCCTTCGTTGTTATTGTTTGTCTGTGAATAGAATCGTCCGATGCCAAGAAGGTACAGCACCTGCTGATTCATCTCCTCTGCTGAGTTGATGACGGAATATACCATCTCCCTTGCATCGGTGCTGAGCGTTGGCAGTTCAAGGTCGAAGGCTATGTCTGGCTTAGCAGGAGTGCCGGTGATATTCATGAGGCAGTTGACCGGCACGTTGTTCGACTTAAAGGAACTACCGATATTCAGGTCTGACAGCGATACACTGTTCAGGATGTATGCCGCGCGCAGGTTCAGTGCGGCGTTATATGGATCGCCACCGAAGGAAACGGTACTGCCTTTCTGGAATGCAAAGTCCCTTCTCAGAAGGTTCTGAATGGTCATTTTGTATGTGCCTCTGTCAATGCCGTAGTTGCCGAATATTTCAAAAGCGCCCTTGTTGTAATAGCTTATGCGCAGGGTACCGTTGCCAAAGAAATCAATATAGTCACCTGTCGTTGGGTCCATGAGCAGATGGAGTTTGAAGTCTGGTGTGGCATTGAGCATTATCGTCATACGGATATTGGTGCGGTCATTACCAGATGACGACGTCTTGTTGTCCGTTATGTTCTTGTCTTCTTCTGCTGTCGCCGTGTCTTTCTGCTTTACACTGCCCCATGTTATAAAGTCTTGCGACGCAATGGCATCAGGCGTTGACACATTATATATAAAATAGGAGTCAGGAAGAGTCGTTGCATCTGCTGTGATACTCAGTTCGTTGCCCTTGCCGTTAATGCTGAAGTCGCCATTCACTACTGCATGCCCGCAATAAGAGTCATTGCCAAGGGTAGGGTAGTCATACACCAGCAGTCGCATGGTGGTGATGTTGAGGTCGTAGGCTATCCTTCCGAGGTAACGATGGTGTATGCCTCCATTGATATAGGCGGTGTTTCCAAACTTGTCCTTCAAAGGAGCGTCATGGAACTGTATGTCATTAGGAATGAACGTGATAGTGTCGTGGTCTAATGTGTATCGGCAGTTGGTAGGAGTGAGTGTGAAGTCTCCGTTTGCCACAACCTTACCTGACATGTTTATGGTCTTGAACGTATCGTGCAACCTCAGGTTTCCTGATGCTGTCATATCTACATCCTTCATAAACGAATCGCAGAATGACTGTAGGAAGTCCAGGCGTGTATTGTCCAGTTTCATCGATAGGTCTATATCGTTGCGCTGTGGTGATATGTTACCGTTTATATACAGCATTCCGTTGCGATCAGAATCATCAGCCACCGCGTCAATGTCTATCTGCTGAGCCTCATTGCTGTAAGTAGCGTCAACGTACAGCGTACCGAGACTGCCGTATTGGAAAAGGAAATTCTCCACGTCCAGATGTGCCTTGGCATGCAAATCGCCAAATACGCCATGCGCTGTGGCGGTACCGCTGGCATTACCCGCAAACTCTACGGAATGGAAATTGATAAGTTCCATGATATATGCTACGTTGACATTCTTCAAGCGCGCAGTGATGGAGTCATTGAGATTCTTTGATGCTACGCCGTCAAGATACACGTGCTGGTTCTCGTTGCCTATATCCAGATTGTTGACTATCAGCTTGTTATCTTCGTAATAAATATTGTCGGAGTGAATGTTCCATATCGTGTCGCCAACGACGAAGTCAGACTGCGGAATAGTCATCTGCATGGCGTTCTTTCCGTTTAGGTCGGTGTAGAAATGCATCAGGGTATTCAGCTTTCCCTTGAAGATGTTAGCGCGCTTGTTGTCCCATGAGATTGAAGACTGCAAGTTGTTGTCGTTGGCTGTGCAGTCAACGCTTATCTTTACCTTGCCGTTCTTGTCATGAAGGAATGTAGTTAGCGAACTGTTTATCCTGTCTTCCGGTGTCCATGTCGTCAAGTGAGTGTCAGAGAAATGCATGCCTGAAACGGTAAGGTCAGGCGCGGAGAACAGGATGTTCGCCTTATCATCCTTTGAGTTTATAAAACCGTTGAGCGTCAAAGGTTTGCTGAATTCGATAGGAACGTTGAAAAGACGCTTTATGAAGTTGATGTTGTCAATGGATGACTCTATGCTGAAGTTGTTGTCGTTACTCTTCTTCTTTGTCAAACCAGGTATGGAAGGCAGTTCATCCACGATGATATTCGTGATACTTTCTGGTATCTTCGTAGGTATAATGTTGCCCTGCATTCTGATGTGTGCGAAATCGCTCGTCAGTTCCAGTACCTTGCTCTTGTCTTCTGCGTATTCTGATGTGATGCTGATGTTGCTCAGGTACTCTGTCGTTTTCTCTTCCTTGTCGTCCATTACAACGATATTGCTAATAGTCAGTTCTCCTATCGCATCGTTGATGGACTTTCCGCGCATGTCTGCATCGATGTCCATTGAGAATCGGTCGTTGCCGAAGTCATTGGAGAGGTTAAGCAACCTTGGCGAGAAGTCGTTAATGCTTATGTTTGCCTTCAGTTCTTTTGTTTGACCTATGCCGGCGGTGCCCTGGGCTGTAAGGATGATGTTCGGGTCGTTTATGCTCAACTGTCCATTGACACTTTCGTTGTCGTAGTTGCCATCCACTTTTATGTCGTGGTAGGTATATCCGTTGTATGTCACATCACCGATGTTTCCTTTCATTGAAAGCGTTTTTATCGCGTCGTTGGTATCAGTGTGTGCTGTCACGTCAACGTCACACTTGAGCGTTCCAAAACGATTGTCAGCAAGCAGTTGCTGTAAGTTCAGCGATTCCGTTTTTATTGCTGCCTTCGCATCATGATCTTTGTAAGTGCCGTTGATGCTTACAGTTCCAATCTTAGTGGCATTGATGTCGGTCTTAGCGGTAATGTTCTTGTTGCCGTAATAGGCAAAATTGCCCTTGACGTCCATGTCGCCTATTCTGCTTATAATTTCCGGCAGCGAATACGTATGTTGCAGAGAACGAAGCAGTTGCTCGTTGATGTGCAAGGTGCGGATGTTTGCAGAGCCCTGTGGCGTTGTGAGGATGTTCTGTATGCGTGATTCTATGGCAACGGTAAGTTTTTCGTTGCCTAAGGACAATGAGTTGACGTTTACGGAAAGGTCCTTGTCTGTTCCTTTCGCGGTTATTATAAGGTTGTTTACGGGCAGGGCTTTAATGATATCGTCAGGCAGGAACGCGGAGAAATCTGATGGTGTGATGCGGTTCGCATTCAGTTTGCCGTTTATTTTTAACGAACCTTCGCGTATTTTACCTTTGTCTTCTGCATATCTTACGCTTATTTGTGGTATGCTGACGGATGTCTCCTGTAACGAGAGCATGAAGTCGCTGATGTCTATATTGCCCTTTGAATACTTCAATTCCGTATGAAGGTCCTTCAGTGTAAAGCCAGAAACCTCGTTAAATGTCAGTCGTTTCAACAAGACATTTAACGAGGTATCTGTCAATTTATACAATATAAGGTGTGATGAAAGCTTCTCTATGTTCACGTGGTACGGAGAAAAAGAACCCCTTGTACGAGGTTTGTCGTACTGGTCGTAGGTGATGCTTCCGTTGCGGATTATCAGTGATGCAATACTTAGGTTGAGAGGCTTTTGTGATGTTGTATCTTTACTTGCGAGAGAATCTATAACGAACTGACAGTTAAGCGGTGAGGCGCTGTCCTTCTTGTAAAGGTTTGCCTTTATACCAAATAACTGTGCAGAGGTGATATTTACCTCTCCATGCAACAAGGGAAGCAACTCAACTGTGGCAGAGATGCGTGATGCCCTCAACATCTGTTTCTGTTGCTGGTCGTATATAAGCACATCGTCAGTGATGACTCTGTTGAACAATCGTATATCTACGTTGCCAATCTCAACATTTGTGCCTAATGTCTGGCACAGGGCATCACTGACGATGGCGCCGATGCGTCCCTGTACTGCTGGTATCTTCAACAGTACGAAGGCAGAGGCATAGACAATGATGCATGTCCATACCACGCCTCGGATGATATTTTTTAATGCTTTCTTCAGAAACTAAATATTTTGCTGCCGACACGTACGTGGTTGCTGCCACATTCCTGGGCAATGAGGTAGTCGCCGCTCATGCCATAGGACTTAATGGTAAAGTCTTTCTTGTCAGTGAAATACGCTGTCTTTATCTCGTTGAAGAAGTCTTGCGCAGCATTGAACTCACGTCGTATCTCGGTCTCGTCGTCAGTATTGCTCGCCATCATCATGATGCCGCAGATGTTGACGTGTTTCATATCCTTCCATTCACCGCTTTTGAGAAGCTCTCGGCATTCCTCTGTCGTCATGCCGCTCTTTGTCTCTTCTTGTGCAAGGTGTAATTCAAGCAGGATATTGATGACACGGTCGCACTTTTCGCCTTGCTTCTCTATTTCGCGAAGCAGGCGTAGTGAGTCAACTGTCTCTATCATAGAGATGTATGGTGCTATGTATTTCACCTTGTTGGTCTGTAGGTGACCGATGAAATGCCACTGTATATCCTTCGGCAATGTGTCGTATTTGATGCGAAGCTCCTGTTCGCGACTCTCGCCGAATATACGCTGACCAGCAGCATAAGCCTCTTCGACAGCCTCAATAGGGTGGTATTTGCTCACCGCAACAAGCTGAACGCCGTCCTTTAATGAAGCCAGAACATCATTGAGATTATCCTTTATCATAACGAATTATGAATTATGCATTATGATTTAAATCGTTGCGTTTGCTGCGTCTTCAAACTCAGGTCTTTCGTCCTCTTCTGGTTTGTCCACATGTTTTGTGCCGTCATGCTCGAAGACGTCAACGATAGCAGTCTCGGCGATAGAAGCCAGTTTCCAATCCTGCATCGTGGTGCCCATAACCTCTTCAATGTTGGCAACAGCATTCTGTAGAGTGTTGCTCTGAACGAGGTGATATACGTTGGTGAGCTTTTCCTTTCCTGACTTCTCGTCGAGTACGATGTATTGTATCTTTGCCTTGTACCAACGGTCATCGCGTGGGTTCTCGGTGAAGAAGATCTCGGAATATGTAGCCTTCTTGATGTCTGCAACGGTGAAATCTCCTGAGATGTATGATGATACCTCTTCGATGATTGTGTTTTCTGCCTCAGTGAAGCTGAGAGCGTCAACGACATACTGCTCTGTTACCTTCTTCTGCAGTCCGTCTTCCATGAGTTTTTCGTAACGAATCTTGGTCTCAAACCATGTTGTTGTCTTTGATTTCATTGTGATATGTATTTTGAAATTTTATAGTTTGCGTGTTTAAGGTACAAAGTTACAAAAATACTTTTATACGTGCAAATACTTTAATGCATTTTGTTTTATTTGCCTTTGCCGATAAGATAAAAAGTAAATAAAATTGTAAAATGTTCGTTTATGTGATTTTTTTTTACTATCTTTGCACGCAATTTTACGTACACGCATATAAAATAAGTAATACTATGCCTGAAATTTCCAATCGCGGCGTTGAGATGCCGGAGTCACCTATCAGAAAGCTCGCTCCTCTCGCTGCTGCCGCAAAGAAGCGCGGTACAAAGGTTTATCATCTGAATATCGGACAGCCAGATCTGCCTACACCACAGGTGGGACTGGATGCCCTGAAGAATATTGACCGTTCTATCTTGGAGTATTCTCCATCACAGGGTTATCTTTCTTATAGAGAGAAACTCGTGGACTATTACGCCAAGTATAATATAAGCGTCAGCCCTGATGATATCATTATCACCAGTGGAGGTTCTGAGGCTATCCTCTTTGCTTTCATGGCGTGCCTCAATCCTGGTGATGAGATTATTGTTCCTGAGCCTGCTTATGCCAACTATATGGCGTTTGCTATCAGTGCGGGAGCAAAGATCCGTACCATTGCTACAACAATTGATGAGGGATTCTCGCTGCCTAAGGTGGAGAAGTTTGAGGAACTTATCAATAGCCGTACACGTGCTATCATGATTTGTAACCCAAACAACCCAACAGGATATCTCTATACACGCCGTGAGATGAATCAGATACGTGACCTCGTAAAGAAATACGACCTGTATCTCTTCTCTGATGAGGTGTATCGCGAGTATATCTATACAGGTTCGCCTTATATCTCTGTCTGTCATCTTGAGGGAATAGAGAACAATACCGTGCTTATTGATTCTGTTTCAAAGCGCTATAGCGAGTGTGGTATTCGTATTGGTGCCCTTATCACAAAGAACAAGGAGATACGTCAGGCTGTGATGAAGTTCTGTCAGGCAAGACTTTCACCACCACTCATTGGTCAGATTGTTGCCGAAGCATCGCTGGATGCTCCTGAAGAGTATTATCGCGATGTGTATGATGAATACGTGGAGCGTAGGAAGGTGTTGATAGACGGTCTGAACAGAATACCGGGCGTTTATTCTCCTATACCTATGGGAGCGTTCTATACCATGGCTCAGTTGCCTGTTGATGATGCAGAGAAATTCTGTCGTTGGTGTCTTGAGAAGTTCGAGTATGAAGGAGAGACGGTGATGATGGCACCGGGAGCTGGATTCTATACCACTCCGGGAGCAGGCGTCAATCAGGTGCGTATAGCCTATGTCTTGAAGAAGGATGATTTGGAGCGGGCCCTTGTGGTACTACGAAAGGCTCTTGAAGCATATCCTGGAAGGGTGGATGCTTAGCATTTCCGTGCTCAGACGAACGTAATCATAATTCGTTAATTTGAACATGTCTCTGCCGTTTTACATAGCACGACATCTCTATACAGGAGGTGATGGTACGCAGAAGGTTAGTAAACCTGCTGTGCGCATTGCTATGCTGGGTATAGCCATCGGTATCGCTACGATGATAATATCCGTGTGTGTGGTGCTTGGATTCAAGCATACTATACGTGATAAGGTCGTAGGCTTTGGCAGTCATATCGTGGTGTCGAACTATATGACGTTGCAGACAACGGACCAGACGCATCCAATAAATGTCAATGACTCTCTTTATAAAGTACTGAAACGTATCAAAGGCGTGGAGCATGTGCAACGCTATTCGCAGAAACAGGGAGTGCTAAAGACTGATTCAGACTTTCTGGGCGTAGTGTTCAAAGGCGTTGGCGAGGATTATGATACTACGTTCATTGCCAGTAATGTCATAGAAGGTAAGATGCCAAGTCTCAGTATGGCGAAGAGTACGCAGCAGTTGCTGGTGTCAAAGACGATGGCGGATAAGCTGCGACTGCATACGGGAGATAAGGTCTATGCATATTTTCTGGGTGATGATGATGTGAGGGCAAGGCCATTCACTGTGCAAGGCATATATCAGACGAATATGTCGAAATATGATGAGACGATATGCTTCACAGACCTATATACAATCAGCAGACTGAATGGATGGCAGAGCCTTCCTGATGAGGATTTGATAGAGTGCACGGGAGCGGAACTGACGGTGTGCGACTTTGATAGCATCGATGCCGTAGAGGATATTATTATAAATAAGGTGAATAAAACCTATGACTCAGGAGAACATCCTTTGTCATCACTCACAATAAGAGAGATTAATCCTCAGGTCTTCTCTTGGCTGGACTTGTTGGACATGAATGTATGGATAATACTCATATTGATGATATGTGTGGCGGGCTTTACTATGATCAGCGGACTGCTCATCATCATCCTTGAACGAACATCTATGATAGGACTGTTGAAAGCTCTGGGAGCTAGAAACAGTATGGTGCGTAAGACGTTCAGATGGTTGGCACTGTTCATCGTCATAAAGGGTATGATATGGGGAAATGTTATTGGCATAGGCTTCTGCCTGTTGCAGCAATATACAGGTATCGTACAGTTGGATCCAACGGCATATTACGTGTCTGAGGCACCAGTGGAACTGAATTATCCAGTGATAGCACTGCTGAATGTCGCTACGCTTATCATAACGGTTGCTGTACTTGTGTTACCGAGCTATTTCGTGTCACACATACAACCAGCGAAATCTATGCGATACGAATAAAGAAGAAAATAATAAAAACAATAAATAAACAATGGAAAAGAAATTTGCCGAGCATAAGGGCATGAACCTTGTTGAGACAAACAAGGCAGTATTGGCAGAATGGGAGAAGAAAGACGTCTTCCATCGTACCATCGATGAGCGTGAAGGCGCTCCTAAGTTCGTTTTCTTTGAGGGACCACCATCAGCAAATGGTCACCCAGGCATACATCATGTGATGGGACGTACCATCAAGGATACATTCCTTCGTTATAAGACCATGAAGGGTTATCAGGTAAAGCGTAAGGCTGGTTGGGATACTCACGGACTGCCTGTAGAGTTGTCTGTAGAGAAGGAACTGGGTATCACAAAAGAGGATATCGGTGGACCAAAGGTAAGTGTAGATGGATACAACCAGAAATGTCGTGAGAATGTCATGATGTACACTTCTGAGTGGTCTGACATTACAAACCAGATGGGTTACTGGGTTGACCTTGAGAACCCATACATCACATACGATAATAAGTATATCGAGACATTGTGGTATCTCCTCAAGCAACTTTATAGCAAGGACTTGCTTTATAAGGGATATACCATTCAGCCATATTCACCTGCTGCAGGTACAGGACTTTCTTCGCATGAGCTGAACCAGCCAGGCTGTTACCGTGACGTTAAGGATACTACCGTTACTGCACAGTTCAAGGTCGTTGATAATACTCCTTTTGATCAGAATGGTCTCAGCACTTATATCCTTGCATGGACTACTACACCATGGACACTGCCTTCAAATACGGCACTCTGTGTTGGCCCTAAGATTGACTATGTAGCTATAAAGGGTAACAACCCTTATACTAACGAAGAGGCTATATATGTAATAGCAGAGTCACGTCTTTCTGCTTATTTCGCTCCTATAAAGGATGAGGAGGGCAATGAGACTCCTATAGAAATATTGTGGCGTGGTACTGGTGCTGACCTTGTAGGACTGCATTATCAGCAGCTCATGCCATGGGTTAAGCCATGCGCATTGGAGGGTGACGAGATAGTTCCAAAGCAGGATGAGGCTTTCCGCGTTATTCCTGGTGACTACGTTACAACAGAGGATGGTACCGGTATCGTACATATCGCACCTACATTCGGTGCTGACGATGCTAAGGTAGCAAAGGATGCTGGCATACCTTCACTCTTTATCATGGATAAGGCTGGTGACACACGTCCTATGGTTGACTTCCAGGGTAAGTATTTCGTGAAGGAAGATATCGATCCTAAGTTCCTTGAGCTTTGTGTCAATGAGTCTTACTGGAAGCATAGCGGTGACTATGTGAAGAATGCTTATGACCCTAAGTATAACGAGGGCGGCAAGTATGACGAGAAGGCTGCCGCAAAGGATATGGACCTCAATATCATCATCTGTCTTGAGATGAAGGAAGAGGGTAGCGCATTCAAGATTGAGAAGCATGTGCATAACTATCCTCACTGCTGGCGTACTGATAAGCCAGTGCTCTATTATCCTCTTGACTCATGGTTTATTCGCTCGACTGCAAAGAAGGATCGTATGTTCGAGCTTAACAAGACCATCAACTGGCATCCAGAGTCAACAGGTACCGGACGCTTCGGTAAGTGGCTTGAGAACCTTAACGACTGGAACCTTTCACGTTCGCGTTACTGGGGTACTCCTCTTCCTATCTGGCGTAACCGCGATACAAAGGAAGAGATTTGTATCGGTAGCGTAGAAGAACTCTACAACGAGATAGAGAAGGCTGTTGCTGCTGGCGTAATGACAGAGAATCCATTCAAGGCGAAGGGCTTCGTTCCTGGCGATATGTCACAGGAGAACTACGACAAGATAGACCTTCACCGTCCATACGTTGACTATATCAAGCTCGTTGGTAAGGATGGTAGCGTTCTGACACGTGAACTCGACCTTATCGATGTATGGTTCGATTCTGGTGCTATGCCATACGCACAGATACACTATCCTTTCGAGAACAAGGAACTCATAGACGACCGTAAGGCTTATCCTGCAGACTTTATCGCAGAGGGCGTTGACCAGACACGTGGATGGTTCTTCACACTCCATGCTCTCGGTACAATGATATTTGATTCTGTTGCATTCAAGAATGTTATCTCCAATGGTCTCGTGCTTGACAAGAACGGCGTCAAGATGTCTAAGCGTCTGGGTAATGTTATCAATCCATTCGATTGCATTGGTACATACGGTGCTGACGCAGTACGTTGGTACATGGTGACAAACTCTTCACCATGGGATAACCTTTCATTCGATCCTGATGGAGTGAAAGAGGTGACAGGTTCCTTCTTCGTGAAGCTTTACCAGGCATACTCTTTCTTTACACTCTATGCTAATGTTGATGGATTTACATACGCTGAGGCTGACGTTCCATTCGCAGAGCGTCCTGACTTTGACCGTTGGCTGTTGTCTGAGCTTAATACACTTGTGAAGAATGTTGACGAGAATCTCGCTAACTACGATGTAACTCCAGCAGGACGTCTCATTCAGAACTTCGTAATAGACAAACTGTCTAACTGGTATATCCGTTTGAACAAGAAACGTTTCTGGGGTGGCGGAATGACAACAGACAAGCTTTCTGCTTACCAGACACTCTATACTTGCATAGACACAATAGCACGTCTTATCGCACCTGTAGCTCCTTTCTATGCAGATCAGTTATTCCTTGACCTTAATAAGGTTACAGGTAAGGATACTGCGGATAGTGTTCACCTTGCAAAGTATCCAGAGGCAAACGAATCATATATTGATGCAGAACTTGAACAGGCTATGCAAGTTGCCATGCAGGTAACATCAATGGTTCTTTCACTGCGTAAGAAGGTGAAGATTCCTGTAATACAGGCACTGCAGGCTATCTCAATACCTGCGAGTGATAAGCAGTTGCGCGCAAGAATAGAACGCATGGCGTCCGTTATCCTTGCAGAGACAAACGTGAAGGAACTGACATTCATTGAGGATGGTGCCGGTATGCAGCTCGTCAAGAAAGTGAAGTGTAACTTCCGCACAATGGGTAAGAAGTTCGGCAAGCTGATGAAGGATGTCAATGCTGCTGTTATGGCAATGAGTCAGGAGCAGATTGCAGAGCTTGAGGCTAATGGTACGATTGCTCTTGTTGCTGGTGGTGAGAATGTTACCGTTGAGGCTGTTGACGTTGAGATTATCTCAGAGGACATCCCAGGATGGACAATAGCACAGGAGGGTAAGATTACCGTTGCTCTTGACATAGAGATAACACCAGAACTGAAGAATGAAGGACTCTCACGCCTTATCATCAAGCGTATCCAGGCACTGCGTAAGGATACCGGTCTTGAGATAACAGACCGTATCGATGTCGTGATAGACAATAATGCAGAACTGGCTGAGGCTGTAAAGGTATTCGGTGAGCATATCAAGGCACAGGTGCTTGCAAACAGCCTTGTTATGGGTGATGCCGTGAATGGTGTTGAACAGGAATTCGGAGACTTCAAGGCTAAGGTACAGATAACGAAAAACTAATAAACAATTATTCCTCCCTCGCTCCATCATGGGGCAGGGGAGGAATTGCATATAAAAATAACTAACCTAACATTACTAAATCCTATGGCTGAAATAAAAGTTCGTTATAGTGACGAAGATCTTGCAGAGTTTAAGGAAATTGTTGAACAGAAACTGGCGTTGGCACGACGTGACTACAATGACATGATGCGTGCCTTGCGTAATGATGAAGGTAATGACGTAGCTGATACATCACCTACGTACAAGGTACTGGAGGAAGGTTCTACTACACAGAGCAAGCAGGAGATAATAATGCTTGCACAGCGTCAGCAGAAGTTTATCCAGGGACTGGAAGCAGCACTCATTCGTATCAGTAACAAGACATATGGCATTGACCGTATGACTGGAGAACTGATACCAAAGGAGCGCCTTCGCATCGTTCCGCATGCTACTCTTTCTGTAGAGTCAAAAATGAAAAAGAATCATTAATGAGTAAAAAGAATAAGCAGATAATACTATTATCGCTTCTCGTTATTTCACTGTTAGTTATCGACCAAGTCATAAAGATTTGGGTGAGGACTAATATGTGTTTGCATGAAAGCATTAAAATAACCGATTGGTTCTATCTGTCTTTCATTGAGAATAACGGCATGGCGTATGGCATGACGTTCATACCGAAGTATGCACTGAGCATATTTCGTATGATAGCATGTGTAGCCCTTGGCTGGTATATATTCAAGCAGGTACAGAAAGGAGCAAGAATGCGATGGGTAGTATTACTATCCCTCATACTTGCAGGAGCAATGGGAAACCTTATTGACTGTATGTTTTACGGACTGGTGTTTAACGGAGCGTCACCATTTTATCATGGATTCTTCGTTGATTTCGGTACGGGATATGCACCATTCCTGCTTGGTAGGGTTGTGGATATGTTCTATTTCCCACTTATCGTCACGACATATCCTGATTGGTTCCCGCTGTGGGCGGGAGAACCATTTATATTCTTTTCTCCTGTATTCAATTTTGCAGACTCCTGTATCTCTGTGAGTGTGGTGGCATTATTGCTGTTCTGCCGAAAAGAACTCTCCGCGTTATCAAATGAGAAAGCTTAGCTACATATTCCTCTTATTGCTCATCGTAGCATGTAAGCCATCGTTGCCATCGGGAATACTTGATGCTGACGAGATGGAGGACGTGTTATATGACATGCATGTGGCGCAGACTCTTTTTGAGGACCGTGAGCAGATAGATAATGATGCTGATATACATGCTTTGAGAAGTATAGTATTGCAGAAGCATGGAATAGATCAGGCACAGTGGGATTCTTCTTATGCTTACTATTGTCGTAACGCGCGTGATATGTACAATATATATATGTCACTGTCGGAGCGTGTTGACAAGAATGTTATAGCTCTTGGAGGAAAGGTTGATGGACTGCAGGATGCTACAGCAGATACGGCTAACGTATGGAGAGATCAGTCTTACTTTATACTCATGCATCAAGCTCCATATAACCGCTATTCCTTTGAGATATTACCAGACTCAACATTTGAGGATGGTGACCGCATAACAATGCAGTATGATGTTCAGATGATATTCCAGGATGGATATCGTGATGTGGCTACATTCCTTGCTGTGCATTATGATAACGACAGCATAGCAACAAGTATCACTCATACTACGCAGGATGGACACGGCATAGTGACTATAAACAATGACGTGGACAGACTGCATATCAAAAAGATACGCGGATACATGATGCTTAATCAAAACCTCGTACAGCGTACGTCCGAACAAAACTCTATGTCTCTGCGTTTGGCATCAATAAGCAATGTGAAACTTCTTCATCTGCGAACAGAACCGCCTGCTCCAGTGAAGACGGAGGAACCGGAAGAACAAACGGACTCACTCAATCGTGATTCACTGATGAGGGATAGTATAATGAAATCCCATCCCGTGGTGGTGAATAAGTTCTAATGTTAGAATATTTAAGGAAAACTATTATAACGAAAACTAAAAACTATTAACTGTGAGAAAAATAGCTCTGATATTAATGCTCATGATGGTGACAATCGTTATGGCGCAGAAGATAAACCGTAAGGCCGTCGTGACAAGAAATAATCCTCATGTCACAACTGCTGATAATCTTAGTTCGTTGACTGTTGGCAATGGACATTTCGCAACAACTGTTGACGTGACAGGACTTCAGTCTTTTCCAAAAGATTATGAAGAAGGAGTACCTCTTTGTGCCATGTCTGATTGGGGATGGCATTCATTCCCAAATATAGATAAACTACAACCATCAGAGACCAACAAGGTTATGAATCTTGGTCACGGACGTGAAGAGGAATATGCTGTAGAGTATAAGACACAGGGACGTAACAAGGACGCTACAGAGTATTTCCGTGTGAACCCACATCGTGTGAATCTCGGTAATATGGGCTTTGTCTTTGTAGAAAAGGGTGATACGATGAAACTCAGCGACATAAAGGACATAGACCAGACGCTTAACCTTTATGATGGTAATATTCGCTCCAAGTTCTCTGTTTTGGGAACACCAGTCACTGTTACTACTGCTGCACGCGCAGACTATTCAGCATTGATGTTCAGCGCTAACACACGTCTCTTTACAAGCGGAAAAGCGAAGCTCGCATTTACCTTGCCATACGTAACAGGCAAGCATGCCGACGCTGCAACGGAGTGGGGAAAGGATGATGCTCATAAGTCAAATATATTCTATAAGTCACAGAACTCCGTCGTAATCCGTCATAAGATGGACTCTGCAATGTATTTCGTGCGAATCTCTTGGATTGGTAAGGCTGCGATAGAACAGGTAAAGCCTCATACATATATGCTCTCTCCTAAGGGTGAGAAGATAGACGTGCAAGTGGAATATGCCCTGAATCATGAGGACCTTCATAATGCCTTCATCTTCTCTCGTGACATTAACGAAGTGAAGAATTATTGGAACAACTGGTGGAATGAAGGAGCTATCGTTGATTTCTCTGACTGTAGCGACACTCGCGCCAAGGAATTGGAGCGCCGTGTTGTTCTGTCACAGTACCTCACATATATCAACTGTGCCAATGAAACGCCAGCACAGGAGACGGGTTTGACATATAACTCCTGGTTCGGACGTCCGCATCTTGAGATGACATGGTGGCATACCGTTGATTTCTCGCTATGGAACCGTCCGAATGTAATGGCGAAAATTCTTGAGTGGTACAACGAGAAGGCATATCCTATGGCAAGGAAGATTGCCGAGCGACAGCACTTCAAGGGAATCCGTTGGATGAAGATGACTGATCCATGGGTAGGAGAATCTCCTTCTAACGTAGGTTCTTTCCTCACATGGCAGCAGCCACATTATATATATATGGCAGAGGAGATGTATCGTCATAATCCTACACCAGAGACACTGGCAAAGTATGCAAAGTATGTCGAGGAGACAGCAGAATTTATGGCTGACTTCGCTCTCTCATGCGCAAAGGATGGTGAGAAGATAAAGCTTCATGGCCAGACGGCTATGCAGGAGTCTATGTCTAAAGACTTCTCATATCATCATCCTTTCGAACAGGTTTATTGGGTATATGGATTGAAGACAGCTCAGACATGGCGTGAGCGTCAGGGACTGTCACGACATGCAGAGTGGGATGACATCATCTCACGTATGGCATCACTGCCAGAGCATGATGGTATATATACAGCTGGAGCTCCAACGCAACCTTTCCTTGATGCAGCAACAGGCGACAACGCCTTCGATCCGTTTGATTACGGTGGAGACACAGGAAAGAAACAACTTTCTGCTGATGAGTTCTATCTTAAGTGTCGCAGCGACCATCCTGCTGTGTTGGGCGCTTGCGGACTATTGCCAAGCTACGGACTCTATGATAAGGCAAAGATGCAGAAGACTCTTGATTGGGTGATGGATAACTGGAACTGGCCTACCACATGGGGTTGGGACTATGGTATGACCGCTATGTGTGCTGCACGTCTTGGCGATGGTGAGAATGCTATACGTGCACTCCTTATCGATAAGGGAAAGAATACATATCTCGTATCTGGACACAACTATCAGGAACCAAAGCGTTTGCGCCTCTATCTCCCTGGCAATGGAGCATTGCTTGATGCCGTTGCTATGATGTGTGCAGGATGGGATGGCTGTCCAGAGATTTCTAATCCAGGTTTCCCACAGGATGGCAAATGGAATGTAAAGTGGGAAGGACTTCGTAAAATGCAGTAATTTTTATTTATGGCACAACTGTTAGATGACGCAGTGTCACAATTCTCTCGCTTACCAGGCATAGGCCGCAAGACGGCGCTACGCCTGGTATTGCATACCTTACGACAGGATGTGGAAGATGTGCAGGCATTTGCCGATGCACTCACCACACTCCGCCGTGAGGTGTGTTACTGTAGTGTGTGCCATAATATTTCAGATACGGAGATATGTCCTATTTGCGCCGATAGGTCACGAGATGACAGTACGATATGTGTCGTGGAGAATATTCAGGATGTCATAGCAATAGAACAGACACAGCAATATCGTGGACTGTATCATGTCCTTGGTGGAGTAATATCGCCTATGGATGGTATAGGACCTAATGATATAGCCATTGACTCTCTTGTGGAACGTGCGGCAAATGCCAAAGAAGTGATATTTGCCCTTGCCAGCACAATGGAGGGAGATACTACAAACTTCTATATCTCCCGTCGTCTGCAACAATATCCGGAACTCAAACTGTCAGTCATAGCAAGAGGAATAAGCGTTGGCGATGAACTGC
>JAGHTW010000127.1 GCA_018065145.1 Candidatus Prevotella equi
GTGCTGTACTTCATACCGCCTATCGTGACCACAAGATTCAGGAGAATCCTAATGGCTATCTGGAGAAGATAGATACTATCCCGACCGAAAAGGAACATCTCGCACAGCCAGAACTTGTGAAACTGGCAGAGACGGAGTGTAAGGAACCCGAACTGAAGAAGGCGTTCTTGTTCGCATGTCTCACAGGACTCCGCAAGAGCGATGTCATGGAACTTACCTGGAAGAAGATACAGCCATACGGCAACGGTGGCATGTACATCACAGTCCGTATGCAGAAGACCAAGCAGCTCGTCAATAACCCTGTCAGCGAGGAGGCACTTGAACTCATAGGCTTCTATGACAAGGATGAGAACCGCCAACCTACAGATAAGGTGTTCCCTGGATTGAAGAACAGCATGTTCCAAGCACCTCTGAAGAATTGGATAAAGGCTGCAGACGTAACAAAGCATATAACCTTCCATGGTTCTCGCCACACCTTCGGCTCACTCCAGGCAGATGCAGGAACAAGCATCTATGTCATCCAGAGAATACTCGGACACAAGAATGTCGAGACCACTCAGATCTATGCCGACATGAGCGACGAGACCAAGCGACAGAGTGTTGACCGCATTACGCTGAAACCCAAGGTGCAACCTCTCAGCGTTGTCAAGCCTACGGGAACGGAGTAAACAACTTTTTCTCTCGTATGTTGTTAGGGTGTCGCAATTCGCGACGCCCTAACATTAAAATTGAATAATTGGCATACAATTATTGCTATGCATATAGTGAAAATTCATGAAGAAATACCCTAATTTGGTTAAAAACCGAGAAAAAGTGTAATTTTTAGATATGTATATAAAAGAAAAAGTGTAATTTTGCAAGCGTAAAAATAAACAAAAAGTGTAATTCGACTATGCTTTACAGAAAAATCAGCACTGATATTGAGGCACATCTGCGCTCTGGCAACGACAAGATAATGGTTGTGGAAGGAGCCCGACAGATTGGTAAATCATACATAATACGTGAAGTTGGCAATCGTCTTTACAAGAACTTCGTCGAAGTGAACTTTGTAAAGGATGATGAAGAGGACGGACTCTTTCGTGATATTCACAAGTTGGACGAGTTCTATATGACCCTGAGCATGGTTGCAGGTGGAAAGTTGGGCGATAAGTCCGACACGCTTGTCTTCCTCGATGAGATACAGCACTACCCTCAGTATCTTACCATGCTAAAATTCCTGCGAGAGGAAGGTAAGTTCACATACATTGCCAGTGGCAGCTTGCTTGGTATCGCTCTTCGCAATACAGCTTCAATACCTGTTGGCAGTATCATCCGCAAGCAGATGTATCAGCTTGACTTCGAGGAATGGCTGATGGCAGAAGGTTGGGGCAAAGAGGCTCTTGACTATGTACGTGATTGCTACAAGCGACAGGTTTCAGTCTCTGAGGCACAGCATCAGAATCTGCTTGGTGAGTTCAGAAAGTATCTACTGGTGGGCGGTCTGCCTGATGCTGTCAACACATACATGGAAACCCACAACATTGTCCGTGTCCGAGAGGTTCAGGAATCAATCCGCAACCTCTATAAGGAAGATGCCGCCAAGTACGAAAAGGAGTCAAGCAAGAAACTCCTTATACGGCGCATCTACGACATGATCGTGTCTCAGATGGAGAACAAGAAGAAACGTATTGTAGCAAAAGACATTCGCGGAAAGAAAGGTGATAGGTTCGAATGGTATGCCGAAGAGTTTGAATACCTCATATCATCAGGCATCGCCCTTGATGTACATGCTATCTCAAATCCCAAATATCCACTGTCAGAGTCAGTTCACAAGAACCTGCTGAAACTGTATCTCAACGATGTAGGTATGCTCACGGGACGATTGTACGAATACAATATCGCTCCTGTGATGAAGGACGAACGAAGCATCAACCTCGGTTCGGTGTACGAGAGCGTAGTCGCTCAGGAACTAAAGGCGCATGGACATGATCTCTTCTATTATGACAATGCGAAGAAGGGCGAGGTTGACTATCTTGTAAACAATGTGGCAGGAATGACAGTATTGCCTATTGAAGTTAAGTCTGGTAAGGACTTCACATCGCACAAGGCACTTGACAAATTCCTTGCTGACAAAGAGTACAATATTCCTTCGGGCATAGTGCTTGACAATGAACGCGAAGTATATACAAAGGATAATGTCACCTACATGCCTATATATTATATAATGTGTATAGAGCGAGCAGAAATCCCTGAAGATGACTGCATCTTCTAATCTGAAAAGTAATGTAAATCTGGCAATATAAAGTCAGTATTGCCAATAATCCATTCAAATAACCTTTATGGCAAACAACAAGAAAGGAAATCTTTGGATATTGATACTGGTATGCATGGGATGCATCATCATATCCACTGTTGCGTATGTAGTAATGAAGGCGAGGATGCAGAGTGAGTTTCTGGCTATCACCATCACAGTAGCAATTGCCATCACCTTATGCGTATGCGCATGGCAGATATTTACACAGTTGGAGAACATGGTTCCCAAAAGCGAACGCGAGCGCATCAAGGCAGAGAAGCTTGCAGAAGAGGCTCGCAAGAAGCAACTGGCAGAGGTACAGAGCCATAAAGTATCACGTCCAGAACCACAGCAACCTCAGATCGTAGTTCAGAACACCATCGTCAATCAGCACGAAATCATCAACGAGGTCAATACTGAGGTTGTAAACAATGTTGTCAATGACATCACCAACAACAATGTCAACATCGCAGAAGCCGTTGCAGACAGCAGTTCCGCATCAATCGCCAGCGCAGCGGCTGATGCCTATGCCGAGTCGCATCCTGTAGGAAACAGTAAATCGACAGAAGCCACTCCTTCAGGTAATACAACAGAGACTCCCACCGATGAGTCTGAACCAGCATCAGTAAAAGAGGAAGCCCCAACAGTAGAGCCATGCGATGCAAATGCCACCTATCTGGCAGGAATCAAGTATCACGAGAAGATGCAAGCTGCCGATGCTCAGAAGAAAGTTGTTACCATCGAAGAGTATGTCCGCTTTATCATGGCTCCATTCATAGAGGACAAGTACATGGATGATCTATGGAAGGAACTGCGTGGCTTTATCGAGAACCCGAAATACGAGCCAACCCCATTCACCAAATTCAAGGTGACACTGAACTCGTTTGATGTAAGACATCTTATCTGGAATATCGCCACTCGTTTGGGCTATGGCAAGTGGAAACCGTACAACAGTGAGAATTGCGCTGTTTTCTTTCTCAGATTGTTCCCTGACATCTGCCAGTACAATGGTGTTCCAATGGACATTAGCAGCCTCCAGAACCTTACCACCACATCAGAGAATGAGAACATTCACCTTGATCGTCCTGATTCCAAACAGTTCGGCTTCCACATTCCTGGACAGTTAGGCGAAGAGAAAAAGAAGTAAGCTAGACATCAAGGTGAAACCGCCAAAGATTACAGAGCGTCCTCCTCGCTTCGGCAACATCGACGAATGGATGAAGGTTCAGAACGTCAGCATTAGGGAGCAGTTTCAGGGCTCTCTCATGTCCTATGGCAAGACCGTTATGGATGCAGCTCAGAAAAACATCATCGGCGAACGAAAATTCCGTCTGATGCAGCAGCGTGATATGGAAGAGCTCGGAGATAACCTTCGCTCAGAGAAGTATCATCGCAGTCAGCAGACTTCTGATACTCTCAACCTACTTACTCTCTTTGAGAAGCCTGACACCGCCAAACTCGTACGTGAGGTAGCCGTTGCCCTCATGGGCGGTCACTATGTCAGCATCTCTTGCGCTGGTGGCGGTTCTGTCAGTAGTGAGACAGGCTGGGATGGTCGCAAGAAGGAGGAAGATGACGAGAACTTCCGACTCCGTTGCTGGCTACATGCCGCCAAAACTGTCAAAAACTCTCGAAAAGCGCAGACGAAGCAAAAGGGGCATTGTAGGTGATTCGAATGTGGTGAATTCACAATAATTATATGAATATGGGAGAGTTCAAGTCTGACCCTCCCATATTTTCCATATACTTCTATTCTATTCCCAATATATCAGCAAAAATTTTGTCTACAGATGCACCAATTTGCGATTTTGACAATTCCACGCCAGTCGCACTATACATATCAAAGAGCATATCAATGATTCTCTCTTTCTGTTCTAAGATCAAAGGGCTGTCTTTAGTTACAATGCCATTATCAATGGCATCTTTTAACATTTCAATCTGACTTTTAATAAAACTCATACTCTATCATTATTAGCATAGGATTGAATATAATACGGCACTAGCAGAAATTACAAACGCTGCTATAACTCCTAAACATCCAGAATTAGAACTCATTTGTTCAGCGGAAACAGTTCCTCCTGCAATATTGCTTGATGAACTTACACCATCACTAAATTGCAATGAAGGTACTGGCAACCCTTGACTTTGGAAATGATTAACACGTCTTTTCTCAATTTCATTAATAATCTCATCCTTTTTCCAAACAACAATATCCATCTCATATCCGCTCTTTGTAAAAATGGACATATGCGTAAGAGCACCCTTTTTGTATCCCACAACGTCTTGAATTCTAATGTAACGTTTCCCCAATGGACCCACATTTAGTGCATGAGGCTTGAATACGACCTCATCCTTTGTAATCCAGAGGTGCCCACCTTGGGCATTTAATGCTGAAACTTGATGGTTGGCTTGATACTTAAGTTCAGGCTCCACCTTGCGCAGAATAGGCAATTCTGTTTTGCTTTCTTCAATTTGACTTGGTGTTCTTGGAATAACTGCGACAACAGACGAACAATATTTACAAATAAAAGCTTGCGCATCTTGATCGATTTCGATAGGAGCACCACAATTTGGACAATTGCTATTAACATTTAAGATTTCCATAACCTGTTATTTTATTGTTTTTTTTGATATAAAACTTGTTGACACTAATAGTATACTCTTTAGTAAAGATACTATAATAATAAATATGATGTACCAATTGTCTTGGACGCTTTCGCTCGACAACAGACTAAATACGAACTCTATAAGCCCCATAAGGGGAAAAAGTATTGAGAGTGATATTTTGAAAGCATCTTTTAACTTTACTGCCGTAATTACAGTCAAGGCAATAACATTGACAATTAAAACGCATGACGATAGCACACAATTGAATAGGGTGTAGGACGAGAGTACGAATCCGCATAGGACATTTACTATTAATATTAGTCCACCAATAGTTAGAAAGACATTTTTCATTTATGTGAGATTTAAAGTGTTGGTGGAATTGGAGGAGGGCAAGGTGCAAAGAGACAAGAGAATTCTGGGATTGAACCAAGTGCAGACCAAGTAGGCATACCTTGCTTCCATGCAAGGGTATCTTTGGTCACTTGTCCGCCATTCACATACGAGGTTATAGTAGCCACATCAAATGGCCCTGATTGCTGCCCATTTATTGCTAGATAATAGGTAGATTGCTGTGGAATTGGCGGAGGTGCTATATGAGTATTCAAATTTTGTGCTGCCATAGCTCCCATATGGTTACCCATATTCATTCCTACGCCTAATCCCATACCCATATTCATTAAGCTGCTAGATGCCCCTTCGTTTGCTGCCACTTTGTCAAGGACATCGAAGGAACGATCCATCTGATAGATATCCCTTCCAACAATACGCAACTGCGCAGCCTTGTCAATGGCCTCCTTTAGTTTCTTAAAACTCGGATCATCCTGAGGAACATTGACAGACATTACGTTGAATGATTCAAGTTGCAATCCATAATTCGCAAAGTCCTTGCCAATCTCTTTCTGTAGCATTTCTGACATCTCAGTCAAATGCGAATTGATATTGAGGACAGATATTTTGTAATCTGCAATCTTTGTTGATAGCAAATTGGTGAGTTTTGACACCATTTTGCCTTTGAAATAATCGCCCACCTTTTCCGTAGTGAACGATGTTGTGTTTCCTACTAGGGTTTCAAGAAACAACTTCGGATTTGCAACTTTAAGGCCATATTGACCAAATGCTCTAACGGGAACAATAACCCCATACTCGGGATCCTTCAACTGGATAGGTGTGGGAGTACCCCATTTTGAATCTAGAATTGCCAATCGGTTAATAAACCATACCTCAGCCTTAAAAGGGGTGTTTCCTCCGAAAGGAATATTGATGAGTTTGTTGAGGATTGGAATGTTTTCTGTTTTGATCGTGTATGTGCCACTTTCAAACTGATCCATTACTTTTCCGCCTTTAACAAAGAACGCTGTTTGTCCTGTGTAGACGATAAGTTGGGTGCCTATTCTTAAATCTTCAGATGGAAACTTGTAAACTAGCTCTTTGTCGTTGACTTCGCATTTTACAACATCTATTAAAGCCATATCATTTTTTTGTTACACTTTGTGCCCCAGAAACCCGATAAGGCAATTTAGTTTGACTACTTTACCTACTATAACGCAAAAAACGTAGGCCTCCAACTCTACTCGTCCGCTCTTGAGGTCCTAGGAAAACCCTTGTGTGTGAACTTGTAGAGTGACTGCCTACGCCGGTATGTTGCACGTACCTCCGGAAAAGTGTGCCTTGAGGATATAATATACCCTCATGCACACCCCGGGATACCATTATTGCATACCCGTAGCATTCACTTCTGACATTGTCCTTGACACACAATTGAAATTTCCTAGGTTTCAAGAAGCCAACAGACAAAGCATCGATGACGCTTTTACATTATGTAGTGTCCCACCCAGCCGCGCATCCTTTTAGATGGCACAGCGTAGGCACGACGATGCAAAGTTACACATTTCTCACCAAATACGAGCAAAAAATGCTTAAAATATACATTCAACCTGCCATTTTCGGTCAAAAAACGCCAAAAAGTGCACCTAAAATTACATTTTTCGTCAGAAAAAATTGTTAGAATGATATATTCTTTATATCTTTGCAACACGAGAACCCGCCAAGCCTCTCAACGATGCTCAAATGTGCGGGTCGTTTTTTTATACGTATATTTCATCATGACAGCAACAATACCATTTGGTAAACAATATACAGATTCTCATGATTTGGTGAAGCTCTTGAAGTCAAGAGGGCTTTCTGTTGAAGACGAT
>JAGHTW010000031.1 GCA_018065145.1 Candidatus Prevotella equi
TCACGCAGCGTTATGCCATCCCGCTCATCCTTTCCTTTGTAATAGCAGCCCCTATAGGCTACTTCATCAGTGAGCAATGGCTGCAGAACTTTGCCGAGCATACACCTATCCATTGGTGGCTGTTCCCTCTGGCATTCCTCATCGTCAGTATGGTTGTATTGCTGACCGTCATCGTGCAGAGCTGGCGAGTGGCAACGATAAACCCTGTAGAAAGTATCAAAACAGAATAAACAAAATTAAAACAATATACAATGATGATAAAGATTGAAAATCTCACAAAAGTATTCCGCACTGAGAATGTGGAGACAACAGCATTGAATGGCGTAAGTCTGGAAGTAAAGGAAGGTGAGTTCGTGGCCATCATGGGACCTTCGGGTTGTGGCAAGTCAACGCTCCTGAATATTCTTGGATTGTTGGACAATCCAGATAGTGGCAACTACTACCTCGGAGGCGAGGAGGTAGGACACCTCAAAGAGAAGGATCGCACCAAGTATCGCAAAGGACGTATCGGCTTCGTGTTCCAGAGTTTCAACCTCATCGACGAACTGACCGTTGAGGAGAACATCGACCTGCAGTTGAAGTACCTCAAGGTGCCAAAGGCAGAGCGCAAGCAACGTGTGCTGGACATCCTTCGTAAGGTGAACCTCTCACAGCGTGCCACGCACTATCCTCAGCAACTCTCGGGCGGTCAGCAGCAGCGCGTTGCCATTGCCCGTGCGGTGGTGGGTAAGCCAAAGCTGATTCTTGCCGATGAGCCAACGGGTAACCTCGACTCAAAGAATGGTCTCGAAATCATGGAACTGCTCTCGCAGCTCAATGCCGAAGGCACAACAATCGTGATGGTAACTCACAGCCAGCACGATGCAGCCTATGCTAACCGCATCATCAACCTCTTTGATGGTGAAGTGGTTGAAAATACCATACTTTGACATAAAAACTGTGAATAAGCATATCTTGACGGAATTATTTATTCTAAGATATTATAGGGGGGCGTTTTCAAGTCCCCCTATAATTATGACACCGACAAACCTTTCTTCTTTTCTGGTGCTCCCAACCCTTGCTTTTGAGTGCCATCCCAATTAGTGAGCTGGTCAGCACATCCATTGGAACCACCAAGAGACACATACGTCTCTGCACTGCATGACATGTGATCTACAAATGCACAGAAGTTGTTAATGGCAGACTCCGAGAAATCAACCTCTTTTGAAGCAAACAACCTTGTCCAGCTGCAAACGCACTCTTCACGAAAATTGCTGCAGTCTTTCCATGACATGTCTGACAGGAACTCTTTTACAGATGCTTCAATACCATTGTTGCAGAACAGCGAAAGGTTATGTTTTGAAGCAGATGCCATTATCCCATAATAGATCGATGATACCTCCTTTGGGGTGAATGAAGTTCTGGTGGTCAGTGCAAAGGCACGGAGTGCAGATCGCCCTTCTGATATAAACTTGTCAAGAACGCTATTGCGTCTTGACGCCTGTGCTTCAGCCTCTCGTCTGGCTTCCTCTGCAAGACGTGCCTCGCGTTCCTTGCGTTCCTTGAACTTCCTTGCAGCCTCATTGAACTCTGGCTCTTTCCAAAGAGCATTCCACTGAATAGAAAGATTCTCATAAGCAGAACGAAGGTCTCCCAATTCTCTCTCAGCTTTGTCTGCGCGAGTTTTCTCTGCTATTCTGTTATTGCGGAGTTTCTGTACAGCATCCTCATCAATGAGAGTCAATCGAAATTTGAGACCATCTATCTCCTCTGTCAACTTGGTTACCTTGACATTGAGTTCCTTAATCTCTGCTTCCTTCTTCGAAATAAGACAGTCCTTATCCTTCAGTTCCTTTGCGAGGTTCCTGTTGCTGTCCCATGACATGCGATACTGTTGCCCGAAAGATTCTGCCGTTGGAGTCTGTTTCCACTTCAATCCAGAAGCCTTGACGACACTCTCAATGGTTTCCTTGGCTCCTGCCTCGTATGCATCCTTAATCTTCTCTGCCTCTTCTTTCTTGAACTTGCTAGGCTGAAAGATCTTGGCAAGGAATCCTGATTGAGCTGTCTTCAGTTCTTTTTGTGCTTCATCCTTCTGATGTTGGATGATTGCCGTTTCTGCTTCAATCTCTGCTTTCTGCTGTTTTGCCTCTTCGATGGCTAACTTTGCCTTACGCTCTGCTTCAAGTGTGACTTTGTCCTTGTGCTTGCGCTCACGCTTCTCCTCATCAGAGAGTTCCTCGTAAGGGATGCCACGTTCAAGTCCATACTTGCAACCAACCTCATTATGATAATCGGTGTGAAGCTGTGTGAGGTAGTCAGACTTATCCTTTCGGGTCTCACCCCAAACCTTGGCGTATGACACACGCTCAACCATGCCCTTGGTTGCTTCTCGCTTGGTGTAGTTGTCTCGCTCGTCCTTTGGCAAAGCCTTCCATTCCTTGGTAGTGAGTTCTACATCAGGATTGTCATTTCTGACATACACATTGCCTATACGTCCTCGTTTCTTGACCTGTTCAACAGGAACCGTGAGGACATGTGCGTGGATGCTAGTCTCATCGCAATGAACACAGAATCCGATGATGTTTTCCTCGCCCCATTTACGGCAAGCGAACTTGTAGGTGTCCACTGCCCAGTCACGGATGGCTTGCATCAGGACGATGTCACTTTGATCTGCATTTGGGTCAGAGGTGTCAAGTTCCTGATCACCGAATGCGAGTCGTTTCATCACATCATGGTCACCACCAAAAAGAATGTTCACAACGCAATTCGGAGTGTTCTTTGAAACCTGTCCAGGATGGTCAGCATCCATATAAGGCTTGAACCCAAGCTCATCAAATCGCTGCTGAAGGCGCATGTGCAACGGAGTTGGATTAGAACCAAGAGACACTATCTTCGCTCCTTTCGTGACCTCAAAGTTGAGGTGCTTGCGGGAGAAGTTGTAGTGGTTGTTCTTGTCCTCCTCCGCATTTTTAAGCTGGTAACGTTTCTCGTCCCAGCCTCTGCGCTCTGCCTCGTTTCCGACTTGTGCTGAGAAAGACTTCTTGTCTTCTCCCACATGGATAGAGGCGCGCGGAATATTCGTTTCCATATTTGTTGTCTTGTTTTAGAATCCAGTGATACCACTGGCAGTATGTGTGTAAATGTGGCATCGGGTCTCGGGCAGCGCCTGAGCATAATTGGACTTTTTAAGGGAACCATCGTCAGTGGTGATTCTAAAAGTCCCTATTATGTTTAGGACTTTTAAAAAAAGTCCGCTTCACACCCGTTGTCGAGGCTGCCTCCCATATCCTCCCGCTTATGACTAACCACTCTCATCGACAAGTTCCAGATCCAAGGTATCTATGAGCAGTTGGAGCGCAGGATTACGTTGAATCATCCGCTGAAGAATCTGCTGATGCGTTTCCTCCATGAGCAGGAAGTCTGCAATGTCAAGTCCTGCTGATCGTTGTCCAACAGTCGCTCTCTTTTCTAGAATATCAGACATGTGAACTGAACGACAAATATCTTTCAGGACGGTCGCTTTCTGACTCCATACGTCCCAACCACCAAGGTCAGGCATCAGAACAACATCACGATAGCGAAGAACTGAGAGACAATCCTTCTTGAAGCATCCCTGCATACCACCAGTAGCAAGCCATACATACTGAGGGATGAAGTGGCTGGCAATGATAGCAGTCTTCTCGCTCTCCACCAGTACGACCTGAACATTAGGCATGGTTGCCAGAAGATGCTCCCCGAACAGGCACTGGCAAAGGTTGAAGTTTTCCTGCTTCAGAAGACTATGTGCCCAACAGACGTGCACACCATCACCCTTGATGCGATGTCCAGTCTTGGCATCATACGCCATCACCTTACCGCTTCTAATGTTACCAAGAGAATCGACCTGCCAGAAGATGGTGGAACCTCCCCATAGTTTTGCCGTACCAACATTGTACAAATCAAACAGCCGCTTAGTCTCTTTCTCGCCAAATCGTTCTTTCAGGAACATAAACAGCGGATTGATGCCAAAGGATGTAAATGTACTCTGCATGACAGAAGGGGAAATGAAGGAAGGCTCCTTCTTCTCAGCTGCCTTGTTGTTTGGCACATTTGCAGACTCCCTCGACTCCAATGGTTTCTCCGATGGATTATCAGAGAAGTAATCCTTGGGAGTGTAGTGGTAACCGCAAGAATTGACATGGTCGCACAAGCCTACATTGTCAGGAAACACAATCAATCCCTCCGCATCAACATAATGCACGAAGCATTTGTTTCTCCCACAGGCGGGGCAAGTCCCCTTGCTACCTGTCTTGTATTTCTCAAGATGGAATCTGTATTCAGCCATTGTCTTCATCTTTTGGGGTTAAAGTGCAAGAATCATCCTCGTTTGCAGTTTGCATTTCTGCACTTTTGCAGTTTCTCTTTTCGACAGCGGGTTCCTTCGCTTGTTCAAACTGCGAAACTGCAATAGTGCAAACTGCAGCAGACTTGTCATCTTGCATTTTCTCATAGCAGCCATGAGAGACCTTCTTGATTCTTGGAGGTTTCTGCTTGGACATCTTCTTGAGCATATCGAACATAGTACGGTCAGGAATGTTCCACTTCTTGGCTGCGGTCTTTGCCATCTCGGTGGTAAACTTGTCTGGCAAGCCTTCGAACCAAAGTTCTTTGGTATCACCGACCTCAGCCTCTTCCATAGCATTGACAATGCGCTGATAGGAATCCTCGAAATACTCTGTCATGCGAATGGCTCCCTTGACAGAATGTAAGTCAACATAGTCCTTATGCACTTCACCAGAAGCCCATCGAAGAAGATGGATGATGAGAGCCAGGCGTGCCGCATTGCTGCAAGTCTTCATCTGGCGACTCTCCACGAGACTGTCTTCTTCCACGGCATTGACTGATTCTATTATGCCATTGTACCAACCGTAGAAATAATCCAGCGCATCATCAGCCATTGTCAGACGCTTAGGTTCGACACCGTTGCCCTTCTCGTTTACCATGCATTCTAATGAGAGGAGTTTGCCGATGGTGTCTCGCCATCTTCCGGTCATATCCCGTCTTGGCGTATTAGCCATTTGCTTCTGCCAGAGAGAAATCTTACGATTATGAGGGAATACAAACAGAAAGCGGTCGGTAAGTCCACTTGCTGTGTATTCCTTCTTGATAATCTCTGACATCAACTGCGTCTGAATGGAACCAATGACATTGATGCATGGAGTGTCGATGTGAATCGGACGAGGATCTGTCTTGCGAATAGTGTCCAAAGGCTGACCACTCCATGCAGACAGAAGCAGTTCAAGCAGAATACTATCCTTGCCGTACCTACTCGCTTGCTTGAAGAGGGAAAGAATCTCATCAGTAAAAACAGCTACACCACGGAGATTGTCACTGTGGATAGTCATGAGTGCTTCAGGTGTGAAGTCTGATATAACCGTCTTTACAAGATGTGGCTTCCCTGAACGTCTTGCTCCATCCTCTTCCTTCTTACCTGCATGTTGCTCGTAAGCATCCAGTTCCTCGTTGTACTTTTCTCGATTAACTTCATCCTTTTCACGGATGGGCTTGTAGGCAAAGCTCATAGGTGGAGTCTTACCCAGTCCTGGACGACCTACCAGCATCATGTAGAGTGCTGGTGAGGTTGCCCATTCTCCCTTGATAAGGATCTCGTGACTGTTGCCGATAGCAGTTGATGCTGCTGAAAGCATGGCTGCTGCGGCATACTCGATGTTGAAGTTCTCGTAAGCAGACAAATCAAGCAGTATCTCCTGAACCCTCTCTGGGAATACATCGAGAGGGAATCCCGAAGCCTTGATTCCCTCCACATCGCTGCGGATGTCATTGCAAAGTTCCTGTACTAACATACCTTCTTGTCTCCTTTCTTGTTAATCAGAGTATGTGATGCTGACTGTTCGATGTTCTTTGAGTTCTTGCAATAAGCCGCCACGGTTACGTTTTTAGCTCTCTTGCTCCTAATCGCATTAACATCAGACAGAGCATACATATTCTTGATACCAAACTTGATGTGACACAGGTAGCCTCTGCGATGCCATGTCCATAGGGTAGCCTTTGTCACATTGAAAATCTTGCATACCTCGTCTGTAGAGAGGAATTTCTCTTCTGGTTCCTCTTCACGAGCGAGCGCACGTTCCTCTTCCCACTCCTTGCGAGTCTGCTTGATAAGCATCTCTCC
>JAGHTW010000034.1 GCA_018065145.1 Candidatus Prevotella equi
GGAGTATCGCCACTAGCGTTAATAGGTGTTGCCTTAACTTTAATAGTAACTACACCTTCGGTAGCACCAAAAACCACATTACCAAACAAAAGTTCAACCTGAGTGCCTGTAGTAGCATCTGTTGTAACCTTTGCCTTACGTGAGTTGACATCCATTGAAGCCTCAACGTCATTCTCGTGTCCAGAGATGTAATACTTAATGATGTACTTGTTGGTAAGGGTGGTTGTAACACCACCCACAACTTTGGTTACAGTCACCAGTGGTTCCGCAAACTTTGTGTAGTTTGGAACTACTGTTGATGCATCCTGCGATGTAATGTTCAACTGAGCAGCATGATCACCTTCTGCACCCCAAGCAACGAGATTGACCAGCATGAGCATGGTCATTAAAAGATACTTCTTCATAAGTTTTATAGTAGTTATTTTCTTTACACTTTTTTGTCGAAAATGGAACAAAAACACACTTTTTTGACTTTTCTGGTGCAAAATTACGACATTTTACAAAAATTGCAATATAGAGATTACAACTGATTTTTCAATTTTGTTACATTTTTGACTTATATCAACTGTGCCCGAACACACAAACTTATTATTGATATAAATCAACAATTTAATCATAAGACAAAAACAGGGTATTTTAGACACATTTTTTAACAATTAAAAAAGGGTGCTTTTTCTATCGTTTTACCATAGCATCGTAATCGTGCCACTTTTACCGAGTAATCGTATAACTTTTACACGGTAATCGTGCAACGATTGCAGTGTAATCGTTGCACGATTACAGAGCCCCTATTAAACGATTGTTAATCAACGTGTTACACAAGCACTTTTTCGACTTAACCACACAACGAGCAGGCAACAGCAAGAAACAGCAAGAAACAGCAAGAATAGCAGGAATTAACATTTGAAAGACATTTTAACAATGTTGCAATTTGCATTTTTTTGGTCGCTTCGCGAGAAATCTTGCGACCGTTGCCGGAAATACTGTTGCTTACGCTAGAAATTTTCATATTTTGAAATGTTTTTCTTTAACTATATTTCCCCGAAGGGTCAAACATTTCCGCTTGCAGAGCACAAGATTTCTTGCCGCCAGGCAACTTAAGAAGCCCTATTTTTCGGGTATTTCGTGCATTTCGTGTTCGTAAAACAATATTTATATGAATAATGCGTTCTTATATAAAACAACACCATAACAAACGTCACTATGAAAAGAATTGCAACAGAAAAAGCGCCTCAGGCGATTGGTCCATACAGCCAGGCTATAGTAACAGGAAACCTCGTATTCGCATCTGGACAGATTGCCATCAATCCCGAGACAAACGAAGTGGTTGAGGGCGGCATCACAGAACAGGCGCACCAGGTATTCAAGAACATCAGCAACCTCCTCGCTGCCGCAGGAACATCAATGCAGAACGTCGTAAAGACCACCGTCTTCATGGCGGATATGGCAGACTTTGCTACCGTCAACGGCATCTATGCAGAGTATTTCACAGAGCCATACCCAGCACGCTCTGCCGTAGCAGTAAAATCACTGCCAAAGAACGTGCTGATAGAAGTAGAGGTAATTGCCGAAGTAAGTAATAGCTGAAAAAAAAAATAGGTTTTATTTCTTTATATAAAATATTTTTATTAATTTTGCACCGCAATATTGTGCGCGAAGCGCTAATAAGAAGTTATTACAAGCGAAAACAAAATAAAAATAACATAAAGAAATGGCAAATACAAAAAACACAGAGGCTGCTGCAACAATGGAGCAGACCCTCAACAAGCAGGAGGCATTCTTCCTGAAGTATCGTAAGCAGATTATCGTAGCCGTTGCTGCTATCATCATCATCATCGCAGGTATCTCTGTTTACACCACATTCATCGGCGGTCCACGTGAGGACAAGGCATCAACAGCTCTCGCTAAGGCTCAGGTAGCATTCGCACAGGGCGATTTCAAGAAGGCGCTCAACGGCGACAAGACAATGGAGGGTTTCCTCGCTATCGCTGACAACTACTCTTGCACCGACGCTGCAAACCTCGCAAACCTCTACGCTGGTCTCTGCTATGCCAACACTGGCAAGTGGCAGGAGGCAGTGAAGTACCTCGAGGACTTCTCTACCAAGAACGATGCAAACATCAGCCCAGCAGCAACAGCTGCCCTCGGCAACGCATACGCTAACACTGGCGACATCGACAAGGCTATAAGCACTCTGAAGAAGGCTGCAAGCATGGCTGACAGCAAGTCTGAGGAAGGCGTAAACAACGCTCTCTCTCCTACTTTCCTCATTCAGGCAGCACGTCTGCTCGAGAGCCAGAAGAAGACAGAGGATGCCCTCGCTATATATAAAGAGGTGAAGGAGAAGTACGTGAACAGCGCTGCTGCACAGGACATCGACAAGTACATCGAGCGCGCATCAAAGTAATATGAAGAAGTTCTTATCAATAGCCATAATACTCACCGCAGCGGTGCTCTTCTCTTGCAAAAGCGAGAAGAACCCTGACGAGATCATCATCGAGACAATAGACGAATTGCCTGATGAGGGTCCACAGCACATGGGCAAAGAGTCCAACAGCGGTACGGTGAAATGGATTGGCGGCGCCGCATATCACTACGAGATAACACGACAGTCCGTTGATTCACTTGGTACGATAGAGAACAATGGCAAGACGTACTACCACAACAGCGTGACACTGGAGGTGAAGCGCAGCGATGGTACCACATTCTTCAAGAAGACATTCACGAAGGCAAACTTCGCACCTGCCGTGCCACAGTCATTCAACGAGACAGGCGTGCTCTTAGGAATGAATCTGGAGAAAGCAGAAGGCAACACCTTACGCTTCGTGGTGAACATCGGTTCGCCAGACATAGGCAACGAAGAGTTTGTCTATGTCCTCATGACACTCGACAACTTCGGTGCCACGAAGGCAGAGCCATACAAAGGCAACATGAATTAATACTTTATAAAGGTTCTTTCATTATTCTTCCAATGAGAGAACCTTCTTTTTTTGCTGCCATGCGAAGCTGGGCCTCGAAGTAATATGCCACGCTGCCAACGAAAGAACAAGCAAGGTCAGGACGATTATAATGGCGCGTATTATTTCTAAAGAACAAACGGAAACAATCTACTACCATCTCTTCTATCCACTGCTCGGACAGATGCCTCTTCACGAACGGACATAGCGAAGCAAGGAAACGATTAGGCATTGGTTCGCGATACACACGCTGTATCACCTGCGGAAGCGTCAAGCCAGTCTCTGATTCAAAGACCGGAACAAAGTCCTGATGCCCACCCTTATACAAAGCATTAAGGAATGTCTTGCCAATGACGGCACCGCTACCCTCATCACCAAGGATATAACCCATCGGCGACACATTGCTCACAATACGCTCACCGTCATAAAGGCACGAGTTAGCGCCCGTTCCGAGGATACACGCAATGCCCTCAGTACTGCCAAAGAGAGCCTTCGCCGCACCGAGCATATCACTATCCACCTCCACAAGCGAAGCATTACGAAAGACATCACGCAGGATAGTAGCCAACAATGGCGACTTCTCCTTCGTACATCCAGCGCCGAAGAAGTGTATCTCGCTGACGGACAAAGCCTCAGCATCTTTCATCTGTTGAAGCAACTCATCAGTTATAATGCCACGCATCACCTCCTCCGTCATGTGAAACGGATTGATGCCCTGTGTAGAAAATCGTCTATCTCCAAGCACCCATGTAGTCTTAGTGCTCCCGCTATCAGCTGTCAGTATCATAAGTACCTTGTTTTTTTATTTACTGCAAAGTTATCAATTCTTTTTCTAATATGCAATTTATACTTATAAAATCTTCTCTATTTCACTGATTTTTAGGCAAAAAAGCAAAATTCATACAGAATATTTTGCCAAAACAAAAAATATTGTTATTTTTGCAAAAAATATTGTAAAACAAAAAAAACTGATTAAATTTCCCCAAGAGATGAAAAGACCGGGAGTATTACATAAAGCAGTAACTACAATCCATGAGGTAGCACCAGAAGCCAAGGTGATACTGTATGGATCAGAGGCACGTGGCGATG
This sequence comes from Candidatus Prevotella equi, assembly GCA_018065145.1. Taxonomy (GTDB): domain Bacteria; phylum Bacteroidota; class Bacteroidia; order Bacteroidales; family Bacteroidaceae; genus Prevotella; species Prevotella equi. The sequence goes on from JAGHTW010000034.1 coordinate 4,047, forward strand.
CACATGCGGACTCCGACATGGACTTTCTCATATTGCTCCCAATGGAAAAAGGAGAACACTTCCGCAGAAAGGAGCGAAAAATAACAGAGTCACTGCTATACGATGTTGAGCTTGAAACAGGAATAGAGATAAATCCTGTCATCGTAACCGAACAATGGTGGAACAATCATCCTGTAACGCCATTCACCCTCAACATAAAGAATGAAGGCATTTACGTCTAAAAAACTCTAAAACGAATGAAAGAGACATTAAGTACAGAAGACAGAGCGGCATTAGTAAAGTATCGCATGGAACGTTCAGATGCTACGATGCAAGAGGCAGAATACTCTGCTCTTGGAGGATGGTACAACCTTGCCGTAAGCAGACTTTATTATGCTTGCTACTATGCAGCCGTGGCGGTTCTTATCTCTAAGAGTGTAGAAACTCAGTCTCACTCAGGAGTAAGATCTATGATGGCCCTTCATCTTGTTAAGGAAGGTTTATTGGCAAAAGAACATCTTACGACATTTACAGCACTCTTTCATTCAAGACAGTCTTCTGACTACGACGACTTTATCATGTGCGATGCTGACACTTACAATGACTATCTTCCAAAAGCAAAGAGTTGTATAGAAGCGTTAAAGCGACTAATATAAAAACCAACGTTACGTGAATACTTTTTATATAATCAAAATCAAGTTTCTTAAGTTGCCTAACGGCAAGAAATCTAACGCTCTGCGAGCGGAAATATTTGACCCTACGGGGAAATTTTGTTAAAGAAATTATTTCTAAATATAAAAATTTCAAGCGTAAGCAACCATATTTCCGGCGCTAGCCACCAAGATTTCTCGCGAAGCGACAAAAAAAATCAACAAGTTAGAGCTTGCGAAACTTGTATAATCAAATAAAAGCTTAATGGTTAATTCGTGGTTAATTCGCGACAATTCGTGTAGCCAGCGCAGCGATAAAACTTTTAATATTTTCGTAAATTTACGCCTAGTGAAGCATAAAATAAAAACAAATTTATCTAAATCAATAATTAGCTAATTAATTTACGAGAATACTTGAAAAAGCAAAATTCACACAAAATATTTTGCCAAAACAAAAAATATTATGTATTTTTGCAAAAAATATTGCAGAACAGGAAATAGGAACACAGTAATATGATAAGAAAACAGTTAGATTACTTTGAGCAGAACAGAACCGTTATTCTAAACGAACATAAGGGTAAGATAATCGTTGTCTCTCCAGACTTACAGATTGCCACATTCGGTTCATTGGAAGACGGGTACAAGTTTGGTGTATCCGCTTACGGATATGGCAACTTTATGTTAAAAGACTGTAAACCAGACAGCATCAATATGACTCATCATATTTCTCCCACAATAACCCGACTTAACCATTAGCAATCATAACGGAGAGAGTTAGTTGTCATGGTCGAGAACAAAAACAAATTTACCTAAATCAATAATTAGCTAATTAATTTACAAAAAATGAAAATCAAACATTTACTTCTTACAGCGCTAATTGCGCTGGTTGGGGGGGGCAATTCTTTTGCTGCGCC
>JAGHTW010000069.1 GCA_018065145.1 Candidatus Prevotella equi
CGAGATACAGAAGATACAGCTCCTCTTCAATCAGGCAAAGATAAACACCGACACCCGTAAGGTTACCGTCGCTGCCAAGCAGCGTAAGGCAGAGTGTGGTCACACCTCTGCGGCAATAGAACTTGCTGACGGCACTATTATCACAGCGCAGTCAAGCGAACTCCTCGGTTGTTCTGCGGCGCTACTGCTCAATGCCATGAAGCATCTTGCAGGCATCGACCACAACGTGAAGCTTATTCCACAGCACATGATAGAGCCAATACAGAAGACCAAGACGGAGTATCTGCACCGTAACAACCCACGTCTGCACAGCGATGAAGTCCTCGTAGCCCTCTCAGTGCTCAGCACCGACAATGAAGAGTGCCAGAAAGCCCTCGCACAGTTGCCAAAGCTCAACGGTTGTCAGATGCACGCCACCGTCATACTCTCCGAAGTTGACCAGAAGATCTTCAAGAAACTCGGCGTCGGCCTCACCTGCGAACCATTGAAGAAGAAGTAAAATACAATCTGCCAAACATTTCCTCGGAATTGTTTGGCAGATTCATTTTTCTTTGTGCTTATACTTAAAGAATAGAAATCATTTGAGATTCTCATTGAAAATGGGAATATTGGTTTGTTCTATTACATTTTTGTTTATTTTTTTTGTATTTGCCATGTTTTTTACTACCTTTGCAACTAAGTTATAAAACAATATGTAACAGCAAATACGCTTATGCTGAAAGTTGACAAGAAGGAACTGAAGGAACAGGAAATACGTACCATGTTCATTACTCCTGCCCTGAAAGAAAAAGGCTGGGAGGTTCTAAAGAATATGCGTGAGGAATACTACTTCACGGACGGCCGTGTGCTTGTTGCTGGCTGCAAACATTCTGTTGCAGAAGGCAAGAAGACTGATTACCTGTTGTACCATAACGGCAAGCCTATTGCCGTTGTCGAAGCAAAAGACAACAAACATGCCGTGGGTGGTGGTATGCAGCAAGCCATTGACTATGCCCTTATCCTTGACCTTAAGTTTGCATACTCCAGCAATGGCGATGCCTTCCTTGAACACGACTTCATCACTGGTAAGGAAACAGAACTGAAACTTGATGAGTTCCCTACCGAAGAAGAACTGTATAAGCGTTATCTCGACAGCAAGAACTACACTCCCGAGGAACAGAAGATTATCGAGACACCATATTACTATGATGCCTACAGCCATGAGCCACGCTACTATCAGCGCATTGCCGTTGACCGCACCGTGGAGGCAATAGCTTTGGGACAGCAACGTGTCCTTGTTGTCATGGCAACAGGTACGGGCAAGACCTTCACCGCATTCCAGATTATCCACCGTCTGCACAAAAGCGGCGCAAAGAAGAAGATACTCTATCTTGCTGACCGCAACATCCTCATTGACCAGACAATGGTACAGGACTTCAAGCCGTTCCATAAGTTCATGACCAAGATAACGTCAAAGGGTGATGGCGTGGAGAAGATAGATTCCTCCTACGAAGTATATATGGCTCTCTATCATCAGTTGGTAGGAAAGGAGGGAAAGCCCGATCCTTTCCTTGAGGTACAGCCAAATTTCTTCGACCTTATCATCGTTGACGAGTGCCATCGTGGTTCTGCAAAGGATGATTCAGCATGGCGCAAGGTACTTGAATACTTCAGTAGCGCAACACAGATTGGTCTTACTGCAACACCAAAGGCCGTTGAGGGAGCAAACAACCTCGACTACTTCGGCGAACCAGTCTATACCTATTCCCTCCTGCAAGGCATCAACGATGGGTTCCTTGCACCTTATCGTGTAACGGCAGACTTTATCAATGTTGACCTTCAGGGCTGGACACCAGAAGAAGGAGAACTTGACCTCTTGGGCAAGGAGATAGAACAGAAACTCTACCAGCGACAGAACATCGGACGTGACCTTGCCATAAAACTAAGACGACAGGTTGTAGCACATCGTATCACACGTATGCTCCATGACATTGGTCGCATGACGAAGACCATCGTCTTCTGCACCGACATAGAGGAAGCGGCAGAGATGCGCACACTTCTTGTCAATATGAATGCGGACATGTGTCGTAAGTCGCCTTACTACGTCACTCGCATCGTGGGCGAAGACAAGGAAGGCAAGAAGCAACTCGACAACTTTATTTCTGTTGATGAACCTTATCCTGTCATCGTAACTACCTCCGAACTACTCTCCACAGGTGTTGACTGCAAAACCTGCGGACTCATTGTCATTGACAAAGAGATAGGCAGTATGACGGAGTTCAAGCAAATCATTGGTCGTGGCACTCGTCTTCGCAAGGACAAAGGTAAGTGGCACTTGGAGATTCTTGACTTCCGTAATGCTACTGCCAAGTTCAAGGACCCAGACTTTGATGGCGACCCTGTGCCACCGATGAAGCACAATCATCACAACACAAGGAAATACGAAGTACCGGAAGATGATGCTCCAGGCATGGCATCAGAGAGTTCTCCGCATGAGAAGTATATCATCAATGGCAACAATATCCACATCGCCCATGAGATTGTCAGCGTACTTGGTGAGGATGGCAAGACGATGAAGACGGAGAGCGTGCAGACCTTCGCCCGCAACCAGATACTCCGACGCTTTGAGACACTCGACAAGTTCGTGCAGACATGGAGCGAAGCAGAACGAAAGCAGGCTATCCTTGATGAACTGAAGGAATATGCCATACTCATCGATGCTGTGCGAGAGAAGAACGAAGCCCTGAAGGATGCAGACATCTTCGACATCATCTGTCACGTTGCCTTCGACCAACCACCGCTTACTCGTCGCGAGCGTGCCAACAACGTGAAGAAGCGCAACTACTTTGGTAAGTACAGTGGCAAGGCACGTGAGGTTCTCGAAGCCCTTCTTGATAAGTATGCCGAGAATGGCATCCTCGACTTCGAACGTGCCAACATCCTTGAGATTCCTCCGTTCAATAAGATAGGAAAACCCAGCAAGATTATCCAGCTCTTCGGAGGCTTCGCTGGCTATGAGCAGGCAATCAAGGAACTGGAAGAAGAAATCTATAAGAAAGCATAATTATGAATTATGAATTATGCATTATGAATTATGAATTAGAATCATGGCAGTAAACAACATAATCAAGCGAATACAGAACATTATGCGCTCTGACGCCGGCATCAATGGCGATGCACAGCGCATTGAGCAGATGACATGGATGTTCTTCCTCAAGGTCTATGACACACAGGAAGAGACATGGGAATATAAGGCATATACGGAGAAGAAGGAATACCAGAGTATCATCCCTGAACCACTCCGCTGGCGCAACTGGGCTATAGACGAGAAGGACGGCAATGCCATGACGGGCGATGCACTGCTCTCGTTTATCAACAACGTGCTTTTCCCTGTCATCAAAGGTCAGGATGCCGAATACAACGGCGAGACGATAAAAGGCATCATGGTTACTGCCGACACACCACGTTCAAAGAGTATCGTGCAGGAGACCTTTGCCGACCTCAACCAGTATATGAAGGATGGCACACTGCTTCGTCAGGTCGTGAACATTGTCAATGAGATTGAGTTTGACGATGCAGAAGACCGCCATACCTTCGGTGATATTTATGAAGGAATACTCAAGGACCTGCAGTCGGCTGGCAACGCAGGTGAGTTCTATACACCTCGCGCCCTTACCGATTTCATCGTGAAGATGCTCAACCCACAGCTTGGCGAGACATTCGGCGACTTCACTTCCGGTACTGGCGGATTCCTTACCTCTGCCCTCAACCACATGGCTCCGCAGGTCAAGTCGGCTGCCGACGGAGAGAAACTGCAGCGTGTCGTGGTAGGTCAGGAGTGGAAGCCATTGCCTTATCTGCTCTCTATCACCAACCTCCTGCTTCACGACATCGAAGCACCAAACATACGCCATTGCGACTCGCTCGGCACTAACGTCAGCGACTTCAAAGACTCTGACAAGGTGGATGTCATAGGCATGAACCCTCCTTACGGTGGCAGCACTGGCACATCGGTGCAGAGCAATTTCCCAAGCGCTTACCGTTCTTCCGAGACTGCCGACCTTTTCATTGCCCTGATCATGTATCGACTGAAGGCAGGTGGCCGTTGTGGTGTCATCATTCCTGATGGTTTCCTCTTTGGTACAGACGGTGCGAAGCTTGCACTGAAGGAAGCGCTCCTTCGTAAGTTCAACCTGCATACCATCATTCGTCTGCCGGGAAGTATCTTTGCGCCTTATACATCCATAGCCACCAACATCCTTTTCTTCAACAACGAGACAGCGGAAGGTGCTGCCGATGGTTTCCGCACAAAGGACGTTTGGTTCTATCGCATGGATATGCCGGAGGGTTACAAGCACTTCTCCAAGACAAAGCCGATGAAGGTGGAGCACACGCAGTGCATACAGGAGTGGTGGAACGACCGCAAGGAGATAATCTCTGACGAACTTGGCGAGAAGTCTCGTTGCTTCACCGCCCAGCAGCTCCTTGACATCGACTGCAACTTCGATCAGTGTAAGTTCCCGAAGGATGAAGAGGAGGTTCTGTCACCTGATGAACTGTTGCGCCAGTATCACGAAAAGCGTAATGCACTTGACGCAAAGATTGACAACACCCTTAACAAGATACAGGAACTGTTAGGAATAAAGTTATGAACGATATAGACAAACTTAATCAGCTGCCTACTTCTGGCAATATCACAACTGATATCCGTACCATCCTCAGCGAGGCGCGGAGGTCAACGGCTCGTGCCATTAACACTACCATGACAGTAGCCTATTGGCTAATCGGTAAACGCATCGTTGTTGAAGAACAGAAAGGTGCGGATAAAGCTACATACGGTGAGGGATTACTAAAGAATCTCTCCAAGGAACTTATAACTGAATTTGGTAATGGTTTCTCGTATGCCAATCTGTATAATATGCGTCAATTTTATTTGACATATAGCGACAGCGAAATATTCTACACACTGTGTATAAAATTGCCTTGGAGTCATAACCGCTTGATAATGAGAGTGACAGACCCAAAAGCCCGTGAGTGGTATCTGCGAGAAGCAGCACAGGAGCAATGGAGCGTCAGACAGTTGGAACGCAACATCAATTCTTTCTATTATCAGCGCCAGTTGGAAAGCGGAAATGCCAACGATGAAAAGGTCAGACAGTGTCTGGCAAATTCAAACTCTATGGACGTCCGCCAGTTCATAAAGGATCCTTACGTGCTGGAATTTGTTGGCTTGCCTGCTGGTGCAGAGTACAAGGAGAAAGACCTTGAAGACCATCTCATAACAAAGATGCATGACTTCTTGCTGGAACTCGGCAAGGGATTCTCATTCATCAAACGACAGTATCGCATCAGTACCGAGACGAGTCATTTCTACATTGACCTGGTATTCTACAACTATATCCTTAAATGCTTTGTCCTCGTTGACCTGAAGACAGACAAACTCACTCACCAGGATGTTGGACAGATGGATATGTACATCCGCATGTTCGATGACCTTAAACGTGGTGCTGATGACAACCCTACCATAGGAATCCTTATGTGTGCTGACAAAGATGAGACAGTGGTAAAATACTCTGTACTCAACAATAGCGAACAGATCTTTGCAAGCAAGTACCTGCCTTATTTGCCTACCGAAGAGGAATTGCGCAAAGAGTTGGAGAATACTGGACGTATGCTTGAAGATAAGGAGGACCAATAATGACCGGAAAGCAACTTAAGAACTCCATACTACAACTGGCGATACAGGGAAAGCTTGTACCGCAAGATGCTAACGATGAACCTGCCAGCGCACTTCTCGCACGCATTCGCAAGGAGAAGGAAGAACTCGTAAAACAAGGTAAGCTAAAGAAGAAAGACCTCGTCACTACACCAATAAGTGATGAGGAAAAGCCATTTGAGATTCCAGAGAGTTGGGAGTGGTGTAGGTTGAAGGATGTCTTTACTATGCAAGCTGGAAAAACTGTCTCTGCCTCAGAATTATCGAAAGAAAGAAATGACACTCACCCTTATACTTGTTATGGTGGTAATGGTTTAAGGGGTTACATCAACAGATACAATAATGAAGGCGTATATCCAATTGTCGGTAGACAAGGAGCATTATGCGGATGTGTTAATATGGCACAGGGTCAGTTCCATGCAACAGAACACGCTGTAGTTGTTACAACTTATGCAATGACTAATGAATATTGGGCTTACTACTTTTTGATTGCGTTAAACCTTAACCAATATGCTACAGCAACAGCACAACCAGGTTTGTCGGTTGCTAATATATTGGAGACTTTCATTCCCATTCCCCCTCTCTCCGAGCAACACCGCATAGTCGAGAAGATAGAGGAGTTGATGCCTTTGGTGGAGGAATACGACAAGGCGCAGACGCAGTTGGATGCTCTCAATCAGAAACTGCCGGAGGCATTGAAGAAGAGCATACTGCAAGAGGCTATCATGGGCAAACTCGTTCCACAAGATCCTAACGATGAGCCTGCCTCCGTTCTCCTCCAACGCATTCGCAAGGAGAAGGAAGAACTCGTAAAACAAGGCAAACTAAAGAAGAAAGACCTCGTCACTACACCTATCAGCGATGAAGAAAAGCCGTTTGAGATTCCTGAGAGTTGGGAGTGGGTAAGAATTTCAGATATTTATAATTTCATTGACTATCGAGGAAAAACACCTACAAAGATAAGTTCAGGAATACCATTAATAACAGCAACAAACATAAAGGTAGGTTTTTTGGACTTTAGTGTACGGGCTTTTATTTCCAAAGATGAGTTTGAAACAAGAAAATCAAGGGGCATAACAAAGAAAGGTGATATACTGTTTACAACAGAAGCGCCTTTGGGACATGCGGCAATCAACACTCTTGAAGAATGTAGTTGTGGTCAAAGGATTATTACGTTACAGTCATACATTCCACTATGTAATTCTCTGTTTTGCAATTTCATCTTGTCACCTATATACCAATCACAAATATATGATAATGCATCTGGTATGACAGCGACAGGAATCAAAGGAGAAACAGCAAAAACGCTTTTGATTCCTCTTCCCCCTCTCTCCGAGCAACACCGCATAGTTGCTAAGATAGAAGAACTTTTCGGTCAGATACAGGGCATTGCTTAAATGCTTGTTATACATAGTCACCCACTCTCTCTCCATAAGCTGAGGGAGTGGGTGATTTCTTGTATTATGATACGCCAGTTTTTTTCTCCCAGTTTTTTTTGCGTTTGAGGTGTTATAACTCACTGGAAGTTAAAGGGGTACACCTCGAAAAACTCGGGTAGATGTATGGAGAAGGTACAGACAGTTTGTCGGCAGATATTACGATGAATTGGGCGAAGGTATCATCAGCGATTACCAAAAGCACCACCCGGGTTCGAAGTGCGTTAAACTACAATTCAAACTGCCTGAAGAGAAATAGGTATCAATAGAATTTCTCCCCAAAGCGTATAGAACATATTTACGTTCTTCAATTAACGCAATGCGTCAAAAGCCTTTTTTCTATTGTTGCAGGTTGCATTCAAGAAAAAGTCTCTTGGCGCATTTGTTGTGTTTTTTCTTTTTTCCCTACGCGCGCGTAAATATATACAAGGTGTGGGATAATAAGTTTTTTGAGAAAAATAAATAAGTATTTTGTAGAATGGAAAAGTTTTTGTAATTTTGCAACGATTTAGTGCATTTTACATGATACGTTTTCGATATATTATAACTATCTTACTGATGCTCTGCTGTGCTATTGGCGTAATGGCGAAGAGGTTTACTCTCGTTATTGATGCTGGACATGGTGGACATGATGCTGGTGCGGTGGGATCGTTCTCTAAGGAGAAGGATATCAATTTGCGCACGGCATTGGCGTTCGGTAGATACGTGGAGAATAACTGCCCGGATGTGAATGTGATATATACGCGAAAGACGGATGTCTTCGTGACATTGCATGGACGTGCGGATATAGCAAACAAGGCAAAGGCGGATTTGTTCGTCAGTATTCATACCAATGCCCTGCCGGGAAATAACAAGACGGCGAGAGGTCTGGAGACTTATACGCTCGGTATGCATAGGGCAGGGGATAACCTTGACGTGGCGAAGCGAGAGAATAGCGTAATCCTTGTGGAGAAAGATTATAAGGAACGCTATCAGGGTTTCGACCCGAACTCGGCAGAGAGCTATATCATCTTCGAATTTATGCAGGACAACAACATGCAGCGCTCCGTTGATATGGCGAAGTATGTGCAGAAGAATGTGTGCAGCATGGCCAGTCGTCCTGATAAGGGAGTGAAGCAGGCGGGATTCCTCGTGCTTAGAGAGACTTCAATGCCTAGTTGCCTTATTGAATTGGGCTTCATCTCTACGCCGGCTGATGAGCAGTTGCTTAATGATGCGGCGTCGGTGGATAATATTGCAAGGGGTATCTATCAGGCTTTTGCTGCTTACAGAAGCAAATATGATGATAGTTATGATATGCCGAAGAAACAAGTGGAGTCGTTGCTGCCTGTTACTCCAAAAGAGACGCGTAATGATGACGCTTCGGAGGTAAAGAAAGAGAAGAAACGCAGTAGGGAGGCACAGGAGGAACAGAAACCTGTAGTGAAACCAGAACAAAAGCCTGTGGCAAAGGTTGAGCCGAAGCCAACAGTGAAGGAGGAGCCGAAGCCTGCTGAGAAGGTGACGGATGCGGATAAGCCTGTATTCAAAGTGCAGATATTCGTGGCGGACAGAAAACTGAAGGCGACGGACTCTCGCTTCAAGGGAAGGACGGATGCAGAATGCTATCAGGAGAATGGTATGACGAAATATACCATCGGTGCCTCGAATGATTATAACGAAATATTCAGATTGCGAAAGCAACTGACGGAATTGTTCCCAGACTGTTTCATCATAGCCTTTAAGAATGGGGGAAAGATGAACGTCAATGAGGCAATAAGGGAGTTTAAGAATAGACGATAGAGGGAGGAACGATAATGAAAAAGTATTTTACGAAAGAAATAAAGATTGCTGTTGCAGCAATAGCAGCGCTGGTAGTACTGTTCTTTGGAATGAATTTCCTGAAGGGACTGTCGCTATTCAGTAATAACACGACATACAAACTCGCTTTCAACGAGGTGAAAGGCCTGACAAAGTCAACGGCAGTGTATGCCGATGGCTACAGAGTGGGCAGTGTCATGAATATCATTTATGACTACGAGAAACATGGTCCTATTATCGTTGAGGTCGGTTTGGATCCAAGTCTTCGTATTCCTGCTGGTTCGCAAGCGGAGATTAAGAGTGACCTGATGGGTAATACGCAGGTAAATATCCTCCTTGCCAATAATCCAAGGCAGAGAATGGAAGAGGGTGATACGATAAAAGGCGTTGATGACGTTGATGTCATAGCCCAGGTGAAGGCTCTTGTGCCAGTGATACAGCAGATGGTACCAAAGATGGACAGTATTGTTACGTCGGTGAACCTGATTCTCTCTAACCCAGCCATCATCAACATGCTGCAGAATGTGGATGCTATGTCGGCAAACCTTAAGGAGACGACGGCACAGCTGAATGTCCTTATGTCGCAGGTGAATAAGGAAGTGCCAGGCATGCTGGGCAATGCTAATCAGACTCTTGTCAATACAAAGACTCTCACGGACAACCTTGCGCAGGTAGATATCAACGGTACTATGCAAAAGGTTAACAGAACGCTTGATAATGTAGAACAGATGACACGTGCGCTGAATAGTCAGGAGGGTACACTCGGATTGTTAATGCATGATAAGGCTCTGTACAATAATCTCAATAGTACCGTCAGTGACGCTGATTCGCTGATGATAGACCTCAAGGCTCACCCAAAGAGGTATGTACATTTCTCTGTATTTGGTAAAAAAGACAAGTAATGCAACCAAAAGATACGAAGTCTCTCTGGGCTTCTTGCCAGAGATATTTTCGTGAGAATATAGACGCTGCGGAATATGAGCGCCTGTTTTCTCATGTGATGTTGGAGACCTTCAAGGTCGCCAGCAATACTCTTGTGTTGCAGGTTCCCAGCTCGTATATCAGCGAAGAGATAGAGAATAAGTATATGGACCATCTGCGTACAGCCATATACAATACCTTCGGAAAGATAAACCTTGGCTGGCATATCGTGGTGGTGAAGGACCCGGAGAAGAAACTGGGTACGGGAGTGTTGGTAGAGAGTGCTGTAGAGACAACGGCACCCGCTGACGAGGAACTTGTTCTTGCGCCTGGTACGCCGTCAACAAACCTTCCGCCGATAGATTCGCAACTTAACACGCGGCAGACATTCAGATCGTTCATAGAGGGTGATAGTAATAAACTGGCGCGTTCTGTTGGCTTGAGCATCTCGGAACATCCTAAGGGAACGCAGTTTAACCCAATGTTCATCTTCGGACCATCGGGATGTGGCAAGACACACCTGGTGAATGCAATGGGAAACAGATGTAAGGAGCTGTATCAACAGAAGCGTGTGCTGTATGTTAGTGCCAGAGTGTTCCAGGTACAGTTTACCAATGCTACGAAGATGGGAAAGATTAACGACTTCATAGCCTTCTATCAGACTATAGACATGCTCATAGTGGATGATGTGCAGGAATGGATGTCGGCAAAGGCAACGCAAGAGGCGTTCTTCCATATCTTTAATCATCTTTACAGAAACAACCGCCGCATAATACTCGTGTCTGATCGTACGCCGGTAGAGATGCCTGGCATGGAGAAACGTCTGCTGACGCGTTTTTCCAGTGGATTGATGGCAGAGATGGAGAAGCCAAATCTGCAACTGTGCGTGGATATCCTCAATAGAAAGATAGCACGAGATGGACTAAAAGTGCCGCAGGATGTGGTGCAGTATATCGCTTCTACCGCTAACGGATCGGTGCGTGACCTTGAAGGTATCATCAACTCTCTGCTGGCTTATAGCGTAGTGTATAACAGTAGCATTGATATGAAACTGGTGGAGAAGGTTGTCAAGCGAGCAGTGAAGACCGATGATACTCCATTAACAGTCGATGATATAGTGGATAGGGTCTGCCGACAGTATGAACTGACACCGAATGTGGTGAAGGGACGTAGCAGAAAGCATGATGTCGTGGTGGCGCGACAGCTATCTATGTATCTGGCAAAGAAATATACCAATATGCCAGTGTCACGTATAGGAAAACTTATAGGTTCAAGAGATCATAGCACGGTATTGCATAGCATAGAAAAGGTGGAGGCAATGCTAAAGAATGAACCTTCTTTCGTAAAGGAAGTGGAGAGAATAGAACGTGCACTGAAGATTAAGGAATAAGAAAAACTTATAGAAAAGGATATATTCCTGTTTCTTAAAAAAGTTTAAAATATTTTTCAAAATAGCGTAAAAACGGAAAAAATGTAAAAGGGCGTTGCTCTTTTGCATTTTTTTTATTAACTTTGCAATCGCAAACTTGTGCAGACTTCGTATTTGAGTCTGTGGAAACTAATAACCTGTGGACTTTTGTGTGCCACTAAAATAAAAGGAGATACTAACCAATGAGCATTAAACGATTATATTTTATACTGACAGTTATCATGTTGTCATTCGTCTCGTCATCTGCGCTTGCACAGGATATGCTTGCAAAGCAGGCACCTCTTGATAAGCGTATGCGCACACTTGACACACTGAAACTTCGTTCAGTAATGGAACGCGAAGAGGCACGTATGCCAGCTTCGCAGTTATATGAGGATTGGAACAATACATACGCACACCGTGCAACGGAACTTCCAGATTCTTTCCGTATCAACCTAAAGCATTTCTGTATGCCAACAGAAAGCCGTGTGGTGACAAGTAACTTCGGTGCACGATGGGGTAGAGCACATAAGGGTATTGACCTGAAGGTGTATATCGGCGATACTATTCGCTCTGCATTCTCTGGTAAGGTTCGTATTGTAAAGTATGAGGCTGCTGGTTATGGTAAGTATGTAGTGATACGCCATAACAATGGTCTTGAGACAATATATGGTCACATGAGTGACTGGCTCGTAGAAGAGAATCAGGTGGTGAAGGCAGGTCAGCCAATAGGTCTTGGTGGTAACACAGGACGAAGCACAGGCTCACATCTTCACTTTGAGACTCGACTTTGTGGTGTAGCTATCAATCCTGCTATCATGTTTGACTTCCGTAATCAGGATGTAGTGGCAGACTACTATATGTTCCGTAAGAATACTTATGAGAGCGAGTCTCCTTTGGCTAATGAGCTTCGTGGCAAGATTGGTGATGGCGGTTATGTCGCTTCAGATGTACGCGGTGAGACAATACCTGGCGGCGGTGAGGTGAAGACACGCGCAGAACGCCAGCAGAATGCTGCACCTGCAAAGGCAGAAAACGCTACAATGCGTTATCATAAGGTTGCTGTGGGTGAGACTCTTTACGGCATAGCAAAGCGTCGCGGCATCACGGTTGATGAACTTTGTAAGTTGAATCATATCACAAAGGACGTGAAGGTGCGTCCTGGTCAGTTGCTTCGTTATTCGTAAATAACTTATGACTGATATATAGAAATAGAATCTCCTTTCATAATCATAAAAACATAACTTTGCATTGAACCTGTTATGACGTGAGTCATGGCAGGTTTTTTTTATCGCATTTTGTAATTTCATGTATAATCTTTTTTGTAATAGGAAAATAATTAGTAACTTTGCATTACTAAAAATATCACAGTCATGGCATATTCTATAGAAAAAGTTACAACCCTCATTGGTGCACGACGTTACGGTACGGCAGAGGGTAGTATTAGTTTCCTTCTTACCGATAGCAGATCGCTGTCGTTTCCTGAGGAGACGTTGTTCTTTGCGTTGAAGTCGGAGCGTAATGACGGACATAATTTTATAGATGACCTCTATGGACGCGGAGTGCGTTCGTTTGTGGTAGAGGAACTCCCGCAAAGGATGTATGATGATGCTAATTTCCTTGTCGTACCATCATCGCTTGATGCTTTGCAACGATTGGCAGAGAGACATCGTGACGAGTATGATATTCCTGTGATAGGTATTACAGGCAGCAATGGTAAGACAATGGTAAAGGAATGGTTGTATCAGTTGCTTATGCCATCAATGCATGTCACACGCTCTCCACGCTCGTATAATTCGCAGATCGGTGTGCCGCTGTCAATATGGAAACTGCATGATAAGTCCGCTGTGGGAATCTTTGAGGCAGGCATCAGTGAACCAGGAGAGATGACCCACCTTGCGGATATAATACAGCCAACAATAGGTGTATTCACAACTCTCGGACAGGCGCATCAGGAGAATTTCCATTCGTTGGAAGAGAAGTGTAGTGAGAAATTCATGCTCTTTAAGGATTGTGAGACGCTGATATACCCCGTAGATGATGATGTTGTCTTCCGTGTATTAAGGAAGAGTGAGTTCAAGGGAAAGAAACTAGGATGGTCCTTGACAGATAATACGGCACCGTTCTTTGTTGAAAAGATAGAAAAAGGTACAGAGAGTACTACTGTTTATTATAAGGCTTCGTTTGATGCTGATGTAGTTAATGCAGACTATACGATAAATTATATCTCTGAAGCATCAATAGAAAACTCCATCACATGTGCGGTGGCAGCGCTATATATGGGCTTGGCACCTGAAGTATTGAAGGAACGTATGGCACAATTGGAACCTGTTGCTATGCGTCTGGAGGTAAAAGAGGGCAGAAACGGTTGTACGCTTATCAATGACTCGTATAATTCAGACATCGCTTCACTTGACATAGCGCTTGACTTTATGCAGCGTCGTCCAGAACAAAAGGGAAGGACACGTACGCTGATACTCAGCGATATTCAGCAGTCGGGAATGAAAGATCGTGAACTATGCCAGGAGATATCTCGCCTAGCCTTAAGCAGAGGCGTAGAGAAGTTTATTGGTATCGGTGATGTGCTGTGTGCCAATGATGATGTAGTAGCTGTGGATGAGTGCTATTATTATCATACGACGGAGGATTTCCTGAATAGTCCTGTTTTCACTTCGTTGAGAGATGAGGTGATATTGATAAAGGGCGCAAGACACTACCACTTTGATTACATCACGGAACAGTTGGTGGAGAAGGTTCACGAGACGACTCTTGAGGTGAACCTGACAGCTATGGTAAGTAATCTTAACTGGTATCGTGCGCACATGCAGCAGGACACGAAACTCGTGTGTATGATAAAGGCTGATGGATATGGCGTTGGCGCAGTGGAGATAGCAAAGACATTGCAGGATCATCGTGTGGATTATCTCGCTGTAGCAGTTGCTGATGAAGGCGTGGCATTACGCGAGGCAGGTATTACGGCAAACATAATGATAATGAATCCGGAAATGACCGCCTTCAAGACAATGTTCGATTATGACCTTGAGCCAGAGGTTTATTCGTTCCGTTTGCTTGATGCATTGCGACATGCAGCACGTAAAGAGGGTATCACAGGATATCCTGTGCACATAAAACTTGATACGGGAATGCATCGCTTAGGATTCCATCCTGTTGATGACATGCCGGCATTGATAGATTATCTGCAACAGCAGAATGCCTTGACGCCACGATCAGTGTTCTCACACTTCGTGGGTAGTGACGGAGATGAGTTTGATGATTTCTCGCAGATGCAGTTCTCGTTGTATGAACAGGGTGCAGAGGCATTGCAGAAAGCTTTCCCGCATCATATTCTTAGGCACATTTGCAACAGTGCCGGCATAGAGCATTTCCCAGAAAGGCAAATGGATATGTGCAGATTGGGACTGGGACTCTATGGTATAAACCCACGCAATAATAATATAATAAATAATGTGTCAACGCTTAAGACCACTATACTGCAGTTGCGTAATGTCAAGGCGGGAGATTCAATAGGCTACAGTCGCAGAACCGTCCTTGATAAGGATAGTGTCATTGCTGCTATTCCAATAGGATATGCCGACGGATTGAACAGACATCTCGGTAATCGTCATGGCTATTGCCTCGTAAATGGTAAGAAGGCAGAATACGTCGGCAACATTTGCATGGACGTATGTATGATAGACGTTAC
>JAGHTW010000005.1 GCA_018065145.1 Candidatus Prevotella equi
CAGGAATGGCGCATAAGCCCCTCGCCAGGGTCATCACCCCGGCTGCTTCCCGAAAGCGAGTGCAAAGGTACGAACTTTTAACGAAACGGCAAGCGACAGAAAGAAAAAAAAGCGAAAATCATCGAAATTTTCGCATTTAAATCAATTAATAAGGTATTTACTGCAGCAAAACATGCTAAAAAGCAGAAAAACGAGTATTTCTTTTTAGAAGCGACGCTTGAGTGTTTTTACCATTCCATTTCTCAGCATTTGGCGTTCGATGATGAACTCGCCTCGCTTTGGAGTGATGACTCTGGTGCCATTTATATTATAATATGTACGAGAAACGACTTCTGAGTCGCTGCCATCTACACATATATTATATATAGAGGAAGGAATCTGATTAAAATAGGCAAAGCCATCTTTCACGGTAACATTTATACAATTCCTATGCGCTCCTCCTTCCACATCAGGCAGAATCCAGTCCTCATAGTTCTGTTCGCGACAAATCAACCTCATCATATATTCGCCGTCAGGAATGGATTTAGAGAACACGCAAACCATGCTGTAAGACTTAAAGCCATAATACGAATTTAATGTCTCAGAGTATTCTTTTGGCTTTGTGTTCTGGAGCTGTTTGACCAAATTACCATCCATGTCAAACAACCCTACGCCAAAGTACCATGTGTGGGTTCGTAAAGTCTTATTCCAAAGATTTGACAATTTGAACGTGAAAGATTTGCCCAATTGAAGTGTGTCAACAGACACATAAGGAGCGTCAGAAATAGTTGCTTTCACCTGCTGTACTCGAAGGTAATCGCTTCCCTCGTAATCGGGTTCGACACCCAAAAGAGCACTTTGCCCTTCATTAAACGAAATTCCTTTGCTTTTGTCATCAAGGCTGAACAATCTAAAATAACCGTTATATAGACCATTCCATCCCCAATTTATATGGAAGAATCCATCAGTATCGAAACCATCCACAATGAACTCATGACCGCCTTCATCACCATCTCCAGAATACGCGACTGGTCTTCCCGCTATAAGCTCAGCCATTATCATCTCATCCCACTCTTTCTGGGTAGCATAACAAACACGCGTCTCAAGATGTATAGTCGAAGCTTTGTAACCAAAGTATCTATACATAGCCTCTGAAAGATCATCATCGTAGGCACCGCTACCTGATGTATCATAGTTCATGTGGACAGCAATACCACAATCATAACACAACTGCGCAACAGCAGCAGAAGCACTATCTGAGGCTAAGTTTTCGGACGTAGTTTTTTTCATTACATCCCATGCGTACTCATGATCACTAAATTCCGATTTAATCACTCCAACAGACTCGATGCCACTACTATAAGACTTTCCGCCCCTTCCCACCTTTGGCCATGAATGATAAAACATTATTTGAGCCAAAGCTGTAGCAACACAACCACAAGGGCATTTCACATTGTTAATAGCAGGGCAAAGAGCATTGTATGGAGCACCCTGTCCCCATTCTGTGGTACAAAGAGGTTCAACAGCACTTGAAACATCTATTTGCGAAAGACGTTCATTCACATTGACTTCTCCTGCTCGGACAGCATCGACTAAGGTTGCATAATCCGCAAGATAAGCCTCTAAAGCTGCTGGCATGTTATTCATGTCAATAGAAGATGTGAATGAATATCCAACGATTTCAGGCATAACACTTTCTCCACTTACGATAACAAAGCCTTCACTCTGCTCCATGCCAAACACATAGAAAGGGGCATCACTGTCTGTCTGCTTCACAGCTCTACCCTTCGGGAAATGCGCATATTCTCTGACGTTGCACTTAGCAAAAGATTTGGCTATCTCAGCCGCCTTATCTACTCCAATTGGCTCTGCACTCACAGAAAGAGACATAAGCAAGGCAAAGAATGAAACAAGAATTTTTCTCATACTATAATTAAGAAAGAGGTATAATAAGAAAAGAGGTGTGTCAAACATCTCTGCGAGATACCCGACACACCACCATTATCAATGTTTAAAAGTACAAATCATCATTATTCCTCATCTGGGACGAAACTGTCATAACCATTGTAGCCAAGGTTACCCGCAGAAACATACCACTGAGCCATGATGGAAACAGCCTTGCTTTCTGGATAGAAGAAGCCATTGTAACCACTTTGAGTGATGAATGCGTCATTACCTTGCCAGTAACCTACGTCACGAACGCCGATTTCACCATAGCTACCGTACTCAAGACCAATGCCCTGGTCAGGAACACGTACATAGATGTATTCACCTTCTCCATTAGCACCAACATAATCAGGAAGAAGAGTAATCTTCAAGTGATGACCTTCACCGAAAAGATTCTCGAAACGATACATGTTCTCGTCGTAGTCACAAACCTGAAGTTTTGTTGGGTAACCATCCTCACCAAAGAAGCCTTTCATAACATCAAAATAGTAAGAACCAGAAGCAACAGTAGTCCATGTTAAACCAGTAAACTCTGTTGATGCGATAGTCTTCTTGTTACCATTTACAGCAACAACAGACACTGTGTTAGGACCAAGAAGGCCTACCATGACAAAATCCTGATCAGAAGCACCTTTGATGTCATCAAGTTTCGTTCCTTTTTCAACAACATACTTCATGTAGCCTTCCTTACCCATCTCTTTCATCTTAGCGTTGTAATCCTCAGTCTTCTCTACCATAAAGTAAGCCTCCTGAACTTTGCTGTTAGCAACGACACGGATTCTCACATCGTTGTCTGGGTTTTGTGGAGCTGTAGTAGAATACTGGTAAACAGTAGCAACAGGAGAGCTATCGCCACCAGGCTCTGTTCCCTCATCCTCCTTACAGGATGTAACAACCATCGTTGCAAGCATAGCGAGGAACAATGCAAATATATTCTTTTTCATAATTATCTTTTGAAATTGTTTATTATTTGAATTTCATTTGCACATCACCTCTTCGCAATGAAGAGATGACGTACATTAGTTTCATTACCAGTTAAATGGATCAGAGTCACCCTCTGGTGCAATTGGTGTTGGGTTGTTTGTACAAGCGCTGTTGAAGTTTGTCTCAGTCTGTACGATACAGAGGTGCATCCACTGTGGCACGTTAGTAGTGTTCCAACGGTAGCCCTCTGGGTGGTTAGTTCCCTCATAGCTACGAACGATACCCTTGTTCAAACGCTTGATATCAAATGTAGCGAAGCCCTCACCCCAGAACTCAACACGACGCTGCCACCAAACCTGATCGCGGAAATCAGCAACATTATCATAAGTGTAGTTAGGGTCACGAGTCTGTGCGAACTCTTTGAGAAGCTCGACACCCTTAGTCTTATTGATCATACCTTCAGCCTCAGCTTGGATGAGCTTCATCTCCTCTACACGCATGAGAGGCACGGCTACTGTGAATGCTTTGTACTGGTCAGCATGCTCACCATCCTTTGGACGGAACTTAACAGGCATGTAGCCAACCTCACCTACAGCAGACACTACGAGACCTGTGTTAGCAAGACCCTCTGGAGAGTCTGAGTAAGCAGAAAGACCTTCGAGAAGTTCCTCCATAGTCTCACACTCATCGAGAGCAGGGTCAATCCAACACATACGGCGGAAATCTGTAGCAGGAATTGTAGAGTAGAGGTGAGCGTCGATACGCTTTGGACCTACATAGTTAGCAGAGTAACCACACTCAGACTCACTAACCTCAATAATCATCTGAGAGCCCCAGCTTGAGTCACCATCGTTGAGGGTGATGTTAGGGTCAGTAGAAAGGTAAGTAAGACCGAACATCCAAGAATCGTTAGGAGTGTTGAAACCAGCCTGTTTGCTGAGGTACTGCTCCTTGTTCATAGGAGTATAATTTTTCATTGCCTTTTCTGCATAAGAGCTAGCATTCTTCCAATCCTCCATTGTGAGATAAGCGCGAGCCTTGAGACCGAACACAACAGTAGAGTCTGGAGTATATTTGTCAGGACGCTTATAGTCTTTAAGGTACTCCTGAGCCTTGTCAAGGTCAGAGAGAATGAATGCCCACATATCTTTATTAGTGGCACGAGGGTTGTTTGTCGCATCAACACCTGTTGTCTTCTCTGTTACGATTGGCACAGTCTCTGCATCTGGATTAGAAGCATAAGTTTCAGGAGCGAACATACGAGCGAGGTCCATGTAGAACATAGCACGCATAGCGTATGCGATACCAGCACCGCTGATCTTGTCCTGATCTGGATTTTCACCAGCAAGGCTGATTACAGTGTTACAGTTCTTGATCCAGCCATAGTAGTAAGTCCAAGGTATCTGGCAACGCGCATAAGTTGGGCCCAAGCTTGTACTTGCAGTGTACCAAGTTGTGTACCACTCAGAACCGCTGTCCTCGCACACCATATCCTGACCCATCACGTCTCTCTGCAAGAAGAAAGAAGGATAGCCGAAGTCGTATGGCTCGGTATCATCATTGCCACTGTAAGTGAAAGATCCTGCAAGAGAACTTGTAATCGCACCCACGAAGTTGTCAAAAGCACCAGGAGCATTCGCAGCCTGATCGCTTGTAACAGCACTTGTCTGTGGATCGATTTCTTCAATACAGCTTGTCACACTGGTAAGAACCATTGCAGCAGCTGCAATTGACAAAAATATCTTTTTCATATATTGTTTCTTTTCTTTTATTAACTATTGATAATCAATTAGAATGAAACCTGAATACCGCCCATGATTGTGCGTACAGGAGAGTATCCCTGAACATAGTCGTTACCCTCGAAGCTATAACGTGGGTCAAGACCCTTACGAGCAGACCAGAAGCAGAGGTTCTCGCCTGAGCAGTAAACACGGAGCTTAGAGATACCGAGATTTCTAACAATAGAAGCAGGAAGAGTGTAACCTACAGTGAAAGACTGGAAGTTGAGGTAGCCTGCATTAGTAAGCCAACGGTTAGAAGATGCTGCAGTGTACTTGTCCTGATACTGCATACGTGGGATGTCAGAGTTTGTGTTGTTAGGAGTCCAAGCCTTGAGAACATCCTTGTGCATTGCAGAACCAGCAGAACCAGCAGCATCGATATTGCCCATGAGAACCATGTAAGTATAGTCATATACTTTACCGCCAATCTGATAGTCGAACTGAGCATTGATATCAAAGTCGTAAATCTTGAATGTAGTGCCGAAGCCACCGAATGCCTTTGGAAGGATTGTACCCTGATCGTAGCGAGTAGCCTCACCAATCAAAGTAGTTGTACCAGAGTGCTTCTTACCTGGACGGTCAGTCTTGTTAGTTGCAGCTTTACCTGCAGGGCTGAGATCCTCATCATACCAGTAGAGAGCCTCACCCTTGTCGTTTACACCTGCATACTCATAGAGGAATGCATTGTAGAGAGGCTTACCTTCTTCATACCACATCTGGATATTGCTTCCTGTCTCTGCGAAGCCACCAATTTTGCCCTTCTTTGTCTCAGGAAGCTTGAGCACCTTAGTGCTGTTAGATGAGATGTTGAAGTTGATGTCCCACTGGAAATCCTTAGTACGGATTGGAGTACCCATCAAAGAAAGTTCAATACCTGTGTTGCGGATATCACCAAGGTTGCCATAGTAACCACGTGAACCCATAGACTCTGGAATTGAGAGCCAGAAGAGAAGGTCTGTAGTCTTGTTGTAGTAGTACTCAATGCTACCGTTCAAGCGATTGCCGAAGAAGCCAAAGTCAAAGCCAAAGTTTGTTGCAGTTGTTGTTTCCCAAGTGATGTTTGGATTACCCATCACACTGAATACTGGAGACATAGTATAAGTACCTGACTTTGTGAGGCTGTAAGTATCTGTATAGCGGAAATTACCGATGTTTTCATTACCCTTCTGACCAATAGAAGCCTTGAACTTCAACATATCTACATTCTTAACATTGAAGAAGCTTTCCTTATTGATGAGCCAACCTGCACCAAGTGACCAGAAAGTACCCCAACGGTTATCCTTGTAGAAACGAGAAGTAGCGTCACGACGGAGTGCAAACTGAGCGAAGTATTTCTCCTGATAGTTGTAGAGAGCATTACCAAAATAACCTTCTACATTGTGAGCACTTGTGTAAGAACCAGAGTTGTACTGGTTGTTAGCAGCTGCATTGATTTCCTGAATTTCAGGAGAGAAGAGACCTTGTGCCTCAGCAAAGAGGTATGTTGTCTCTGTCTTAGTGTATTCATGACCAAGTGTAACACCTACATTGTGATCGCCAAAGTTCTTGTTGAACACAAGTGTCTGGAGGTGATTCTGACGATAGGCGTCAGTCTGTGACTTTCCTATCTGACCATTTACACTAACCTTAGGACCATAAAGACCTGACTCATAGTCTGAGAAGTTAGAATGTCCCCAAACAATGTTAGAATTAACGTTGAGCTTGAGGAAGTCTGTGAACTTCACCTCAGCAAAACCTGTGGCATTGAGCTGATTGCCCTTGCTCCACACATTGTTGTAGTGGTTAGAACCGAGTGGGTTACCTGTCTGGAGGAACGCACGGTTGTCTGGATAGTCAAGACCTGCGCGACCGTAGTCGTACTGCTTGTTTCCATTAGCATCTGTACGAATTACAGGGTTGCCATTTGCATCAAGCACACGTACATAGATTGGATAAATTGGAGCGATGTGGCTTGTGTAGTAGCCAAGGTTTGTTGAACCAAGTGAGCCATCATTGTTAGGATTGCTCTCTGTAGTAGAGTGTACCCAGTTAACATTCACACCAAGCTTGAGCCAAGGACGAGCCTGATAGTCGAACTTAGCACGAGCTGTGAAACGCTCAAAGCTTGAGTTGTCGATGATGCCATCCTCATTGAGGTAGCTACCGCTGAGGTAGAAGTTAGTACGGTCAGTTGCTGCACTGGCATTGATGTCATACTCCTGACGGAATGCAGTATGATATGCAGCATCCTGCCAATTGTCTGCCTGATAATAGTAAGTCTCACCGTTCATCTCCTTAGTAGCACCCATCTTTGCGTTAGGGTTGATCTTACCATCCTTACCAATGAGAGGCTCACCATTTGTATTATAAATGTTATAGCCAAGGTGCTTGATCATAGTTTCGTTAGCCCAGCTGTTAGCCTTAGCATTGTCCCAACCCTGACCATAAAAACCGTAATTGTAGTAGTTTGCATAAGCTGCCTCATAGTACTGAGCAGGATCTGTAATCTTATCGTAATCCTGTACAGCACGAGTGTTAGCACCCCACTTCATGTTTACGTTGATAACAGCGTCCTTTGTCTTACCTCTCTTGGTAGTGATAATAATCACACCAGCTGCACCACGAGCACCATAAAGTGCTGCAGAAGAAGCATCCTTCAAAACAGTGATGCTCTCTACGTCATCTGGGTTGATGTTGTTTAGGCTTGCTGTGAAAGGAGCACCATCCACAATGATAAGTGGGTCTGTGCTTGCATACATAGAAGCAATACCACGGATGTTGATGCTTCCAGTACCAGAACCTGCAAGACCGCTTGAGCCACGCATTGTGAGACCTGGCACAGAACCAACGAGAGTGTTAGCCACGTTGGATGTTGTGTGTTTCTCAATGTCCTCTGACTTCATAACAGTAGCAGAACCTGTAAATGCCTCCTTAGTTGTTGTACCGAAGGCAACGACCATCTGCTCACTGAGAAGCTTAGAGTCAGATTCCAAAAGAATCTTCATTGCAGAAGATTTGATTGCAACCTCTTTAGTAGTCATACCAATGTATGATACCATGAGAGTCTTAGCGGAACTTGGAACATTACTGATTGTGAACTTACCGTTGATGTCGGTAGCAGCTCCAACAGAAGAGCCCTTCACAAGAACAGATGCACCAACTACTGGTTCGCCTGTTTCAGCTTCGATGACAACACCTGTCACCTTCTGCTGGGCAAACGCCATGCTAACTGCAAACACGCAGATAGCAAGGAACGACCATAATCTTTTTCCCATTCTCTTTGTTTTTTGATTGTTAGTTAATAATATATAATTTCTGTTTTTATATTTCTGTTCTGATTCCTATTTTGTGTTTGTCACATTCATTTATACAAATATGTCAAAACGACCTCGTCATGGAGTTTTTCTCGCCGACAAAGCCACACATTTTACCATTTTTTACAAAATCGGGTGCAAATTTAAGAATTATTCACAAACAAAGCAAACAATCAAAGTACAAATTTGCAACTTTACACATTATTTTATATATATAAAGGGTGTTTTGACTCCAATTAGCTCAAATTCAAAGACGAAAGCATGGGTTTGGGGTTATACTCGTTGTTGCTTGATCGATATGCGCGTATTTGCGATATGCTAATGCCCGTAATACCAACATGTATTTGCGGGCAAAAAAAACGAGACAAAAGCCTTGACTCATGCGACAAAGCTTTTGCCTCGTGGGACAAAGCTTTTGATTCATGGGACAAAAGCTTTGTCTGGTTTTGGTGTTTTCACCCTTTTCTGGCTACAAAGTTACGAAAAATAATTGTGTTTGTCAAGATTTCGGAGAATAAAAATCGGGTGAATCGAAGAGAACGGGAGGAAAACTTTTCGTTCTTTTATTTTGGAATGTGAGACGAAAGGAGTAACTTTGCAAAATAATTGACAAAAGGAATTATATGAGTAACGATATTTCGTACAAGGAAATAATTGAGGACGTGCTGATTAAGAGGAAGTTGTATCGCAATCCAGATTTTTCCGCAGGCAAATTGGCAGAGATGCTTGGCGTTCCGAACTATAAGGTTTCGAGGATTCTGCAAAGCGAGTTTGGCGCTTCATACGCTGACTTGGTGCTGAGCAGAAGAGTGGAGGATGCCAAGAAGGCTCTGGTGGACGGAAGGTACTCTCCCTACACGGTTGATGATATCGGTGTGATGGTTGGGTTCAAGAACCGTCAATCGTTTTACGATGCTTTCAGAAAGTATGCAGGAACCACGCCCGATGCGTTTCGCAAAGGAAACAGTTTATGAAATAAATAAATAT
Source organism: Candidatus Prevotella equi (assembly GCA_018065145.1). Taxonomy (GTDB): domain Bacteria; phylum Bacteroidota; class Bacteroidia; order Bacteroidales; family Bacteroidaceae; genus Prevotella; species Prevotella equi. Next base: position 8,912 of record JAGHTW010000005.1, read on the forward strand.
GACATAAAATGGCACAGGAAAAGGACACATTTAATTATAGCGACGAGAGATTTGCTGATTTGCAGATGCTCAGGTACAGAGTGGATGGCTTTGACGAGCTGACTCTCAAGCAGAAGACATTTATTTACTATCTGCAAGAGGCTGCTTTGTGGGGAAGAGACATCATTTGGGATCAGAACTGCGAATACAACTTGAGAATCAGGAAGGTTTTGGAGGATGCTGTTCCTCTCATGACATCTCCAAAATGGGAGGAGCGCCTTTCGGATGGATTGACTGATGATGCCTTCAAAGAGGAAGAAGAGAACCGCAAGGAGTTCTGGATTTACCTGAAGAGAGTGTGGTTCAGCAATGGAATCCATCATCATTACGGAATGGAGAAGTTCATGCCTGGATTTAGCAGAGAATGGTTCCAGAAAATCGCCAATTGTCCCGATGAAATCGCAGAAATCATGTTCAACCCTGACCTATTGAACAAGCGTGTGAATCTAGCGGAAGGTGATGATTTGGTGGCAAGCAGCGCATGCAATTATTATAAAGATGTGACACAGGAGGAGGTTGAGCGTTTCTATGAGAAGAAAAAGGAACTTTCCGACAAGAAGCACCCTGAACAGGTTGGCATGAACACTACTTTGTGCCGCAAGGACGGAGAGCTTCATGAAGAGATTTGGACAACGGAGAACAAGTATGGCAAGGTGTTGAAGAAGATTGTCGAAAACCTCAAGAAGGCTCGCGAATTTGCTGAGGATGATAAACAGAAGGAAGTGATTGACTTGCTTGTGGAATTCTACGAAAAGGGCGATCCACGCACATTTGACAAATACTCAATCGCTTGGGTGGAGAACACAGAGCCTTTGGTGGATTTCGTCAATGGCTTCATTGAGTGCTACGGTGATCCGCTCGGCATAAAATGTTCATGGGAGAGCATCGTGAATTTCAAGGACATAGAGGCAACTAAGCGTACGGAGACATTGAGCAACAACGCACAATGGTTTGAGGATCATAGTCCTGTGAATCCTGAATTTAAGAAGAAGGAAGTGAAGGGTGTTACGGCTAAGGTTATCAAGGCTGCTATCCTTTCTGGAGACCTCTACCCTGCTTCTGCCATTGGCATAAATCTTCCTAACAACGAATGGATTCGTGCTGAGCATGGAAGCAAGTCTGTGACTATCGGCAATTTGACTGATGCATACAACAAGGCTGCCAAGGGCAACGGCATGCTGAAGGAGTTTGCTTTCGGCAAGGAAGAGATAGATATTGTGGAGAAATATGGCGATTACACCGACGATCTTCACACGGATCTTCACGAATGTCTTGGTCACGGAAGTGGCAGATTGCTTGAAGGTGTGAGTGGAGATGCATTGAAGAACTACGGCAGCACAATAGAGGAGGCTCGCGCAGACCTCTTCGCTCTGTATTATCTTGCTGATCCAAAGCTCGTTGAACTCGGACTTCTTCCTGACATGGAGGCGTACAAGGCAAGCTATATCGGGCAGATGCAGAATGGTTTGCTCACTCAGCTTGTACGAATCAAGTTGGGCGATCAGATAGAAGAATCGCACATGAGAAACCGCGCTCTCATCGCTCGCTGGTGCTTGGAACAGGGAAAGAAAGAGGACGTAATGGAGTTTGTGAAGAGAGACGGCAAGACATACGTAAAGATCAATGATTATCAGAGACTTCGTGAGCTTGTTGGTGAACTTTTAGCAGAGGTTCAGCGAATTAAGTCAACTGGTGACTTTGAGGCAGCTAAGAACCTTGTCGAGAACTATGGCGTGAAGATTGACATTGAGCTCCACAAGGAAATCCTCGCTCGTTACGAAAAGCTAAACATCGCACCTTACAAGGGATTCATCAACCCTGTGTATGAGGCTATAAAGGACAACATGAACAATATTATTGACGTGAAAATCAGCTATGGAGAGGGGTATGCAGAGCAGATGCTCAGATACAGCAAAGAATACTCAGACCTCTAAGACCCTCCCCCTCACCCCTTCCTTTCAGGACGGGGAGTAGTTACAATCGACACTTTGATCGACTATGAGTATAGAAAAAAAAATAAACATGCAAACCATTAGCGAAGTATCTGCTCCCCGTCCTGAAAGGAAGGGGCAGGGGGAAGGTCTTTGCGTTCTATCAGACATAAAAAAAGAGCTGCGTGCTAATATGAATGGTGTGGCTTCTGCTCACCAGAGGCAATCCGAGGACTACAGGATAAACTGGGGAATTGAACTGCCCAGAATAATGGATATTGCCAAGGAATTTGAGCCAAGCAGAGAACTGGCGCAAACGCTTTGGAATGAGCATGTAAGAGAGTGCAAGATCCTTGCTTGCTTGCTTATGCCAACAGACGATTTCATCGAAGAAATTTGCGACATCTGGGCAGAAAGCATCAGAACAGAAGAGATTGCGATGATGTTCTGTCTCCACCTCGTGAAAAGACTCCCATACGCTGGCGTCAAGGCTTTCGAATGGATGGCAAGCGAGAGCCGTATGCTGCAAAATTGCGGTTTCCTCACTATGTGTCATCTGCTCCGTCAATATGAGATGAACGAGAGTTCGCAGGAAGAGTTTCTGGATCAGGCAAGTGCATCGCTTGACAACAAATATGCTATCAAAGCGTTGCAGATATACGCCTCATTGAGTGAAGATAACACTGAGAAGGTCAAAAAAATCGCAGATTATTTGTAGGTGCAAACGAAAAGCACTAAATTTGTACCGTTATTGTGACTCACGCTATGACAACAGAGAGAAAAGGTAAAAAGGCATCGGAATCTCCTCGCGACATTCTCACGCGCTACATGACAGAGCAGCAGATGAGAAAGACTCCTGAAAGGTTCGCCATTCTGGATGTCGTGATGAACATAGAAGGACACTATAGTGCTGACCAACTCATAGAACGCATGCCTGAAGATTTTCATGTCAGCAGAGGCACAATGTACAGCACGCTGGCTCTCTTGGCAGAATGCGGACTTGTGTATAGCCATCACATGGCAAGCGGTGCCACTCTATACGAGAAAGCACATGGCGTTGCATCACACAACCATTACATCTGCACGGGATGTGGCAAGATTTGGGACTTGAAAAATGACTCGATCAATAAACTTGTCATGGATGCAAGAACTCCGAAGTTCAAGAAATTGCGTTGCAGCACTTACATCTATGGCGTGTGCAATGTTTGTTTGGCAAAGATTGCCCGTCTCAAGAAAAAACAGGAAAAGCAGCATACTCTGAACGTGGAGATGACAAGAGAAGAGGCTCGTTTTGCAAAGATAAGCGAAGAACTGGAAAAAGCCGCTAAATGGTTCAAATAGAATTCAAAAATTTTAAAATTATATAATATGAAAGTAGATGTTCTTTTGGGTCTCCAGTGGGGAGATGAAGGCAAGGGCAAGGTTGTTGACGTGCTCACACCTCGCTATGACGTTATTGCTCGTTTCCAAGGAGGTCCTAACGCTGGACACACACTCGAATTTGAGGGACAGAAGTATGTGCTTCGCTCCATTCCATCGGGTATCTTCCAGGGTGACAAGGTTAACATTATCGGTAATGGAGTTGTTCTTGCTCCAGACCTTTTCATGGACGAAGCTAAGGATCTTGAAAAGAGCGGTCACGAACTTAAGAGCCGTCTCCACATTTCCAAGAAGGCTCACATCATCATGCCTACACACCGTCTTCTCGACGCAGCTCAGGAGGCTGCCAAGGGCAAGAATAAGGTTGGCACAACAGGCAAGGGCATTGGCCCTACTTACAGCGACAAGACAAGCCGCAACGGTCTTCGCGTGGGCGATATCCTTGACAATTTCGAAGAGAAATATGCAGCTCACAAGGCTCGCCACGAGCAAATGCTCAAAGACCTCCATTATACTGATTATGATATCACTGAGGTTGAGAAGCATTGGATGGAAGGTATTGAATATCTTCGTCAGTTCCCTCTCGTTGACTCAGAGCATGAGGTGAACAACATACTCAAGAGCGGCAAGTCAGTTCTCTGCGAGGGTGCTCAAGGCACTATGCTCGACATTGACTTTGGTTCATACCCATTCGTAACTTCTTCAAACACAATCTGCGCTGGTGCTTGTATCGGTCTCGGAATCGGTCCTAACAAGATTGGAGACGTATTCGGTATCATCAAGGCATACTGCACACGCGTAGGTGCTGGCCCATTCCCAACAGAGCTCTTCGACGAGACAGGTGCTAAGATTCGTGCTATCGGTCACGAGTACGGTGCTGTGACAGGTCGTGAGCGTCGTTGCGGTTGGATTGACCTCGTAGCTCTCCGCTATGCTATCATGGTAAGCGGCGTGACTAAGCTCATCATGATGAAGAGCGACGTGCTCGATGACTTCGAGACAATCAAGGCTTGTACTGCTTACAAGCTCAAGGATGGCTCTATCACTCGCGACTTCCCATACGACATCAGCGATGGTCTCATCGAGCCTGTATATGAGGAGATTCCTGGTTGGAACTGCGACCTCACAAAGATCACAAGCGAGGCTGAGTTCCCACAGGCATTCAGCGACTATATCGCATTCCTTGAGAAGGAGCTCGAGACTCCTATCACAATCGTGAGCGTTGGTCCTGACCGTGCACAGACTATCGAAAGATAAGACAAATAATTGTTACAATACAAACGCCTCCAGCGGACAAGATTTGTCCACCGGAGGCGTTTGTATTTGTATATAATATTATAAATTTGGGTTCTGCGTCAATTTAGTGGCAAGTTAGTATCCTTTCTCCGTAGTCCGCATAGATGATTTTCGCCCTAAGCAGTTTAATTCCCGCCCTGTTGAACATGCTTCTCTTTATTTTCTTTATCTTATTGACCGTACCTTCCATCATTCCATTGCTGTAGTTAGTCTCATAGGCTTGCCTTACAGCTTCTTTGTCGGATTCTATGTACTCGGCAAACCGGTGCAGTTCTGCACACTGGCACAGCTTAGCCTCCTGTATCCATTCATCCACTCCAGGGGAGCCGTCTTCTGCGGCAATCATGCTTCTGAATCTTCGGCATGCGCTGATGACCCTGTCCACCTGCGGATGTGTCGTCTTCAGCCTCAGCAGTTTCTCGCTTGTGGTCCGTCCTGTCCTGATGTAGTGCCATATCACGTCCTTCCTGAGCCTTGTGCACTTCCCGGTCGCTTCAAGCCTCTTGTTGTTCTCGCGCACCTGCCTCCGAAGCTCAGAGTATTTGGACGTTATCCTCCTCATGCACCGATGGACAAGCCTCGACTCCAGCTTCCCTTTCATCTTGTTGACTACTGCCTTTATGTTTATCGTGCCGCCAGCGACTGTCGCCGCAATCTCCCTGGAGCATCGCATGGCTTTCCTCTGATCTGCGGAGAGCACCTTTGATATGTGCAGCCTTCCCAGCTCATACACCCTCTGCGGCTTCATCCCCAAGGCCTTTGCTATCTCCGACAAAGACTTGCCCTCTTCCTGCATCCTCCGTATCTGGAGGTATCTCAGCACCTTGCAACGATGCCTGGCGTCTCCCATATCCGCAATGTCCTCCTTGAGCATGGCCAGAGCCTCCTCTTCCTTGGGATAGGGATATTTTTGCTTCTCCTTCCTGTGCCCCAGCATTCTGCGTATTGCATCGACCATTGCCTCCTTGAGGTTCTTTGTGAGATGGAACCTGTCGGTGGCCTGTATCGCCTCGGGGCGGCCTTCCCTTATAAGCGAGGCATACTCCCGGCTTCCGTCACGTGTCACGAGCTTGACCTCGGGGTGCGAGCGCAGCCACAGGACAAGATCTCCTGGATACCTGCCGTCAAATACGGCAAGCACCTCTCTGGTGTAGTGATCCACAATGGAGCACATGTAGGTGCGGCCCTTGCGGAAAGCCCAGTCATCCACCGCTATGTAGCCACTGCTGCGGACATCCGGATTCTTCTCGCCCAGCCTGCCTGCCTTGCGGATGCAGGTGGAGTTGCTAACCCTGATGTTCTGCATTGCCAGGGTGCTGGAGGCAAGGCGGGAGGACTGGTTAAGGGAGGCATACTCAACGCACCTGCAGGCATCGCTGGTCATGCGCGCATAAGGCTTGGCCACCTTCAGCGGCTCGGCGAAGCTTCCCTTCCTGCAATTCTTGTTCTTGCAGCGGAACAGCCGGGTCTCAAGGATGAGCGTCGTGTGCGAGCCGAGGAACTCGACATCCTGGAGCTTGCGCAGACGGCGAGCCTTCACGCTGCTGCTCTTCCTGCCGCAGCAGGGACAGATTGCCGATCTGCCCAGCGTGTGGGCATAGAATGTCATTTCAGCGCCTTGATGCTCAAAATCGTCCAGAGAGAGGCCGTTTTGGCTGAATTTATCACAGATTTCATGATTTATCTTTCGGAAAACTTGCAGATTCCGACCGTTTGACGTACCTTTGCGGTGCGCAGGAGTGTGGTGTTTGGAGTATTGGACTTTCACACACAAAGATACAAAAAATATCTCACTCCTGCAACTTTATTTAGCTATTTATTTCGTTAATATTCAATAATATAAATAGCGTTTTTGAACAAAAAGGTTGCCACTAAATTGACGCAGAACCGA
>JAGHTW010000037.1 GCA_018065145.1 Candidatus Prevotella equi
ATAACGTATGTAGTATAATTCACAATAATTTCATTAACGTTTAATTCACAAAAAGAAAATGAAACGGTTAAAGAACAACCCCGTGCTCTCTCTTTTTGTGCCCATGCTGTCTAAGCTGTACAAAGAAAACAGAGAAAGAGTTGCCTAAGAACGAGCTTTGGCAACTGTATCGTGCTGCCTATGAGCAGTACAAGTCTGAAATCAAGAACGGCGAGAAGGCTTATTCTCGTTATGTGAATGATTTCTTTTCCTATCACCTTCCATGCGCGTACATGAACGAGGAAGCAATCAGACTTCACGTCATGCGTGTCTTTGCACTGAAGGAACTTCTCGAAGATCGCACAGATCTTGTGGAAGCATTCTTCACAAAGACCTCATTCACAGAGGAGGACTTTGTTCTGATGAACAATCTGTTCAACAAAGGCATGAAAATCGTAGAGCCAGAACCTGTGTTCCTGGCTCATTTCAATGATGAGCAAATAAGTCTTATCAGAGAATTTGCGAAATCTGCAACGCTATTCCAACCAGAAGCATCCGAGGAAGACATCAAGAACCTCTTTGAATGTAAGTTGTCTCATCCTCTTCAGGCTACAGTCAACCGAAATGTTGCTCTCTTCTTCGGGAAACTTCGCGACAAAGGTCTTATTCCTCATGCATGGCAGATGATCATCGAGGAAAACAAGCTTGTATCATCGTCTTCAAACAATCAGCCTCTCCGTGCTTCACAGCTTCGTTGCGGATTGGCACAGGCGAGAAATGCAAGCCTTGGTAAGAAACCCAATTCTGACAAGCCAGACGCTGAGCATGGCTTTTATGACACATGCGACTCTTTCGTCAAGAAACTGAAAGAAAGTCTATAAATGCAACTAATCCTATCAACTGAAAGAAGGATGCCTATATAACTGCTATATATACAATCCTATATAGTTGATAGTGTCACGCTTATGATTTAGAGGGGCTACCTTTGCACATGAACCGATTCAAGTACGGAGGCAACCCCTCCATTTCGTGTAACAAAATCATAAGACATACCATTATGGATGATAATAAAGAAATGCATTTTTCCGATACGACCGTCTCGTATTTACAGTTCGTAGATGATCTTGCAACAAAGATTGCATTAAGAGTTCATCAGATAGAGAAAGGTCAACTTGAAGTCAGCCAAGCACAAGCATTCAGGATGTTTGGCAGGGCTGATGTAGAACGATGGATTAAAAACGGTAAGCTTATGCCGTGTAGAATCTCACCAGGCAAGAAGCGTTATAAGCTTACAGACCTGCAGCAACTTGCAAGCGTAAAACAGAATTATATTCTGTAGCGGTTACTTTAGAATCGAAAAAACTCAGATACGGTACAATGCCATATCTGAGTTTTTCGTTAGAGAGATTGAATAATTTACGAAATCAATCTCTGATACATTTGGGTAAGATTCTTGTCCACATTCGTAATCTTAAATTGAACACGAGCATTCTTAATTTTCTTAGGGAGTAGGGTAACCAATTTGTCCATAACCTGATCAACATTAGAGAAACCTGTATCTTCAAGAGCACAAACCTTTTTGCCCATCACGTAAGCCTCCGCACGTACATTATTGTATTTTGAAATCTTCTCGAAGGTGTTATCTTCCTTCTCAACATGCTTAGATTCTTTATCAGTAAAGAAAATGAAATCAATGACCTTCTCATTGAGAATCCACGCAGGAGTGAAATCAACCTTCACATAGACCTTAGCCATTTTGTTAATGGAGTGGTTGAGACCAAAGTCCACTTCATTCAAGGTAGCACCACATTCATTCTGCGCAATTGTAGCCCAACTATGACGGAATGAATACAATGATGCTCTATAGCCTTCCTCGACTTTCTCCCAAATCTGCTTAATTCCAATGTTCACATTTGCACAGAAAGAGTCGGAAGTGGACAAACGCTCATGGAAGTTGAACAACCATGGAGATTTTGGATCCGTGGAAAGGTACTTTTCAAAGGTAGGTTTGATGAACTCTGGCACACGAACCTCAAAATAGCCATTATCGGAACGAGTCTTTTTTGTCTTTTGACGCTCATAATGGAAGATTCCATTGAGGTACTGATCCTTCTTCGCGTTGAATATATCAACGGCATTGAGTCCACACATACCGAAAGAAATCAAAGCAACATCTTGACCAACCTCCATAAGAGGGTTTGTGAATCTGCTTCTGTCTGGTACGACATTGAAGAATGCACGAAGTTTGCTTGCTGGAATGGCACGTTTCTCAGGAATATCACTTCTTGGAATTTTTACATTTGTCCAAGGGTTCTTGAGCTTTGTAATGCCAAGTTCTTCATCATTAAACTCCTTCATGGCAGCCTTATACACCTCTCTCATACAAACTGGATATTGCTCTTTGCAACGATTAGTCTCTGCAAGGGATTCTATCCATCGGTTAAGGAAAGCGGATGTGAGACGAGAGAACATGATGTTATCTGTCTCTGCGAATCTCTCCATGTGCTGTATTGCCCATTTGTAGTTTCGAGAGGTACGTTCCTGTCCTCTACCAATCAACTTGTCTATATGCTTTCTTGCATAATCGGAAAAGGAAATGTCATTATTGAACTCCGAGAGATACCTAACAACCTCACTTGTTGACCAATTTGTAGAATCAACAAGATTGAGCTGTCGGCAATAGGTTTCAATCAAAGAAGAAGTTTGTTGGATAACGTAAGGATCAGTTATTTCTTTGTTAGAGCTTAGACCTTTCTCATTGACAACCCAGGCTGTCTTAATATAGGACGTTTGCTTTTTCTTTGTAAAGCGGATGTAAACAGGGTAGATTCCGCTTTTTGTCTTGATTCTGACAGTTGCTTTAATGTTTACCATACTGATAAAAATTAGTGACTATTAAATTTGAATTATGTTCTCACTTTGGCAGCACCATTTTTTTAGTGTAAGACGCGAGCCATTTTAGTGTAAGACATATGTAAGGCATGTGCGTCATGGACTGCTTGAGGGATGTGCAGAATGTACTAAAAAGAACCGAGGCAAGTACCTGTTTGCCAGATACTTGCCTCGTATGTCACTAATTTTCAGCACTTTTCGTTTATTCTTCTACAGCAGCCTGCGCGGCTGCGAGACGTGCGATTGGCACACGGAATGGAGAACAAGATGCGTACTTCATGCCGAGCTTAGCACAGAACTTGACAGAACTTGGTTCACCACCATGCTCACCACAGATACCTGTGCGGATACCTGGACGTACTGCATTACCCTTCTCACAAGCCATCTTGATGAGCTGACCTACACCATTCTGGTCGAGTACTGCGAATGGATCAGCCTTGAGGATCTTCTTCTCAAGATACTCTGGAACGAATGAAGCAACGTCGTCACGTGAGTAACCGAATGTCATCTGAGTAAGGTCATTTGTACCGAAAGAGAAGTACTCTGCCTCAGTAGCGATGCGGTCTGCTGTGAGACAAGCACGTGGAATCTCAATCATTGTACCAACCTCGAATGGGATTTCAACACCATACTCAGCGAATACCTCTGCTGCCACCTTCTTGATGATTTCCTTCTGCTGCTTGAGCTCGTAGAGGATACCAACGAGTGGAACCATGATTTCTGGGTGTGGGTCGTAACCTTCCTTCTTGAGTTCACAAGCTGCAGAGAGGATAGCACGTGTCTGCATAGCAGTAATTTCTGGGTATGTAACGCCAAGACGGCAACCACGGTGTCCAAGCATTGGGTTTGCCTCGTCGAGTGCCTCTGCGCGCTTCTTGATTACCTCAATGTCAACACCCATCTGCTCTGCCATTTCCTTCTGACCTGCAGGGTTCTCCTTGTTAGGAACGAACTCGTTGAGTGGTGGGTCAAGGAGACGGATGTTAACCTGGAGACCGTCAATAGCCTTGAGGATTCCGTAGAAGTCAGCCTTCTGGTATGGGAGGAGCTTAGCAAGAGCGAGCTCACGGTCAGCTGCGTTCTCTGCGAGGATCATCTCACGCATAGCCTTGATCTTCTCACCCTCGAAGAACATGTGCTCTGTACGAGTAAGACCGATACCCTTAGCACCGAAGTCGCGAGCGAGCTTAGCGTCAGCTGGAGTGTCGGCATTTGTACGTACCTCCATCTTAGTATATTTGTCGCAGAGGTCCATGAGTTCCTTGAAATCACCAGAGAGCTCTGCAGCCTTTGTAGCAATCTCGCCGTCATAAACCTGACCTGTAGTACCGTTAAGAGATATGTAGTCACCCTCCTTATATGTCTTACCCTCGATTTCTACTGTCTTAGCCTTGTAGTCAACGTTGATAGCACCAGCACCAGATACGCAGCACTTACCCATACCACGAGCAACAACGGCAGCGTGAGAGGTCATGCCACCACGAGCTGTAAGGATACCCTCAGCAGCAGACATACCAGCGAGGTCTTCTGGAGAAGTTTCGATACGAACCATGATAACCTTATGGCCGTTTGCATGCCACTCCTGAGCGTCGTCTGCGTGGAATACAATCTGACCACAAGCAGCACCTGGTGAAGCAGGGAGACCCTGTGTCATTACCTTTGCCTTCTTGAGAGCTTCCTTGTCGAATACAGGGTGGAGAAGTTCGTCGAGCTTCTGTGGCTCACAACGCATGATAGCTGTCTTCTCATCAATCATACCCTCGTGGAGAAGATCCATAGCGATCTTAACCATAGCGGTACCTGTACGCTTACCGTTACGTGTCTGGAGGAACCAGAGCTTGCCTACCTGTACGGTGAACTCCATATCCTGCATATCGTGATAGTGGTGCTCGAGCTTATCCTGGAGGGCATCGAGTTCTGCATAGAGCTCTGGCATAGCCTCTTCCATTGAAGGATACTTAGCTACGCGCTCTTCCTCAGAGATGCCTGCACGCTCAGCCCAACGCTGTGAA
>JAGHTW010000237.1 GCA_018065145.1 Candidatus Prevotella equi
GTGAAGGGAAAGATTGCTGTTATTGGTCCTAATGCCAACGACTCTGTCATGCAGTGGGGTAACTACAGCGGTTATCCTACAAAGACCGTTACCATCCTTGATGGCATTCGCAAGAAGGCTGCTGAGCGTGGCATGGCGGTGACTTATGTACCCGGTGCTGGTCATGTGAATAACAGCGTGCCTGTGAGCCATTTCCCAGAGGTGTTCTCTGCCGATGGCGTGCAGGGCATGACAGCAGAGTACTGGAACAACAACACGATGGAGGGCGAACCTGTGGCTACAAAGCACTTCAAGGAGGCTATCTACCAGAACAACGGCGGTGCTACCGTCTTCGCTCCTGGCGTGGAACTGGAGAATTTCTCTGCTCGTTACAAGGGTGTCTTCAAACCTACCGCTGACGCTAAGGTGAAGATCAGCGTAGAGGCTGACGACGGTATGCGACTTATTGTCAATGGTGACACGCTTCACAACCGCTACAACCCTGCCCATGGCGTGCAGAAGCGCAGCAGCGAACTGAAGGTGAAGGCTGGTGAGGTGTATGACATACAGGTAGATTATCAGCAGCTCACGGGCATGGCGCACTTCCAGTTTGACATCACCCACCAGACGATGCTGACGCAGGAGTCTCTCCTCGCACAACTGAAGGACGCTGAGACGGTAATCTTCGTCGGTGGTATCTCACCACGTCTTGAAGGCGAGGAGATGAAGGTTGATGCCAAGGGCTTCAAGGGCGGCGACCGTACCGATATCGAACTGCCTGACGCACAGCGTGACCTTATCAAGGCTATTCACGATGCGGGCAAGAAGGTGGTGTTCATCAACTGCTCTGGCTCTGCCATTGCTATGGTGCCTGAGGTTGAGACATGCGATGCTATCCTGCAGGCGTGGTATCCTGGCGAGCGAGGCGGTGATGCAGTGGCTGATGTGCTCTTCGGTGACTACAACCCTTCCGGCAAACTGCCTATCACGTTCTACAAGAATGTTAATCAGTTGCCTGACTTCCTGGACTACACCATGACGGGCGCTTCTGCCGACGGCAAGAGCAGCGGTCGTACATATCGTTACTTCACTGGTGAACCGCTGTTCCCATTCGGCTATGGCCTCTCTTACACTACCTTCGAGAAGAAGTTGAAGTCTGCGAAGGTGAAGAAGGTCGGCGGCGAGGACGTGATGAACGTCACCGTAGAGGTGAAGAACACGGGTTCGCGTGATGGCGAAGAGGTAGTGATGGTTTATCTCTCTAACCCTAAGGACGTGAAAGGCCCTAAGAAGGCGCTGAGAGCCTTCCAGCGCGTATCGCTCAAGGCTGGCGAGGCACAGACAGTATCGCTACAGCTGAAGGGCTCACAGCTCGAATGGTGGGACGCCGCAAGCAACACCATGCGCCCACAGCCAAAAGCCCTCAAGGTCTCTTTGTAGTCAAAAATTAGAGAATTGAAGAATTTTGTTTGGTGGTTACAAAGATTGTTTGTAACTTTGCAGGCATGAAAACAAGAAAACAAAGAGAAGATGATAAAAGAATCAACAAGGAAGCCATCGGAAAGATAGCAGATCTTGTGCTTGATTTAATAAAACTGGTGTTTGCTGGTGTTATACTTGCAGGTATCATGGATTTGGCTTTTGACAAAGCAACAATGATATGGTCTGCTTCGTTATTTATCATTGTTATGATTGTTTTTTGGTATTTATTGTTTAAACTAAGCAAAAGAAAGGGTTAACTATGGAGTTTATTTATTTTCTTTGGGCAATGACTGGTATTGCAGCTTTATTGACTATTATATGTTACCTAAAATTAAAGCAGGAGGAACGTATAGATAAAGATATTGCGGTACAATAGTTTACCTACACAACAAAGTGACAAAATGAAAGTGGCACGATTACCGAGTAATCGTGCCACTTTTACGTTGTAATCGTGATGCGATTACTGGGTAATCGTTGCACGATTGCGAAAGGGGGGTATAATTAACAGTCGTTAAGATTTTGCGTTAGCAGAATGAGCGAAATTCTAACATTGTGTCAGTTTTTTGCGCCTTTTAGTATCAGAATGGATTCTGGACCCATGTTGAATAAAAGGTCTAAAATGGATAGGTCGGGAATGAAACCGTGACGGAGCTGGAAGGTTTGGTAGTAAGGAAGAGACCCAGCCAGAGACCCACCCCGACCCTCCCTGAACGCTTCGCTAGGGAGGGAGTTGGACGCGGCAGTATTTGAGGTTCTTAAAATTGCTGTTGGGAAAGGCCCCAATAATTCCAGGACCTTGGTGGTGATTTCCATGTTGTAGTCGTAGAGGAAATCCCAGCGCTTCTCGAAGAATGGTGCTATGTCGTCGGCGTAGTACTCAAAGAATGGTGACATGCCGTAGGCGGACTTCAATGCCTCCCAGTGCTGATGGCGCCAGTTGCCGTGGTCGCTGATGCGTACGTCTCGAATAGGACAGCCGAGTTTCTTGCTCGCTCCCGTCTCAATGCCCTTTGTTGGCAGGGTGACGGGCACGGTGAGCTTCTGCACGCCATTGGCAGTGGCTATGCAGCAGTGGTTGCGTGTGGTCTGCTTCACGTAGAACTCATCCGAGTTTAATTGAAAATTGAAAGTTGAAAATTGAGAATTTTCCATTTTCAATTTTTCATTTTCAATTAGAAGTCTGTACCACGATATAGGTCCGAAATAGGTCGTATGCATCTTCACTTATTACAATATACATATTGACTCCAGATGTATTTTTTAAGACGTAAATTGCCGTAAATTTAACGTTGAATTTTCGAAAATTATAATCTGTAAAATGAAAAATTTACGTTAATTTGCGTTACATTTACGATAATTCACGTTAAGCGTAAGCGTAATCTACAAGTGGAGTCGTTTTGTGTATTAACGCTATTTTTTACTTCTTCCTTGGCTTACGTCTTGCCCAGCCTTCTTCCTGGTCAATCATGTTCATGACGGCGCGCTTCCATTTAGAGCCACCCTCGCCTTTTTCCTTTTTCCTTTTTCCTTTTTCCTTTTGTGCGTCGTTGTTGCGGTAAGGGCTGTACTCCTTCTGTCCGCCGCCATTGCCATAGTTGCCGCCGCCGCCATTGCCGCCGTCAACCTTACATACCACCTTCTTGTTGTGGTAGAACGCCTTGGAGAGCGCCTGGCACACATTGCGTGCATCACGCTCAGGCACTTCTATGAGACAGAACGCCGGCATGAGGTCTATGTGACCCACGTCCTGACGCACGCCGCGCATGTTACGGTTGATGAACTGCATCACCTCGCCAGGATAGAAGCCGTCATTCTTGCCGAGGTTGATGTAAAGCTTCTTGTAACCCTTCTGCGTACCGCCGCGAGGCTTCTTCGACTTCCAGTCCGTGCGGTCGTCATTGCGCTCGCCGCGCTTACCCTTTGCCTTCAGTGTCACCTCTTCTATCTCAGGCGCGTCGGCGTAGTATTTCAGGAAGTGACCGAACTCTCGGCTCACCACCTTCTTGAGAATCTCCTCCTTGTCGATGAACTCAAAATGACGCTTTATCTCCGTCATGAACGGCTCTATCTGTTCGTCTATGACATCCGTCTTCTCTATCTCGTCGATGGCGCGGAAGAGCTGTTTGGTACATATCTCCTGCGGTGTCGGTAGCTTACCCGCCACGAACTCCTTGCCGATAATCTTCTCCACGTCGCGTATCTTGTGATGCTCACGACTGTGTATGATAGCGATGGATGTGCCCTTCTTTCCAGCACGGCCCGTACGACCAGAGCGGTGAGTGTATGACTCCGTGTCGTCAGGCATGGAGTAGTTGATGACGTGCGTCAGATCATTCACGTCCAGTCCGCGTGCTGCCACGTCGGTAGCCACGAGGAGCTGCGTCAGATGCTGACGGAACTTCTGCATCGTGATGTCACGCTGCTGCTGCGACAGGTCACCATGGAGCGCCTCTGCGTTGTAACCGTCCTTGATAAGCTTGTCGGCTATCTCCTGTGTCTCTATCTTCGTGCGACAGAAGACGATGCCGTAGATGCGAGGGAAGTAATCCACGATGCGCTTCAGGGCGAGATACTTATCCTTCGCGTTCACCATGTAATAGATATGGTTCACGTTCTCGGCGCCTTCGTTGCGCGAGCCCACCACTATCTCCTCGTATTCATGCAGATAGTTCTTCGCAATGCGCTCCACCTCCTTGCTCATCGTAGCCGAGAAGAGCAGCGTCTGCCTGTCATCAGGCACGCACTCAAAGATGGTGTTGATGCTTTCAGAGAATCCCATGTTCAGCATCTCGTCCGCCTCGTCCAGCACTACGTGTCTCACTCCGCTGAGATCCACCTTGCCGCGCTCCATGAGGTCTATGAGACGTCCTGGCGTTGCCACAACAATCTCCGCACCATGACGCAGCTGTTTTATCTGGTCGCTGATGCTCGTGCCGCCATATACCGCCACGATGTTTATGCCCTTCATGTATTTTGAGAAGTCGCGCAGGTCGTCGGTGATCTGCAAACACAGCTCACGCGTTGGCGAAAGCACTATAGCCTGTGGACCACGGCGTGATGCTTCGCGGTCAGCCTTCTTTGGCTTGTGAGGCTCTATCATCATAAGCAACGGCAAACCAAACGCCGCCGTCTTACCAGTACCCGTCTGTGCCAGAGCAATGAGGTCCTTTCTTTTAAATTGAAAATTGAAAGTTGAAAATTGAAAATCTTGTTCATCATTATTGGCCTGAGAATCTTGTTCATCATTATTGGCCTGAGAATTATGTTCGGACTGTCCGTAATCATAATTTTCAATTTTCAATTTTCCATTTTCAATTAGAACCGGCGCCACTGCCTCTTGTATCGGCATTGGGTGCTCGAAGCCTAATTCTTCTATTGCCTGAAGTATCTCAGGACATATACCTAATTCTTCAAATGTCTTCATTTAATTTCTTCTAATAGTCTTTTTGCTTTTTCATTTTGTTGCATCACATACAGTATATAGCGTATATCTACGTTGATGCATCGTGCGAGCACCTTGTCGAAGTATATATCCGCCGAGAGACTGTCCCAGTTACCGTCAAAGGCAAGTCCTATGAGCTGACCCTTGCCGTCAATGACTGGCGAACCGGAGTTACCGCCTGTGATGTCGTTATTGGTAAGGAAGCACAGTTTCAGATTGCTGAGTGCCTCGCGGTCTGCTGTTGCCGTACTGTCGTTGCAGAAGTACTGCTGCACGTATGGCTCCACACGATAATCCTCGATGGAATCGCCCTTTTTCATCTTTTCCACAAGAGACGCCGCGTCGGTGTAATATCCCGAATTGAAATCGCCGATGGAGTATCCTCCCACCTGTCCGTATGTCATTCGCATGGTGAAGTTAGCATCGCTGTAGTGTGGCATGTCCTGCTCCATACGCACCTTTGCTGCGCACAGCAGGCGTTCCTGTTCTTTGATGCTGTCGCCGAGTTCGTCCAGCACCAGTCGTATGTCTGCCAGTGTCTCTACAAGGTCCATACTCATCTTTATGCCTGGGTCCTTCTGCATGCGGCGAGAGGTGCGCACAGGTATCTTCGTATTGCTGCGCATGAGAATGGTGTTGTCCCAGACGTGTGTCACGTATGCCTTGCTGTCTCCGTTGAAGTCTTTGTCTATCGTCTTGTAAAACTCAGGGATGTACGTGCTTGGCGCCTGAGCACGGTAGTTGTCAAGGAGTGCTGCCATTGCCTCTATGTCAAGGTCGCGGTCCCATGTGTCGTTGTTCTCAACGAATGATACATACTGCTTGCGGGAATTCTTCTCGGAACCCTGTACCGGCATGCCGTTGTAGTACTTGGTGGCACGCGTAGCGAGTTCGTTGTTGCTGCGGCGCGTGAACGTCTCAGCGAAGAGCGTGAAGGTACGCATCGCCTCCGCACGACGGGCATAATAGCCCTGCAGCTTGTCAAGGTCAAGAGCAGAAAGGCAAGATACGCTGTCGGCGTTGTCGCCTTCGCTGCAGCTTGGCTGCTGCGCTTTGATGCGCTCTTCGTACTCGCGCTTCATGGAAACGATGCCGATGGAATCGATACATTTGTTCATTCCGATGGCATTCTTCCAGTAGTTAGAGCTCTGCGCATACTTGGAGTCATACTTTATGCGCACCGCCTCGCTGGCATCCATGTGACGCTTCATCACCTTCTGCTTCACGCTGCGGACCTGTTGCATAGGGTCGTTGACGCAGTTGCGCATCTCCTCTATGCCGAAGCTGCTGAGATAGCGCTCCGTAGAACCAGGATAGCCCAGCACCATGGCGAAGTCGCCGTCGGAATAGCCTTCGGTACTGATGTGCAGCCATGTCTTAGGGCGCATAGGAACATTGTCCTTGCTGTATGGCGCCGGACCGCCAGTAACGGGATCAACATAGATACGGAAGACGGAGAAGTCGCATGTCTGGCGTGGCCACATCCAGTTGTCGGTCTCGCCGCCGAACTTACCAAGCGACTTCGTTGGCGCAAAGACAAGACGGATGTCCTGATAGCGTTGGTATGTGGTGGCATAGTAGGCGTTGCCCTCGTAGAACGCATCTATCTCTACGTAGAGGGTGGAGTCCTGCTTCTGTGCTTCGCTTGTGAGAACCTGATTGATGGAGTCTATCAGTGCCTCCTGGTCAAACGTGTTCATAGTGCGTATGCCGAGCGAATCGAGCATTGACGTGATGTCCCTTTGTGAGCGCATGAATGCCACGAACATATCCTCGTTGGGCAGTTCGGCACCGAGTGAATCGGCGCAGAAACCATTGAGCATATAGTCGTGCTCTACGGTGGAGTGGGAGCGTATGGACTCAAAGCCACAGTGGTGGTTGGTCATCACCAAACCCAAAGGCGATACTACCTCGCCGGTGCAGTAGCCGGAGAAGTTCACAACGCAGTTCTTCAGCGCCAGAGAATCGTCGTAAAGCGCAGACTTAGGCAACGTAAAGCCCTCTGCCTGCATCTGCTTATAGACGGCATCAGGAAGGTTGTAGAGCGTCCACATACCCTCGTCAGCATGTGAAAAGAGTGCAAAGGTGAGTGAAACGAAAAGTGTTATGAGTCTTCTTGTCATTTTATTTCTTGAATTTCTTTCCGATAATAGGTAAGCTTGACAGTGGCATGTCCTGTGTTATTACCAGTGCAAGGTATGCTGCGATGATAACGGTGTTGCACAACAGCTGTGCCCATACTGGGAGCACGTCTGCAAGTATGTCCATAGTGTAGTACAACACGATGGTGACACATACGTACATCAGCAGATGTCGCACGTTGTAGTTGATAGGATATTTCTTCTGGCCAACGATATAAGAAAGCACCATCGCCGTTCCGTAGCCAGCAACGCCGCCCCATGCGCATGCCATGTAACTGTATTGAGGTATGAAGATGACGTTGACGGCAATGAGTGCCGCACAGCCTGCTGCGGAGAACCATGCGCCCCAGACAGTCTTATCGATGAGTTTGTACCAGAAGGAAAGGTTGAAATATATGCCCATCATTATCTCTGCTGCCATGACGATAGGCACTACCTTCATGCCCTCATGATAGTCTGCACCCAGTATCTGTTCGAGGATTGGCATGTAACCTATCACGCAGAGGTAAGCGAAGAGGGTGAAGATAAGGAAATACTTCATTGCCTGAGCATAGTATTCCTTCTTGTCGCTGTCTTTGGACTTGGCAAAGACGATAGGCTCGTAGGCATAACGGAATGCCTGTGTTATCATGGCCATTATCATTGCTATCTTCACGCTGCCGCCATAGATGCCTAACTGTACCTCTGCCGCCTTCTGGCTGTGATCCATGGCATAGATTATAGGAAAGAGCATCTTGTCTATCGTCTGGTTCAGGATTCCTGCTATGCCCAAGACGAGGATAGGCCATGAATACTTGAACATACGGCAGAGAAGGTTGAAGTCAACAATCTTGAAAGGCACGTTGTTCTCCTTGCAATATACTCTTGCTGCCACGTGCTCGTGAGCAAATTCTGGTATGAAGAAGAAGGTGATGAGTCCTGTGCATACGAGGTTCAGGGCAAAGACGTAGAACACGTCTGTCTTACCAAGGAAGACGAAGTAGATGATGTTGAGACCTATGTTGAGCAGGATGAAGAGCATCTTCAAGGCTGCAAACTTTATCGCGTTCTTCTTGTATCGCAGGTATGAGAATGGTATCGCCTGAATGGCGTCAAGGGCTACCACGCAAGCCATCATCAGTATGTATTCCTTGTGGTCAACGTATCCCAGTGCCTGACTGAGAGGGTTGATGAACAGCACTATGGCAGCCAGGAATATTGCTGTCAGCGAACCAATAACCGCTATTGATGTGGAGAAGACACAGTGCGGGTTCTCATCCTCTTTGTTGGCAAAGCGGAAGAAGGTTGTCTCCATGCCAAAGGTGAGGATGACTAACAGCAGCGCAACGTATGCGTAGAGATTTGTTACGATGCCGTAACCGCCGCTGGAAGCAGGGATGACGTGGGTGTAAAGAGGTACGAGCAGATAGTTCAGAAACCTGCCTACGATGCTGCTAAGGCCGTATATCGCGGTGTCCTTGGCAAGGGATTTCATGGATGCCATAATCGTTTCAAAAAAACTCCGCAAAGCCTATTCGTAAGCCTTGCGGAGCAATTATTACTTATTACTTGTTGCGTTTTACTTCTCCTCCTGTTCGCCGAAGCTTGTAGGACGTGGACGACGCTCTCCGCGCTCTGGACGTGGACGACGCTCACCACGCTCTGGACGTGGACGGCGCTCGCGCTCTACGTATCCTTCTGGCTTCTCAAGGAGTACACGGCGTGAAAGCTTGTACTTGCCTGTCTTAGGATCAATCTCAAGGAGCTTAACCTGAAGCTTGTCGCCTTCCTTGATGCCTGCCTCTTCAACGGTCTCAAGGCGCTTCCAGTCTATCTCTGAGATGTGGAGAAGACCGTCCTTGCCTGGGAGTATCTCTACGAAGCAGCCGTAAGGCATGATAGAACGTACTGTTCCCTCGTAGATCTCACCAATCTCTGGTACGGCAACGATGCCCTTAATCTTTGACAGAGCAGCGTCGATAGACTCCTTGTTAGGACCTGATACCTGTACCTTGCCTACGCCATCCTCTTCGTCGATGGTGATAGTAGCGCCAGTATCCTCCTGCATCTGCTGGATGATCTTACCGCCAGGACCTATCACTGCACCGATGAACTCCTTAGGAATCTCTATCTGTACGATGCGTGGTACGTGTGGCTTGAGCTCTGCGCGTGGTTCAGCGATAGTATCGGTGATGCATCCGAGGATGTGCTCACGACCTGCCTTTGCCTGCATGAGAGCCTTCTCAAGAATCTCGTATGAAAGACCGTCGCACTTGATATCCATCTGTGTGGCTGTGAGACCGTCCTTTGTACCTGTTGTCTTGAAGTCCATGTCGCCAAGGTGATCCTCATCGCCAAGGATATCAGAGAGTACTGCGTACTTGTCCTCGCCTGGGTTCTTGATAAGTCCCATTGCGATACCTGATACAGGCTTCTTCATTGGAACGCCAGCGTCCATCAGTGCCAGTGTGCCAGCACAAACGGTTGCCATTGATGATGAACCGTTAGACTCAAGAATCTGTGATACGAGACGTACGGTGTAAGGGAAGTCTGCTGGTATCTGACCCTTAAGACCGCGCCATGCAAGATGACCGTGACCAATCTCACGACGACCTACGCCGCGCTGTGCCTTTGCCTCACCAGTACAGAATGGTGGGAAGTTATAGTGAAGGAGGAAACGCTGATAAGAGCGCTCCAATACGTCGTCAACGAGCTTCTCGTCGAGCTTTGTGCCAAGGGTACAAGTAGAGAGAGACTGTGTCTCACCACGTGTGAAGATAGATGATCCGTGAGGCATTGGCAATGGGCTTGTCTCACACCAGATAGGGCGGATGTCTGTTGTCTTACGACCATCGAGACGTACGCCTTCGTCAAGGATACAACGGCGCATAGCGTCCTTCTCAACATCGTGGTAGTACTTGTCAACGAGTGCATACTTCTCCTCGAGCTCGTCCTCTGTGAGGTCGGTGTGAGCAGCAGCGTAACGCTCCTTGAATCCTTCCTTGATAGCCTCGAATGCTTCTGCACGTGCATGCTTCTCCAATGCCTGCTTTACTACATCGTAAGCTGGCTGGTAGCACTCTGCCTTTACCTGCTCCTTGAGGTCGTCGTCATTTACTTCGTGGCAGTATTCGCGCTTAACGTCAGTACCGAGTTCCTTCATCAGCTCTACCTGCATTTCACACATTGGCTTGATAGCAGCGTGAGCAGCCTTGAGGGCATTGAGAAGGTCTATCTCCTGTACTTCATCCATCTCGCCTTCTACCATCATGATATTCTCTGCTGTAGCACCAACCATAAGGTCCATGTCTGCGTCAGCCATCTGTTCCTTTGTAGGGTTGATGACGTATTCGCCGTTGATGCGTGCTACGCGAACTTCAGAGATAGGGCACTCGAAAGGAATATCTGAACATGCCAGTGCGCATGATGCAGCGAAGCCAGCAAGGGCATCAGGCTGATCCACGCCATCGGCACTGAAGAGAATTACGTTTACGAATACTTCTGCGTGATAGTCGCTTGGGAAGAGTGGACGGAGAGCACGGTCCACGAGTCGGCATGTGAGGATTTCATCATCGTTTGCCTTACCTTCGCGCTTTGTGAAACCGCCAGGGAAACGTCCTGCTGCGGCATATTGCTCACGGTATTCTACCTGCAGTGGCATAAAGTCTGTGCCTGGCACTGCGTCTTTTGCGGCACATACGGTGGCGAGCAGTACGGTGTTACCCATGCGGAGGGTACATGAACCGTCAGCCTGCTTTGCCAGCTTTCCTGTCTCGATGGTGATGGTACGTCCATCAGGCAATGAGACGGTCTTTGTGATTACGTTCATTTAGTGTTTTATTGTTTTAACTGTTTACATCTTAAGACACAGCACTTTGCCGTATCTTGCGTACTTATTGTTATTAATCGCACAAAGGTATTAATAATTAATGAATTGACCAAATTTTTTAATGTTTTTTTTCTTGTGGTGCTATAAAACAAAGGGGAAGGCGTTCGATATTGCTATCGGAGCCTTCCCTTATGTCGCATCTCGTGCGACCAGCCTCTACTTTCTCAAGCGCATGGCTGTTACGTTTTAATGAATGATTGTTATAGGATATTTAAAGCATAGAAATAATTACCTAATTCCGGAGAGTTGCATCGGTATTGTTTTTTACCGAGTCGCTCTTTGCCACTGCGTTCTGATCCTGCTGTATTGCAGGCTTCTCCAGTGAGCGGGCAATGTTCTCCTGTTCTGCGTTGGCATCGTTGTATGGCATCTGTGCTGCCTGTCCCAATGCAAGAATTATCGCTACGCATGCTGCTGCCTTATAGAGTGGCTGCAAGCGTCTTTGCATTGAGATGATGCGTGCCTTTACTTTTACAGGTTCTTTGGCTTGCTCTTCGCCGATGAGGGAGAGGATGCGCTTGTCGAAGTTTGCTGATAGCGTCTCTTCGTTCTTTGCCTGTTCTGCCTCAGTGAAGATGCTGCGATATGCCAACAGACTAACAGGAACATTCTCCTGTGCAAAGAATGCTTTCAGCACGTTCTCCTCTCCGAGTGATGTCTCGCACTCGAAGTAACGCTCAAGCAGTTGTTCAATGTATTTGTAGTCCATTGTCAATCGTTTGTTTTTATTGCCTTTCTATGCTAATGACGGATGATAACCGTATTTTGTTACAAAGATTATAGTTAAAGAACGTTAAACAAAATATAACACTTCTTCCTTTTTCCTTATTACTTATTACTTAATCAGCTTCGCCTTAACGAATTGTCGTGCGCGAAAAATGGAGACTTTCACTTGGTCTTCAGTTATCTGCATGATGTCGGATATCTCTTTGTACGACTTACCTTCGAAGTCTCGCAGCATCATTGCGGTGCGTTGTTTCTCAGGCAGTTGTTCCATTATCTTGCGAATGGAGAGCAGCTGTTCCTGTCTCTCAATGTTTTCTTCTACGGATGTGTTAGCGGTGAAGTCCCTGCCGTCGATGTTTTCCGACTGATTAACCTTCATTCGTTGTCTGTCAAGTGACAGGTTGCGTGTCATCTTCATCAGATACGCTTCGATGTTCTCCACATCTTGAAGCTGTTCGCGCATCTTCCATATCTTGATGATAACATCCTGCACGACGTCCTCCGCCTCCTGACTATTGAGCGTTATGCGCAATGCCAGGCGGTACATCTCGTTCTTGTATGGGAGTATGTCGCGCTGAATGTC
>JAGHTW010000194.1 GCA_018065145.1 Candidatus Prevotella equi
AGCAATTCAGAGCTCAGCTAAGAGGCGTATGCGATGTTGACTTCTTCCTCTACAGGTTATCAATGATTTTCGGTTAAACACAGGGTTTTACTGGTGAGCCAGAAAATCTCTTGGATTAAAGGCTCTACTTCTTTGGACCGAAGATAAGAATCTTTTTAACTCTTATTCACTAGATAATGGTAAAATCGCTGATGGAATAGGGGTAAGAGCAAAGGAATTAGAGACCGATGATTTTTAGTTTTTGAACATTAGTGGTGGAACTGCTGTTCCAAGCCACTTATTGAAAATCAATAGATTGATAAATAATTGGATATAAAAGGAATCATGAGGACTCTATAAGAATTCACAAACCTATATGAACGTTCGATAACTTTGGGCTTTAAACTTGAGCCTGTCACAGTAGTCGATGGTAATATTGTTACGCTAGATAAATCGCCCTACGATGCTCTGTTGATAAATGACCAGAAACTGCAAGACAAGTATTTGGAGCTAAAACCTGCCGTTGATGCGTATCACAGATACTTCATTGATTGTGGACTTCGTGGAATTATCACCATGCCAAGCATGGACGAAGAAGGGAAGAAAACTCCCAAAGCCATATTTATGGAGAAGCTTGTTGCTGCGAGCGAAAAAACAGAACTAGATGATGTAACCATCAATACACTCAAAACGCATGTTGTTTCATTCCTAAATAATAATGGTGTAGAGAAAGTAGACATGCTCAAAAAAGATGAGTTCCTCAAAAGAATTCTACTGTCGTTCGTAGAGACGGACGAGAAACAGATTATTAGCTATTTCAACAACGAAATTAAAGACATTGTAAACGCACAGCGAATACTAAACGAGAAGGACGGTAAACTTTTCTCAAATTGTCGTAGGCTTCTTGAAGCTCGTCTACTTATGTATGGAAATGATGGAAAGAGCGTATCTGTTCCTCACAGATGCATTGCGGTAAACTTTCCAAAGTTCTTGTATGATGCCAATGTGTTCAAAAAGTATATCGAATGTGGAGTATTGGACATAGAGTGGCTTAACAAGGAATTTGCAAATAGTTTACAACGCCTATCAAGTCTTAGTGGACAAAGTATTACTTCTGTTGAGCGTATTTTCGATATCAACCTCTATCCTTGTTATATGGTGCAAGAAGGTATCGAAATCATTAATGCTATCATAGGCAAGGAAAGGGATAGAAAACATTCCGCAGGAATCAATCAATGCATCAATGAATATAACCAAAAAGTCAAGAATGAAAAGAAGAAGGACAAAGAAAGTGAATTGAAAACACTGCCTTTGATGAAGCAACTTTTCGATCAGATTTTGTTTGGAAATGATCTGTATATACCACAGATAGAAGATTATAGCGAGGTAAAACCTCTGATTAGTTCCGTTTTGAAATCGATGTCAAGTATGCACGCCTTTGATGGTTGCTGCCCAAAGAACAAAATATATTCTCTACTACTATCACTGAAAGAGTGTCGTGAAGAAGGCATTTTTGTTAGTGCTAGGAGTGTTACTACTATTTCAAACTCTTTATGGGGAGATTGGAGTATTTTGCATAGTGCAGTTAAACGTGATAAGAATGGAAAGGTTTTGCAGAAATGCATTTCAATGAAGGCACTTAACGACTATATCACAGCATTGAAACTTGAAAGCAATAAGACCGTTCTGGAATATTTCAATGAATGTAAAGTCCATGATGTCGCTAACGAAAACAAGCAAACGAATTTGTTTGGCATGTTAGAAAACTGCTATAAGGAATATGTAAATGCAGACTTAGACAAACTATGCGAACTTGATGACAAACAGTTATTCATCCTCGAACAGTTGATGGATAGCATCATGGTTGCACGACGTTTTATGTCTATATTTTCAGTTGGCTCATATGAAGACGATGCAGATGGCTCATTCTATAAGACGTATAATGAGTTGATGGAAACAATGGCAGATGTAGAGTATAAGTATAATCTTATTCGAAATTTCTTCCGTCGCAAGCCATTCAATCAAGACAAGTTGAAAGTGCATTTCGGAAAAAATGTTCTTCTTGGAAACTGGCCAGAACAAGACAAGAAAGGAACGTATGGCAATGCATACATTTTTAGAGTATCTCATAACGGAGAACCTGATTACGAATATGATTATTACCTTGGCATAGGTAATGAGCGCATGTTTAGTGGCAAGGGCGAGCTAAGAGAAAACCATACATCATATCGCGAATATCTTCATTCAATAGGTGATTTGAGTATGTTCGAACGCTATTACTACTACCAGATGCAATCTAACACTTTTAAAGGGCAAAACTTTAAAAATGCCAATGGTTCATTTCCTGCAGAAACAGACAGTGAGTTTGTTAAGATGATTTTGAAGGAAGTTGGCAAAAATGAAAAGATTATGACGGAGGTAAGGAAACAGAAAAAAGAGTCTCCAGACGCTTTAAGTTTGCTAAATCTCATTGATCGCACTGATTCTTCATGTGTAGAAAAGCTATTACGGTCCCACCAGCTATCATTGCAATATCATGCAATGCTTGAACGTTGGCGTAAGGGATTCATGCAAGTTCGACGAATTAAAGCAGCAGGTAAATATGCAGAAAAAGGTTTCGTGTCACATAAAGAGGTGAATACAGCCATCAACGATGTATGTAATAGAAAATTAGTTGAATTCATTCCCGTTAGTGCACAAGAGATGTCTAACCATCTTGCATCGGACAAATTATATCTCTTCCGTATCACGAACAAAGATCTTTCGTATGCACAGACTATGAAGGACGGAAAACGCAAGTCTCGAGGCAAAGAGAATTTGCATACGATGTATTTCCGTGCTTTGATGGATCCAAATCAGACAACCTTTGACATTGGTGTTGGAGAAGTCTATCATAGAAAAGCATCAACCAAGTTGAAATATAATGAGGATAAGCCTACACATCCAGCTGGTCAAGCAATTAGATGTAAAAAAGACATGACTCAGAAAAGAACCTTTGACTACGACCTTGTCAAGGACAAACATTACACAAAGGACACCTATCTGTTCCATCTGTCAACATCCCAAAATTATAATCCATCCATGTCTGGTGGCTTAAACGAGAATGTGCGTAATTACTTGCGGACACAAAATCCTGCCGAACCTATCCACGTTATTGGCATTGACCGAGGAGAAAGAAATCTCTTGTATATGACTATGCTTGACGAAAACGGTAATATCGTAGAGCAGAAATCCTACAATGTTTTTTCTTATGAGGGAACAGCAGCCAATGGCAAGCCTTTTAAGATTGACTCGAATTATCATGCTTTGTTAAAGCAAAAGGCTGGCGAAATGAAAGAACAGCAGAAGCACTGGCAAACGATGGATAACATCAAAGACCTCAAGACAGGTTATCTAAGTCATGTCATTCATGAGTTGGCCAAGCTGATGGTTGAAAAACATGCAATAATTGTCATGGAAGACCTTAGCCAAGGTTTCTTCAGCACACGACATAATCAAATGGCAAACGTGTATCAGGATTTTGAGCGAATGTTGGAAAGTAAACTCTCCTATGTAGTTACAGACAAATCCATTGATAGACACTTGCCTGGTGGTTTGTGTAATGGTTATCAACTCGCACAAGAAAACTTGAAAGGAGCACAGAATGGTTTCATCTTCTATGTTCCTGCATGGATGACCAGCAAGATTGACCCTGTAACAGGATTTGTCAATCTTTTCACTTTTTCCTATACAAACCGAGAAAAAGCAAAGGCTTTCTTTGGTAAGTTTAAGTCAATCAAACGAAATCTTGAATCAGGAGACTATGAGTTCTGTTTCCGTTATAAGGATTTCTCAAAACTAAAGGTTACTCAGAAGGTGACATGCCCTGATGTGGAATGGACAATATCTACTTTCGGGAAACGAATTGAGCGTACAAAGACAGCTAATGGATTCGCCACAAATCCTGTAGAGAATTTGACTGATAGGTTTACCGAACTCTTTCAATCAAAAGGACTGGACACAAGTGGCGATATTAAAGAGCAACTTATTGCAAAGAACGATGCAGAACTTTACGAAAAACTTGTACGTCTATTTAAGCTGATGATGCAGATGCGCAATACAGATGATAAATCCGACTATATTATCTCGCCCGTCTGTGATCCTTTCACACGTAAACATTTTGACTCCTCGGAATTTAATCATCTTGATAAAGTAGCGAAAGAACATAATGACCTGCCTGTTGATGCTGATGCCAATGGAGCATACAATATTGCGAGAAAAGGACTGATCGCATTAAGACAGATTCGTGAGAATAAAGAAAAATTCAAGGTTGAACGAGAACTATGGCTTGAAGAAACGCAAAAGAATATGCCAAAGTACAATGAATGACAAATATAGAAAATTTCTACTATTGTAGATTCCCGTAGAGGGCTAGGGTGTTTTGGTTAAATGACCAAGGAAAATTTCTACTATTGTAGATCTCACCTACCTCCAAACCCGCCACCACTGCAGTATTCATGACTGTTGATAATTTCTACTATTGTAGATGGCTACATCCTCGCTCAGCAGAATGGTGAGTCTAATGACTAAGCATAATTTCTACTATTGTAGATCTCCGCGCCCTCTACCAATAAGACAGCGGCTAATACAAATATAATTTCTACTATTGTAGATAAACCCCTCTACAACTTCACATGCAGTGAACAAATGTGTCTATTCAGGAAGCCATTCGGATTCTCCTTAATCTTATGGTCACGATAGGCGGTGTGGAGCATTACAAAAATCGCACAATGCTAAAAATTCGGATAAATTTGTGTTTTATGTTATATATTGGCGAACTCTGCCTTGATGTCATTGACAATGTAAGTATCTGACATTAACTGGTATCCGTATTTAGGGTCATGCAACTGATGTCCTATGGTGGAGTTGTAGAAGATGAGCATGGCTCTCTTAGAGGAAATGTGAAGTTCCTCAGAGAGTTGCATGATGATGCGAGTTATTTTACGGTATAACTGATAGTCTTTCATATTTCAAGATATTATAGTTGAATGGATTCCTGAAATGATAGGTATTTGTCAATGATGAGTTGGTTGCTGATGCAAACCTGATGTTTGAGTTCTTCTTTGACGAGTTTGCCCAAAGCCATCTCTGCTGGCATGGAACCATCCACGTAAGCATCGACAGTGGAGATAACGCTGTCGTTAGCTATTCCACCTTCTATCCAATCGAGATCTACCCAAGGCTGTTTACCCTTACGACTTGCAGCAATGAAATCCAACCATTCAATGTTATATTCCGGAAACACCAGATGACGGAAATCTGTGCTGGCAAGAAAACTCTCAAAGTCGAAGCAATAGATATTAAGTACAGCCTTAAGACCTTTCTTTCGTCCGGCCTTGGTGTTCGCCCAATTGATTGCTTGCTGCTTGTCATCGGTAAGATAGAATCCAGGCCCGAAATCAAGTTCTGGACGTCCAACATGCGTTAGAGGCTCTCGGACTTCAGTCGTAGCTCCATGATAGAGTATGTGATTATCGTTACAAATCATGTTCGTAGTTGTAGAGTGTTTCGATGATGTCATCCGCCACATAGTTGGCACTCTGTGTGTGCAGTGTGTCATAGAACTTGAAGAGGCGATCTTCAATGAGCCCTTGCTCCTCAAGACGTCTTGTGAGTTCAGCTGGAGAAATGTTCATCTTTCGGGCAGCCGTCTCTATGGCAATGACGCAGAACTGCATCACATCGCTTTCGTGGGTTCGTGGTGTTCCTTCCATCTTTTGTGAGTAAATTATTAGTTGCTATTTCATGCCTTTTCAATTTGTGCATAATTTCGTTATGCAAAGATACGCTTTTTCTTTCAAATATTCACAAAAAATCTGCCACACCTTATTTATTTTAATTATTTTTGTATATTCTAGTATCATAAACTTACCTTTTTGCGTGAAATTCTTTGCAAAATTACCACTTATTATATTTTTTGGGGGATTGCACATGGGATTTTTGATATTATTATTAGTTTAACACATAATTTCGATACGAACAAAATGAATCAGACAAACAACAAAATCACTTTTTCTTTGAAGACTAGACGTAAGAGAGACAAGGTAACAGGTATAGAACAAATGATGACAAAACATCTGCCTATAGTGATGCGCACATCATTCTGCGGTAAAGACATAACGGTGGGCACAGGGCATTTCTGCGACTATGACCAATGGGATTCCGTTGAGCAGAGGGTGTCATCATCAGATGAAAATGACATGCATAAACTTATAAACAATGATCTGTCAATACAGAAGGGTATTCTCACTGCAATACTTCTTCAGCACGTCAATGATGAGCATATAGACAAAAGAGAACTCATCGTGACTACATTCAGGAGTATCATGAACAAATGCAACAGAATTCTTTACGGAATTCCTGAATCACAGGATACACATGCCAATAAATGTCTATTCGAAGCCTTGAACGAATTTAAGAAAGTGAAGGGCGATGAAGGATTCTGGGGACAGGCCTCGGATGAGAAGTGTAGCTCTTTAAGACATCACTTCGTTAGTTTTGAGCAATATATCGGAATGACTACAACGACCAAACAGCATGTTACATTTGGTTATTTTGATGAGAAAGGAATACAGCTATATATGGAATACCTGCTGGAAGAGGCAAATCTGTGTAATAATACCATCCTTAAACATTTTGACTTCTTCCGTCAGTTTTTTAGATGGGCATTAAAGCACAAATATCATAACAATCAATTTGCTGCTGATTTCAAGCCGAACTTCAGAAAATACAACCGTAAGGTCATATTCCTCTCCTGTCAGGAGCTATATAGATTGATACACTTGCATATACCAAAGAAAAACAAAGGCTTGGAACAGTCAAGAGACCTTTTCCTCTTCTCTTGTGCAACTGGAATGCGCTATTCTGATGTAAAAGGGTTGTACAAATGTGATGTAAACAATCTGAATTGTGATTTTATTACAGTAAAGACAAAAGACAGGCTTATCGTAGAGTTGAACACATTCAGCAGAACTATTATTGAAAAATACAAGGACTGTGATTTTCCTGACGGAAAACTACTACCTGTAATCAGCAACCAGAAGTTAAACGAGAACCTGAAGAAGTTATGTAGGATGGCTAAAATCAATTCCGATGTTCACATGGTTAAGTACAAAGGGAACGAACGCATTGATATCATAGAAAAGAAATACAAACTCATAACAACCCATGCCGGAAGACGTACATTCATTTGCATGATGCTATCCTTAAACATACCTCCTCATACGGTAATGAAATGGACAGGACACAGGAGTTACAATGATATGCTGCCATATATAGACACTGCTAATGAGTTTTGTATAGAGGCTATGAACAAGTTTGATGATTTCTGGTATAGTTATAGTGGCAAATAGGCTTCAAACCTGAGTCTATCTCTTGAACCTTTCTATATAAAATACATATAACAATAAGTATATCAAGAAAATATGAACAAAATCAACAAAGAAACAAATATAAAGGTACACTTTTGGGTACACTGATAGGAATTAACATTTTGAACAAACTTTGCATACTTGTATAAGTATTTGGATAGTAGTATCTTACAGCTTTAGTAACTCTAGAATAAATGAATGTAATAGCGGGAAATGTTAAAATACAAGAAAAACGTAAAACATTGGTTTTCAATGTTTTACGTTTTAATAGCGGAGAGAGAGGGATTCGAACCCCCGGTACCTCTCAGTACGTCGGTTTTCAAGACCGATGCAATCGACCACTCTGCCATCTCTCCAAAACTTCTTGGGGTTTGAGTGGTTTACCCTTGAAGTGCAAGTGAAATATGTTGTATTTCTTAATTGCGATGCAAAGGTACTAACTTTTTTTGAATTGTGCAAGAGTTTTCGTATTTTTTTTTGATATTTCTTGCATTTTTCTTTGTTTTATACCTTTTTGTGGGCATATTGGGGTGGGGGAGAGCTATTTCTTCAGTAATGAGTACTGGTCTGTGAGTGCTGTTCTTGATATGCCTTGGCTGACGAGATAGTCGAGTGCCTTACGTGCTTTTTTAGTATCTCCTTTTTTAATATATAAGGAAAAAGCGGTAAGCTGGTAGCTTGCTATGTCATCATCCATGGTGTGAGGATATTTCTTCTGTACCTCCACATCCTCTATCTTTATAGCCTTTTCGATATCTTCCAGTGCAGCCATGTCCATGTTCAGCTGTTCTTCGATGTCTGCACGTATGGCATATGAGGTAGCATGGTCTGGGAAAAGCTCAACTAGTCTGTTGGCATCATCGTATGCTTTAGTTTTGTGATTGTCTGCAATGTTAGTGAGAATAAGTCCCATCAGTGCATGCTCATTCTGTGGATCGACCATGAGCAGTGTCTCGTAATCCTTTCTTGCAAACGCATACCGCTGCAGGTGCTGATTAACGAACCCGCGGTAGTAGAGAGCTGTAAGGTTCGTCGGCATCATCTCCAGGACGTTTGTGTATTCGTCGAGGGCATATTCCCATTGTTCCAAGTCTATGTTCAGTGCAGCCTTTCGTAGTCTGAGCTTCACGGCGCGTGGATGTTCTTCTATGAGTCTGTTTATCATAGAAAGGGAATCACGCAACTCCTGTTGCGTCTGAGCTGATAAAGTCAAAGCAAACAAGAGTTGCGTGATGATAAGAAGAGTCTTCTTCATAAAGTTATTTTGTCAAAAAATCCTTTTTGATTAGAATTCTTGAAAAAGACGTATTATGCGTTCTTGATGAAATTAACGATCCAAGCGCCAACTTCCTTTGTGCCGTACTTTTCGCCGCCCTCAACCTGGATCTCAGGTGTGCGAACGTTCTGGTCGAGTGATGCGTCAACAGCTTTTCGGATGAGGGCACCCTCTTCCTTGAGGTCGAAGTACTCATAGAGCATAGCAACAGATAGAATCTGTGCGAGAGGGTTAGCGATGTTGAGACCCTTACCCTGTGGCCAAGAACCGTGGATAGGCTCAAATACTGGAGTAGAAGAACCTGTTGATGCAGATGGGAGAAGACCCATAGAACCAGTGATGCAAGAACCTTCGTCGGTAAGAATGTCGCCGAATGTGTTCTCTGTAACCATAACGTCGAAGAACTTAGGATCCTGAATCATGCGCATAGCTGCATTGTCCACATACATGAAATCAGTCTCTACGTCAGGGTACTGAGGAGCAACTTCCTGTGCAATCTTACGCCACAGACGTGAAGAAGCGAGAACGTTAGCCTTATCGACAACGGTAAGGTGCTTACGACGCTGGCGAGCATACTGATATGCAACCTTAAGGATGCGCTCGACCTCGTGACGAGAGTAGTAGTTGGTGTCGAGAGCATCTTCCTCGCCAATCTCTGCATTCATTGCAGGTTCCTGCTTCTTGCCGAAGTACATACCGCCAGTAAGCTCGCGGATGCAGATGAAGTCAGCACCAGAAACTATTTCGTCCTTCAGTGGAGACTTGTGTACAAGGCAGTCGAATGTAGTAACAGGACGTATGTTTGCGAAGAGTCCGAGCTTCTTACGCATAGCGAGAAGACCCTGTTCTGGACGAACCTTTGCAGAAGGGTTGTTGTCGAACTTTGGGTCACCTACAGAAGCGAAGAGCACTGCATCGGCAGCCTCACAAATCTGGTATGTCTCCTCTGGGAAAGGATCTCCTACTTCATCGATAGCGTGAGCGCCACAGAGAGCCTCTTTGTAAGATACTTCGTGACCGAACTTCTCTGCAACGGCAGACATAACAGCCACACCCTGTTCCATGATTTCTGGTCCGATACCGTCACCAGCCAGAACTGCAATGTTTAATTTCATGATGTTGTATTGTTTCTTTGTTGTTGTTTTTGTCTATGTAACGAAAGTCATTGTTTCTGACTTCCTATTTGCATTTAAGCTTTATAAAGCAAAAAGAGGAAACAACTTTCGTTGCTTCCTCTTAGCTTTTGTCGGGGTGACAGGACTCGAACCTGCGACAGCCTGGTCCCAAACCAGGAACGCTA
>JAGHTW010000025.1 GCA_018065145.1 Candidatus Prevotella equi
TTCATTATGACAACAAAGGAACGCTACAATACTATATTGAATTATTTCCGCAAGGAGATGCCTGATGTGGATACGGAGTTAAACTACGGTAGTACTTTTCAGTTGCTCATAGCCGTTGTGCTGTCGGCACAATGCACTGACAAGCGTGTCAACATGATCACTCCAGAGTTATTCCGCGATTACCCTACCCCACAAAAAATGGCAGAGGCAGAGGAATCTGAGATATACGAATACGTCAAGAGCGTATCTTATCCTAACGCTAAGGCAAAGCATATCGTGGAATTATCACGGATTCTTGTGAATGACTACAACAGCGAAGTACCAAGCAATATGGATGACCTTTTGCGACTACCGGGAGTAGGAAGAAAGACAGCAAACGTAATGCAAGCAGTAGCATTCCGCATGAACGCCATGCCTGTTGACACACATGTATATCGTGTCAGCCACCGTATGGGACTAGTACCAAAACGTTGCAACACACCATACAAAGTAGAGCAAGAATTGCTAAAGCATATTGGTACAGAACAGGCAGCAGACGCCCACCACTGGCTCTTACTCCATGGACGCTACGTATGCAAAAGTCTAAAACCATTATGTTCAAAATGTCCCTTTGATTCTTTCTGCCCTAAACAATTAGAAGGCAGCAAATTGTAAAATCAACTGCAAAAGCATAACTTTCAGAGAAAATTTATGCATAAATTCATTGCAATCATATAACAATTACAGTGTAATCGTGATGCTTTTGCTGTATAAACAAAATACATCTATCTATTATCGGTACGAATTAAGAAAAAATAGCTTTACAGTCTCTCGGCCCAATCACCACGATCAAGAGCACGATAACTGATAGCTTCAGATACATGTATAAGTTCTACATTCTCTGAGCCTGCAAGATCGGCTATCGTTCTTGCCACCTTTAATATACGCGTATATGCGCGCGCAGAGAGCGAGAAGCGCTTCATTGCAACGCGAAGCATCTCCATAGCGTCAGCAGATGGTTCGGCATACTGATGTATCATATTTTCCGACATCTGTGCATTGCAATGAATGCCTTTGTAATTCTTAAATCTCTCCTCCTGAATTTTTCTCGCCTTGATAACACGCTCACGTATTGCAGCACTCTTTTCGCCGTTCTGTTGCTTTGAGATATCCTCAAACGGTACAGGAGAAATCTCACACTGTATGTCTATACGATCCATCAACGGACCACTTATCTTCGACATGTATCGGTGTCGCTGACCAGGAGTGCAAATGCAATTATGAGTTGGATCACCATAATAACCGCAAGGGCAAGGGTTGGCACTTGCCACAAACATGAATGAACATGGATATTCCGTAGTATATTTTGCCCTGGCAATAGTTATTTTCCTATCCTCTAACGGTTGTCTTAACACCTCTAGAGTCTGTTTCGAAAATTCTGGCAATTCATCACAAAACATCACACCGTTATGTGCCAGACTAATCTCTCCCGGTGCAGGATTGGCGCCGCCACCGCATAATGCAACCTGAGAAATAGTATGATGAGGAGCTCTAAAAGGTCGTTGCGAAATCAACGATACGTCCGACCTAAGTTTTCCTGCCACAGAATGTATCTGCGTCGTCTCAAGACTTTCTGACAACGACAATGGCGGTAAGATGCTTGGCAATCGCTTTGCCATCATACTCTTACCCGAACCAGGAGGTCCTACCATAATAAGGTTATGTCCGCCAGCAGCAGCTACCTCCATTGCACGTTTTACATTCTCCTGTCCACGAACGTCAGCATAATCCAAGTCAAAGTTACTCTGCTGTTCGTAAAACACTTTTCGCGTGTCTATTATCAATGGTTCTGCATCACATTGATCTGACAGGAACTGTACAACTTCCGTCAGAGTCTCCATGCCATATACTTCAAGATTGTTTACCACTGCAGCCTCTCGCTCGTTATCTTTCGGAACAATCAGTCCTTTGAATTTTTCCTTTCGCGCAAGAATAGCTATAGGCAAAGCACCTTTTATGGGCTTTAGTCTGCCGTCAAGTCCCAACTCACCCATCAGCATATATTCATGCAAATGATCCGTCGGCATTTGTTCGTCGGCAGCAAGGATACCTATTGCCATTGGCAAATCATAACCGGACCCCTCTTTACGAAGATTCGCAGGCGAAAGGTTTATTGTTATGGATTTAGGTGGATACTTATATTGACAGTAGGCAAAGGCTGTGCGCAGTCGTCCTTGACTTTCCTTTACAGCTTCATCACCGAGGCCAGATAGAGTCAATTGGTTTCCACTCTCAACACTTGTCTCTATCGTCACCGTGTTTACGTCCAAACCATTTACCGCAGCACAAAAAACCTTTGTCAACATATCATTTATATTTTTTATCCTAGAACCTCAACAGCCTTCTTTATACGCTTTATTGTCTCCTGTTTACCAAGGAACGCACTGATGTCAAACATACCCGGTCCCTTACCCTCGCCAACGAGGCAAAGACGGAAGGCATTCATCACGTCTCCGAGTTTGTATTCCTTACTCTGTACCCATGCCATGACAACAGGTTCCTGACCTTCTATAGTGAAGTCATCTATTCCGTCAAGGACATCAACAAGTTCCATCATCACCTGAGCAGAATTCTCCTTCCAACGTTTCTTTACAGTCTTTTCGTCATACTGTTCTGGTGCGATAAAGAAGAAAGAACACAATGGCCACAATTCGCTGACAAAGTTCACACGGTCCTTCATCATTGCAGTAACCTTTATAACCTGTTCCATTGTTGCGTCAATGCCATTGTTAGCCACGATAGGAGCAAACAGTTCTGCTATCTTCTCTGCAGGACTATTGAGTATGTATTCATGGTTGAACCATATACCCTTCTTATAGTCAAACTTGGCTCCTGCCTTTGAACAACGCGAAATATCAAACGCCTTTATCAGTTCATCCATTGTGAAAACCTCTTGCTCCGTACCAGGATTCCATCCAAGTAGCGCAAGGAAGTTAACGAGAGCCTCAGGGAAGTATCCGCTCTCACGGTATCCAGAGCTTACCTCACCAGACTTAGGGTCATGCCACTCCAATGGGAATACAGGGAAGCCGAGACGATCACCATCTCGCTTACTCAACTTACCCTTGCCTTCAGGCTTGAGAAGAAGTGGCAGATGAGCAAAACGTGGCATCGTATCAGCCCAACCGAAAGCACGATACAACAGTACATGCAAAGG
This sequence comes from Candidatus Prevotella equi, assembly GCA_018065145.1. Lineage (GTDB taxonomy): Bacteria > Bacteroidota > Bacteroidia > Bacteroidales > Bacteroidaceae > Prevotella > Prevotella equi. Next base: position 3,197 of record JAGHTW010000025.1, read on the forward strand.
TGCTGATGGCAACCACTCCTCACCACGAATGACATGTGTCACCTCCATGAGATGGTCATCAACAATGTTCGCAAGATGATATGTAGGCAATTCGTCAGCACTCTTATAAAGCACCTTATCGTCAAGGATATCAGTCTTTATGCGAACCTCTCCACGGATAAGGTCATCGACAAGCACCTCCTCGCCTGGCTCTATCTTGAAACGAACGACATACTGCTTACCATCAGCAATAAGGTCATCAACCTCTTTCTTTGACATTGTCAATGAATTACGCATCAGTCCACGTGTACGAGCATCATACTGGAAGTTTTGTATCTCGTTACGTTTCGCCTCAAGCTCTTCAGGAGTATCAAAAGCGATATACGCCTTACCAGCCTCCAACAGTTGCTGTACGTATTGCTTATATATTTCCCTACGCTCACTCTGTCTGTATGGACCCTTATCGCCACCAAAGCTGACACCCTCATCAAACTTAATGCCGAGCCAGCGGAATGACTCAATAATATATTCTTCTGCTCCTGGCACGAAACGATTAGAGTCGGTATCCTCTATTCTGAATATCAGTTCTCCACCCTGCTGACGTGCAAACAGATAGTTATACAAAGCGGTACGAACACCACCGATGTGCAGTGCTCCTGTAGGACTTGGCGCAAAGCGCACCCTTACTTTCTTTTCACTCATTTTATCATTTATGTTTTTAATGTTTTACTCTTTCTTTTCTGCAAAGTTAGCAATTTATCCCCACAAAAGCGAACTTTTTCTATGTTTTTATGCCATAAACCATTTTTTTTTTGTATTTTCGCACTCTGAAAACAAAATGTCAAACCGAATTATCATTGAATCCGACCTATGGCAATGGAAAACGTGACATCTACCAAGGTGTCCCAAATGCGTACATTCTTTATACTTATAGGCATACTCATAATCACCACCACGCTGATTGTTTTTGCTATGCCCAACACAGAGAAGCCACGTCTCTCCTACACAACAGGAGAGCCATGGACTAATCCTCAGCTCATATCTCCAGGAGACATTCTCATAAACAAGGACGAAAAGACCGTTGAGCAGGAACAGCAAGACGCCCTGCGCAACGAATACCTCCCTTATTTCACCTATGACGAAATAGAGGGAGACCAGCAGACTGCACTCTTCCTAGAAAAATACGGTGCTGGCATACAAGGCATAACGCCCTACAACATGCAACAAGTGGCAACAATCATGAAGAGCATCTACACTAAAGGAATCATGGCACAGGCAGAATACTCACAACTGCTTTCCGAAGACAGCCTTTACGCATTCATGCGCGTTGACGCAAAACAAGCAACACGCATGTTCGTTAAAGACATCTATTCCACCAAGTCAGCCTACGAAGCACTGCTCGCCGACCCACAGGTGGAAAAATTCAGCGAATTGCTGCGCCATTGCAACATCAACGAATACCTACAGCCGAATATCACCTTCGATATGCGACGTAGCGAACAGGCCAAGCAGGATATCATAGCAATGATACCAACAAACTCCGGTATCATAAAGCAAGGACAAGAGATCATCAATCGCGGAGACATCGTCACCGAAGAAAAAGCCAACATGATTGACAGTTACAACGACTTCATACAGGCACACTCCAACGACGAAACATACGAGATATACATCACAAAAGGCGTACAATGGCTCTACGTCATGACACTCATGATGCTCTTTATGATGTATATGCAGTTCTTCCGTCATGACTATCTGGAGAAGCCACGCTCTCTGGCAATGACCATCACATTACTTACCGTATTCCCTTTAATAAGCCTGCTTATACAATACTTTGACCCACGTAACGTTTATATAGTGCCGTTATGCCTCGCACCAATGTTCATACGAGTCTTCCTTGACTCTCGAACCGCATATATGCTACACGTTGTCATGGTACTTATTTGTGCAGCCTCAATCAGCGACAAATTTGAATTCATCGTAGTCCAGCTGACGGCAGGAGTCATAGCTATCTGCGCCCTCCGTGAATTATCAAAGCGCTCACAAATGTTCACCGCAGCTTTTTTCATCACCATAACAAGTATCATTGCGCTGACTCTTGTCAAATACCTCATAAACCGCGATGTAACCCTCGAGGCATTAAAACACCCATACATTGCACTTACGGTCAATGGAATGTTACTCTTACTCACCTACCCTCTAATGTTCCTCGTTGAAAAAGCGTTCGGATTCATCTCACCAGTCACCCTTTTCGAATTATCAGATACGAATAGAGACCTTCTGCGACGCATGTCAGAAGTAGCACCAGGCACATTCCAACACTCTATCATGGTAAGCAATCTGGCTGCTGCCATAGCAAGAGAAGTAGGAGCCAAAAGCCTTCTCGTGCGTACAGGCGCGCTTTATCATGATATAGGTAAAATGGCAAATCCCGTCTTCTTCACCGAAAACCAAGCTGGCGTAAACCCACACGACAGGATGAAACCACAGGAGAGCGCACAACTCATAATCGGACACGTAGCCGAAGGCGTGCGCATGGCAGAAAAACATGGAGTACCAGACGTTATCAGAAACTTCATCTTAACACACCACGGACGTAGCTTGGCACGATATTTTTACAACACATACTGCAACGAGCACCCTGATGAGGAGGTTGATGAAAAACCATTCCGCTATCCGGGACCAAATCCGTTCTCTCGCGAACAGGCCATCCTCATGATGGCAGACACGGTAGAGGCAGCATCACGCTCCCTGACAGAATATACAGAAGAAACAATATCCACCCTCGTCAACCGCATCATTGACGCACAAGTGGCAGAGGGATACTTTCACGACTGCCCTATCACCTTCCGAGACATAGCAACCGCAAAACACGTGCTCATCGAAAGACTAAAAAATATCTATCACACAAGAATTCAATATCCAGAACTGAAGAAATAAATTATGCTAAACATCAAGCGCTGGTGGCAGTCATTAGGATTCGGAATTCAGTCAAAGACAGATTTTGCCTTCCTCAAAGACGTCATCAAGGAACAACACCCTTATTATGCCTACGAGTATCTAAGGCAACAATTCCCCAATGCCTCCCAGCAACAAACACATCAGGCACAACTAATCTTTCGCATAATCAACCATTTACGCCCCTCAGATGTAGTAACACTTGGAACACCATCCAAACTAATCCTAGCCCACATCAATGCAGCCTCCAAAGGCGAAGGAAAACCATTAATATACATTGAAGGGGAAGCAAAGTTACCTCACTCACATGGATATTCCGCAATCATCATCAATAACATTAACAATACAAACGCAAACGCCTGGAAACAAGTACTTTGCACTAACGCCGTAACATACGATGCAAAAACCATTGGCATCGCTATCTTCTATCCCAATCGCACACCAGAACATTATAAAATATAACACAAAAACAATCATCTATTGAAAAGAAAATGAAGTTAACAAAGATATACACAAAGACAGGCGACAACGGCGCAACATCCCTTGTTGGCGGCATACGCATCGGAAAAGACACCACACGATTAGAAGCATACGGAACCATTGACGAACTATCATCACACATAGGACTCCTTGACGCCCTTCTACAGCAAAACGCCACCGACATGCCACTACTGCAACGCATACAATGCTCACTCTTCAACGTCGGCACATACCTTGCCACAGACACAACCCAAACACCAATCTATGATTCCGCAAAACTAAACCCACAGGAAATCACAGTCATCGAACAAGAGATAGACAGCATACTCCCCACCCTTCCCCAACTAAACAGTTTCATACTACCAGGCGGAAGCACTGCTGCTGCACAATGCCATATATGCCGCACCGTTTGCCGAAGAGCAGAACGATGTATCATTGCACTATCACGACAAGCTGATATCAATCCCGACATCATTAAATATATAAACAGACTATCCGATTATTTCTTCGTTTTAGCAAGAAAAATAAATATTCTAACAAATACGGAAGAAAAATTATGGCAAAATACTTGCAAATAAAAAAAAATATAGTATCTTTGCAGCAAATTTTGAAAATCTAAATAATATGTATTGGACTCTTGAACTAGCATCAAAACTCGAAGATGCACCATGGCCAGCAACAAAAGAAGAATTGTTGGACTACGCTACACGAAGCGGTATATCACTTGAAGTAATAGAGAATCTTGAAGAATTGGAAGACGAAGGCGAGGTTTACGAATCAATCGAAGACATCTGGCCCGACTATCCAACAAAAGAAGACTTCCTTTTCGATGAAGAGGAGTATTAAGCTTAAGAATAACACTTAAATACTTAATAACCAACGATATAAATCAAAATTATTTGTTTGTATCGTTGGTTTTTTATGGTATTTTATAGCCTTATTTGTTTGTATAATTTGCAATATTTAACCCTAAAAAGTATATTTGTTTGTGTAAAAGTTTGTAACTTTGCTCTCCTAAAAGATACAGATTTATGTAAGAAATCCTCAATGTTTATCAAAAGAAGAAGTATATGGGAAGAACAAAGAGACAATATCCTTTAGGGAAGTACAGGCTAAGACTGCCGCGAGTTCCTGAATCAGGAAAGGCTTATCCACTGGATTTAGAATACACGTGAATATGAAATGAACGATGTAAAAACTAACGACATCATCCCTTTTATTCATGCTCTGCATTGTAGCCAACACGTTGGTAGATGACAAAACACTAGTGCCGAGCGAGTTCAAAGAACTTGGTGACTGCGAGTCGCCAAGTTTTACTTTATATAGTTAATATTGTGCTTTTTTCTGTTAAATAAAGTCCAAACTGCAATTTTTATTTGTGGGAATGAAGAAAAAGGTGTAACTTTGCACTTGCAAGATGCTTCGCACCGTGGACCAACAAGCTGACACCCACTTCTTGTTGCGTGCGCGCTCGTGCACTTGATAAAAAGAATATTAACCACTAACACGTAAGAATTATGG
>JAGHTW010000132.1 GCA_018065145.1 Candidatus Prevotella equi
CACATTAGTGATAAGAATTAGTTAGTGAGAAAGGTGGCAATTCGGTTTGTCACCTTTCTTTTTTCTCTCTGTTCTCAGTACTTGGGCACGATTACTGCAGTACTTGGACACGATTACTGTAGTACTGAGCCACGATTACTGCAGTACTTGGGCACAGTACTGACAGTATATATACCATCTTTTGCTTGTTAATGAAGGTTAAATGCTTGCACCATTTTTCTTTTTATAGTACCTTTGTAGCGAAATTGCACTTATTGTAAGCTTATGTCAACAAGAAATAAGAAGAAAAAGAATAGTACGGGTGGTAAATTGCAGGTGGTGACGCTCTGCATCAGTACCTCTCTCGTGCTCATATTATTGGGTATGGTGGTGTTCACGGGACTGACGGCGCGTAACCTTTCTGCTTATGTAAAGGAGAACCTTGCCATCACTGTGATGTTTGATGATAACGTAACCGACAGGGAGGCAGCGGTGGTATGCCGTAAGTTGCAGACAAAGCCATACGTGACGCATCTGGAGTATATCACTCGCGAACAGGCATTGAAGGAACAGACGGCGGCGCTTGGTACCGATCCGTCGGAGTTTCTCGGCATGAATCCTTTCGTTCCGTCTGCTGAGGTGAACCTTAGGGCAGACTGTGCCAATAGCGATTCGCTGAAATGGATTCTCAAGGAGATACGAAAATATAATAATGTGGCGGAGGTGAACTACCAGAAGGACCTCATGGAGAGTGTGAACAGCAACATCCGCAAGGTGACGATAGTACTTCTTATCCTCGCTTGTCTGCTGACGTTTATCTCCTTCTCGCTTATCAACAATATGGTTCGTCTGGGAGTCTATGCCCGTCGTTTCACCATCAATACGATGAAGCTTGTCGGTGCCTCGTGGTCATTCATACGCCGTCCGTTCATCAGCATGGCTGTAGTGGAAGGACTGCTTGCCGCCTTTGTTGCCGATGCAGTTCTTGCTGCTGGCGTTTATGCCCTCTATGCCTACGAACCAGAGATAATGGCGGTGGTGACATGGGATGTCCTCGCTATAACAGGCGCCGCAGTGCTGGTGTTCGGTCTGCTGCTGTCGGTGATATGCGTGTATATCTCTGTGAATAGATACCTCGGCATGTCAACAAGGCGGTTGTATAGGGTATAAAGAGGGACCCACCCCGGAGCCCCACCCCGACCCTCCCCAGGGGGAGGGGGATTGAGGGGGATTGAGAGGTTTAAGTTAAAATAATAATTTAGATATGGATAATAAGAATTTTGCATTTGGAAAGATGAACTTCATACTCATTGGTGTGAGTATGTTGATTGTGGTTATCGGCTTTCTGATGATGGCAGGTGATAGTTCTTCCGTTGAGGCGTTCAACGAGGATATCTTCTCAACCATGCGCGTCAAGGTAGCACCTGTTGTGTGCCTTGTGGGCTTTGTGTCAATCATCGGCGGCATAATGTATCGTAAGTCGAATTAACAAATTAGTGAGTTGATTATTTATCTATGAATGAGATACAAGCATTGATATTAGGACTGGTACAGGGCTTGACGGAGTATCTTCCGGTAAGTTCCAGCGGTCATTTGACGATAGGACAGGAGCTTCTTGGCATTACAAGCGAGGATAACCTTACGTTTGACGTGGCGGTGCATGTGGCAACAGTACTCGCTACGCTTGTCATATTGTGGAAGGAGGTGGTATGGCTCGTTGCTGGCGTGCTGAAGTTTAAGTACAACGACGAGATGCGCTATGCCATAAACATCCTTGTCTCAATGATTCCTGTTGGTATCGTGGGTGTTTTCTTTAAGGATTACATAGAGGAGATATTCGGCAGCGGACTGTTGATAGTGGGTTGCTGTCTGCTTCTCACAGCCACTCTTCTCGCATTCTCTTATTATTACAAGCCAAAGCAGAAGGCAGGCATCAGTACCAAGGATGCTTTCATCATAGGTTTGGCACAGGCTCTTGCCGTGCTTCCGGGACTGAGTCGCTCTGGCAGTACCATAGCAACAGGTTTGCTTCTCGGTAATGACAAGGCAAAGCTGGCGCAGTTCTCGTTCCTTATGGTGATACCACCAATCATGGGCGAGGCGCTTCTCGACGTGATGAAGGCAATGAAGCACGGCACGGAGGCAGTAGCGGGCGACATCAGCATGACGGCTCTCGCTGTAGGATTCGTCGCTGCATTCATAAGCGGTTGTGCTGCGTGTCAGTGGATGGTGAATATTGTGAAGAAGGGTAAGCTGATATACTTCGCATACTACTGCGTTATCATCGGTATAATATCTATCATCTATGGACTTTGTTAACGGAGAGATACTTCACATCAACAAACCCTACGGCATGTCGAGCTTCGGCGCCCTGGCATTTGTTCGCACACGTATCTCAAAGGCGGCAGGCGTGAAGAGAGTGAAGACGGGACACGCCGGAACACTGGACCCTCTTGCTACGGGAGTGCTGATACTCTGCACGGGAAAGTGTACGAAGATGATTCCAAACCTGCAGTATGACTCAAAGGAATACACCGCCACGCTGCAGTTTGGTGCTACGACGGCAAGCTATGACATGGAGCATCCTGTCAACGAGACATACCCTGCGGAGCATATCACCGAAGAACTGTTGCGCGAGACGTTGAAGCAGTTTGAGGGCGACATAATGCAGGTGCCACCAGTGTATAGCGCTGTGCATGTGAACGGCAAGAGAGCGTATAACCTCGCAAGGAAGATAGACCCTTCTGCCGAGAAGGAAAAGAGCGAACACACGTACAGTAACGCCAATAAGGAAAAGACGGACAGTGCTCTTATCGAAGAGGCAGAGAAAGAGATACCTGCAAAGCCAGTGCATGTAGATGAGATAGAACTGCTCTGGTTTGATGCCGAGAAGAAACAGGCACAGATACGCGTAGCCTGTGGCAAGGGAACGTACATACGTTCGTTGGCAAGAGACATAGGAAAAGCCGTCAACAGCGGTGCTTACCTGACGCAATTGTGTCGCACGAGGCTTGGCGATGTGCGCATAGAAGACTGCATCTCACTCGATGACTTCGAGGCTTGGTTGTTGCAGACGCAACAAAAGTAATAAGTAATAAGTAAAAAGTAATATACATAATGAAACTATCACAATTTGACTTTAAGCTTCCTGATGAGCAGGTAGCACTGCATCCACATTCTATCGAACACGTTGTAAAGAACGATAACGGCGAGGATAACACCTTCACCGTTAAGCGACCTGATGCGTGTAACATGGTGGTGGTACACAAGAAGTCTCAGACCATAAGCATGTATAAGACCGATGCCAAGGGCAAGGTGATAAAGGATGAAGAAGGTAACAAGCAGACACTGACACTGCTCGATATCTTTGATTACTTTGATGAGAACGATACCTTTATCTTCAATAACACGAAGGTGTTCCCGGCACGTCTCTATGGCACAAAGGAGAAGACCGACGCAAAGATTGAGGTGTTCCTGTTGAGAGAGTTGAACCAGGAGATGAGACTGTGGGACGTTCTCGTAGAGCCAGCACGAAAGATACGTATCGGTAACAAACTGTTCTTTGACGAGAGCGGTTCGCTCGTGGCAGAGGTGATAGACAATACCACATCCCGCGGCCGTACGCTGCGCTTCCTTTACGACTGTCCTCACGAGGAGTTCAAGCAGGATCTCTTCGCACTCGGCGAGGCACCACTGCCACGTTATATCATAGACCATAAGGATAGCGAGGGAAATCTTGACCGTCCCGCAACGCAGGATGACTTCGAGGACTTCCAGTGCGTCTTCGCAGAGAAGGAAGGTGCCGTTACCGCACCATCAACGGGTCTGCACTTCACCCGACAGATGATGAAGCGCCTGGAGATACAAGGCATCAACACCGCCTTCCTGACAATACATTCAGGACTCGGCAACTTCAATCCTATCGAGGTGGAGGACCTTTCAAAGCATAAGATGGACTCAGAGGAGATGCATGTGAGTGAAGAGACATGCGAACTCGTCAATAATACAAAGAAGGAAGGCCGACGCGTCTGCGCAATCGGTGCCAGTGTATTGAAGGCAACGGAGAGCACTGTCGGAACAGATGGATTCCTCAAGCCATACGATGGATGGACGAATAAGTTTATCTTCCCTCCTTATGACTTCGGACTGGCTGACAGTCTCCTCGTGAACCTGTATCATCCGCAGTCAACGATGATGATGGCTACATGTGCCTTCGGTGGCTATGACATCGTGATGGAGGCTTACAAACAGGCAGTGAAGGCAGGATACAAGTTCGGTTGCTTCGGCGACGTGATGCTTATCGTCAATGACTAATATCTGTTACCTCTCACTTGGTACAAACCTCGGCGACAAAGAGGGGAACATACTCGAGGCTTACAGGAGGATAGAAGAGAGCGTTGGAAGGATAATAAGGCGCTCGTCGTTCTATCATTCTGAGCCATGGGGCTTCAAGTCTGACAATGACTTTGTCAATACCGCGATATGTTGCGAGACGGCAATGACGCCGCAGCAGTTGCTGATGGCTACGCAGAAGATAGAAAAGGACATGGGCAGGACCATGAAGTCAACAGACGGACAGTACCATGACCGCATCATTGATATTGACATATTGCTCTATAACGACATAAGCGTCAATGAACCTGGCCTTACAATCCCTCATCCGCTGATGCAGGAAAGGGATTTTGTGATGAACCCACTTAAAGAAATACAACTATGAATAAACTAACTACTACGATTATGTTGCTCGCCATTGTAATGATGGCAACGGCAGCAGAGAAAAACGTTACGGTGACGGTGAAGAATCCATCATCATCAGAGCGTAAGGCGGTGCCAGTGGTGATGAAGGTTGATGCCGATGTCACGACAGCACTCGTCACACTTGACGGCAAGGAGATACCTTGTCAGTTGGATGACCTCAATGATGACGGCGTCTATGAGGAGCTTTCTTTCCTTACCGACATGAAGGGAAAGGAGAAGCTGACATTCTCTGTGACACTGTCCGACAATGGTGATCCACGACAGTATGACGTTAAGACATACGGATACCTTGGAATACGTGACCGTCAGAATGATGCCAAGAAGCAGAAGCATCAGAAGATTACGTCGGTTACATTCCCTAAGGAGACAAACCCTTACAACTATATCTTCCCTCATGGTGCAGTGATGGAGAATGATATGGTGGGATTCAGAGTATATTGCGACCATCGTCAGTCATTGGACTATTACGGTCATCGCAATCTTAAGATGGATATTGCAGAGACAGCATTCTATACCACACAGGAGCAGCGCGACAAGGGCTACGGCGAGGACGTTCTCTATACGGGAAGCACATACGGCTGCGGTGCCCTGCATGGATGGGATGGCAAGAACGCCATCATGTTTGAGAATGTGCGCAACCGCACTCAGACAGTAGTGTGCGAAGGTCCAGTGCGTACTATTCTTGACATCACAAACAAGGCATGGCGTCCATACGAGGGATGCAAGCCTGTGGATATAACAACACGTTATATATTATATTATGGTCACCGTGACGTAGAGGTACAGGTGAACTTCTCTCGCACCGTGGCAGACATACCGCTCTCAACAGGTATCGTTGATATCGTTGAAGGCTCAACAGAACTGACAGACAAGGCAGGACTGCGTGGCTGCTGGGGTAGGGCATGTGCTGGAAACAACCCACAGGTGTATGACACCATAACAGTAGGACTCGGCATCTATGTACCAAAGCAGTATTACAAGGGTGATTCACACTTCACCGATGGTAAGGAACGCCTTCCTAACCAGGCTTATGTGCAGGTGGTAGGAACAGAAACAGACAACCTTCACTATTGGTTCAACTGCACTTGTGATATAGAGACATTTGGCTTCGCTGGCGAAAAGGAATGGTACAAGTATCTCAAGGACTGGAAGAAGGAAAAGGAAAAACCAGTAACGGTTCAAATTGAGAATTGAAAATTGAAAGTTGAAAATTAAGAAAAGAAATAAATCTGTTCATAATATTCAATCTGAAAAATATCAATTCCCAGTTTTAATTACAATAAGTTTACACAACGTAATCATAATTTTCAATTTTCAATTTTCAATTTTCAATTCGATATAACATGGAAGCTGTATTTTCTTACATCATCGGCCTTGGTGCCGCTGTAATGATGCCTATCATCTTCACCATCCTTGGTGTTTGTATCGGCATTAACTTTTCAAAAGCTCTCAAGAGCGGTCTTTACGTAGGCGTAGGTTTCGTAGGTCTTGGCGTTATCACCGGACTTCTCACCTCTGCTCTTGGTCCTGCACTGCAGGATGTAGTAAATATCTACGGTCTGGAGCTTCAGGTGTTTGACATGGGATGGCCTGCTGCTGCGTCAGTAGCTTACAACACCCTCGTGGGTTCGTTCATCATTCCTGTATGTCTTGGTGTCAACCTCTTGCTGTTGTTGCTCGGTTGCACCCGCACAGTGAACATTGACCTGTGGAACTACTGGCACTTCGCATTCATCGGCGCTGTCATTTACTTCATGACAGGCTCTGTAGCATGGGGATTCTTCGCTGCTATCATCTGCTATATCGTTACCCTTGTGCTCGCAGACGTTACTGCAAAGAAGTTCCAGGGCTTTTATTCTGGCATGGAGGGCATCTCTATCCCACAGCCATTCTGTCAGGGTTTCATGCCTTTCGCCGTTGTTATCAATAAGGCTCTTGACTATGTTCCAGGCATCAACAAGGTGAATATCGACTCTGAAGGCATGAAGAAGAAGTTCGGTCTCTTCGGCGAACCTCTCTTCCTTGGTGTTATCATCGGTATCATCATCGGCTGTCTTGCTTGTAAGGACACACAGGAACTCATTGACAAGATTCCTACCACACTCGGTCTTGGTATCAAGATGGGTGCCGTGATGGAACTTATCCCACGTATCACAAGCCTCTTCATCGAAGGTCTTAAGCCTATCTCTGAGGCAACACGTGAGCTTATCGCTAAGAAGTTCGGTGAGGACAAGGAGCTTTACATCGGTATGTCACCAGCACTCGTTATCGGTCATCCTACTACTCTCGTAGTATCACTCCTTCTTATCCCTGTAACACTCGTGCTGGCAGTAGTACTCCCAGGCAATCAGTTCCTGCCTCTTGCATCACTTGCAGGTATGTTCTACGTGTTCGTAATGGTACTGCCTTACACCAACGGCAACGTACTCCGTTCATTCATCGTTGGTCTTGTCGTAATAGCCCTTGGACTTTACTTCGTTACAATGATGGCGGGCGACTTCACCATGGCTGCTCATGATGTAGCAACAGCACATCCAGACGATAAGGCTGTTCAGGTACCGGAAGGATTCCAGGCTGGTGCTCTTGACTTCGCTTCAAGCCCAATAGCATTCGCTATCTATGCTTGCATCAAGTACATCTCTTACATCGGCGCAGGCATACTCACCCTCTGCACCATCGCTCTCGTAGCATGGAACAGAATCAGAATCAACAAGAAATAATTCTATCAAATAACTACAACAATGAAAAAGATATTCGCAATAGCAGCTCTCGCTGTTTCCCTTACTGCCAATGCACAGGAGGCTGACCGTGTAGTAGGACGTCAGCATGTTCGTTTCCAGACAGCATGTCACCCACGTGACGTGATGCATTATGACACCAAGACACTTCGTGACCGTTTCGTTATGGAGAAGGTTATGGTTGCTGACTCAATACAGTTGACATACAGCCACTACGATCGCTTTATCTTCGGTGGCGCAATGCCTGTAAACCAGACCTTGAAGCTCGAGAACTTCTGGGAACTCGGTCTTGATGTTGACAATACTATCAAGGAGAAGTACTTCATGTACAACCGCGAGCTTGGTGTTGTAAACTGCGGTCTTGGCGAAGGTTTCGTGATTGTTGACGGCAAGGAGTATCCACTCCAGCCAAAGGAGGCTCTTTACATTGGTCGTGGTCACATGGGCAAGGACAAGAAGGGTGCTTCAATAGACGTAAACAAGAGCATCGAGTTCCGTTCCAAGGACGCAAAGAACCCTGCTAAGTTCTATCTCAACTCCGCTACAGCACACCAGCACTACAAGACACAGTGGATAACACTCGATGGTCGTAAGGGCTCTCTCAAGGCAGCAGTATGGGGACCTGTAGGAACAGTAGAGGAAGCAAACAACCGTACCGTATATAAGCTCATCGTCAATGACGTTCTTGAGGAAGGTCCATGCCAGCTTCAGCTTGGTCTGACACAGCTTAACCCAGGTGCTGTATGGAACACCATGCCACCTCACACACACGGTCGTCGTATCGAGGCATACTATTACTTCAACCTCCCAGAGGGTCAGACCATCTCACACGTGATGGGTGAGCCAAAGGAAACACGAAACGTATGGCTCCACAACGAGCAGGCTATCATGTCACCAGAGTGGTCTATCCACGCTGCAGCAGGTACATACTACTACACCTTCATCTGGGGTATGGCAGGCGAGAACCTGTTCTATAACGACAAGGACAATATTCCAGTCATTGACATCAAGTAAATGAAGCCTTCGGAATTCATAAGCAAATTGACCGGCCGTTTCCTGTGGCTTAACCTTCTTGCTATGGCAGTTGTCGTAATACTGCTTGTCATTGGTGCGGCTGTAGCGATGGATGTTTACACCCATCACGGTGAGTCTATTGCCATTCCCGATGTGCGCAAGCATTCCTACGAAAGTTCTGTGAAGGTTCTTGAGGACCTGGGCTTTGAAGTCGTGGTGAATGACACTGGTTATGTAAAGACCTTGCCACCGGGAACCATTCTCGAACAGATACCCCAGCCGGGTACTCATGTGAAGAGTGGACGTGTGATATACCTTACCATCAATGCCCTTGACTCTCCTACACTCGCCTTGCCTGACCTGATAGACAACAGCTCGATGCGCGAGGCTATGGCGAAGCTCAAGTCCATGGGATTCAAACTGGGCACACCGCAGCTTGTACCAGGAGAGAAAGACTGGGTTTACGGCATCCTTGCTGACGGCAAGAGTGTTGTTGCCGGACAGCGAGTGTCCATCGAGAGCATTCTTATTGTGCAGGTGGGCAATGGCCTTCGTGACGCTGCCGACTCTGTATATGTCTCTGACAAGGCACCTGAACAGTATGATTACTATGAAGGTGAGGAACTGGAGGTGCGCAGTGGCAATGCTGGTGAGACAGATGATTTTGAGGTAATAGAATAAATATGCAAGAAATAGAAGACATAGACTTTTTAGAACTCGACGACGTTCCTTCTCCTTCCCGTTCCGGTGAGGAGGGGGAACGTCTTCTTTTTGAACACTTCCGTATGGAGGTGGATGCGGGTACTGTGCCAGTGCGTATCGACAAGTATCTCTCTGAGCACATGCCTCATTCTTCGCGCAATCGCATACAGTGCGCTGCCGATGCTGGCTTCATTCATGTCAATGACAAACCGGTGAAGTCAAACTACAAGGTGCGCCCGGGCGATGTGGTTACGCTGATGCTTGAACAACCCAAGCATGATACCACTATCCATGCAGAGGATATACCGCTGGATGTGGTGTATGAGGATGATGTCCTGATGATTGTCAACAAGCCTGCCGGCATGGTGGTGCATCCTGGTGCAGGAAACTTCTCAGGAACGCTCATTAATGCGGTGGCATGGCACATGAAGGACGTGCCGGAGTTTGATCCTAACTCGCCAGAGGTGGGATTGGTTCATCGTATAGATAAGGACACCAGCGGTTTGCTCGTGGTGGCAAAGACACCAGAGGCGAAGACGCATCTGGGCAAGCAGTTCTTCCATCATGACACGCATCGTTCTTATAACTGTCTCGTGTGGGGACACTTCACTGAGGACTCGGGCACGATAGAGGGTAATATCACCCGTGACCCGAAGGACCGCCTTCGCATGACCGTTGCGCCTGTTGGTTCGGGTATCGGAAAAGAGGCGGTGACGCATTGGCGTGTGATAGAGAAATTCGGATACGTTACTCTCATTGAGTGCATCCTTGAGACGGGACGTACCCATCAGATACGTGCTCACATGAAGCATATCGGTCATCCGCTCTTTGGCGACGAGCGTTATGGTGGCATGGAGATACTGCGTGGTGAGCGTTCAACGAAATACAAGGCTTTCATAAACAACTGTTTCAAGACCTGCAACCGTCAGGCACTGCATGCCAAGACCCTTGGCTTCATACATCCCGTAACAGGCGAACAAATGGACTTCACTTCCGAATGGCCAGAAGACTTTGCCGCACTTATAGAAAAATGGAGAAGTTATATTGACGGCACAACACGTGATACTTTGAATAACATTTAATATAATATACAATGAAAAAAATAGCGATTATTTGCGGTGGCGATTCATCTGAGCATGATGTATCGCTGAGATCGGGAGCGGGTATTTATTCTTTCTTCCATAAGGATAAGTACGACTGCTATGTTGTTGACTTGAAGACAGGCGACTGGCATGTCAATCTCCCTGACGGAACGACGGCAGAGATAGACAAGAACGACTTCTCCTTCGTAGAAAACGGCGAGAAGAAAACCTTCGACTACGCATATATCACCATCCACGGCGCACCAGGCGAGAACGGTATGCTGCAGGGATATTTCGACCTCATCAAACTACCATACTCTACCAGCGGCGTGCTCGTAGAGGCAATGACATTCGATAAGTTCGTACTCAATAACTATCTCCGCCAGTTTGGCGTCAGCGTAGCAGAGAGCGTACTCGTCCGCAAGGGTCAGGAGGCAACCGTTACCGACGAAAGCATCAAGGCAACAGTTGACTATCCATGTTTCGTGAAGCCAGCAGCCGACGGCAGCAGCTTCGGCGTTAGCAAGGTGAAGAGCTTCGACGATATGGCGAAGGCATTGGAACTGGCTTTCGGCGAGGCAGACACCGTGATGATAGAAGGATTCCTTGACGGTATGGAGATATCACAGGGCGTATATAAGACAAAGGACAAGAGCGTTGTGCTGCCAGCAACAGAGGTAGTCACCGAGAACGAGTTCTTCGATTACGACGCGAAATACAACGGACAGGTGAAGGAGATAACTCCTGCACGCATGGCACCGGACGTGGCTGAGCGTGTAGCAAAGATAACATCTGCCATCTATGATATCCTCCACGCCAACGGAATAATACGTATCGACTACATCATCAGCACCATGCCTAACGGCGAGGCGAAGATAAACATGCTGGAGATAAACACCACTCCGGGCATGACCGCTACGTCTTTCATCCCTCAGCAGGTAAAGGCTGCCGGACTAGTCATGGGCGATGTGCTTGCTGATATCGTAGAGAACCA
>JAGHTW010000095.1 GCA_018065145.1 Candidatus Prevotella equi
CTTGCCGACGGAGGTTTCTTCACCGTCTGCATACCACCAGAAGTCCTTGAGACATTCCAGAAGGAATGCCTCTTTGCTGGTTTCACCACAAAAGAGATGAATATGATCAAAAGCGTACCAGAGAAAGGTCCTAAGCGTTATGTCATAACCTTCAAGAAAGGAAAACCAGAAGCTACCATCATCAACACCTACTGTATGCGCGATGCAGACCGTAGCGTGTCACAGTGGTACAAAGACCTCATGCAGGATTTCCTGCTTTAGCACACTCCTTCACGATATCTAATACCTTTTATTACGCCTACACTTCAAAGTCAAGGCAAGTACGCTGTATTGTGTAAGGTCGTACCTTACCGTCAGCCACTGCCACATGCGCAGGATGCACAGCATATCCCTTCAATGCCTCAAACGACTCTAAAGTACTGTCAAGCATCAGGTCACAGTTTGACGTCTCCAAGCGTCCGTCTATATTTACTACAATATCCAGCAGTCCAGGCACCAGACCTTTTAATCCCTCAAGACCAGCCTTGATATCCTTCTTTACTTCCTGCTTCTGCTCTGCGGTCAAATCCTCGCGCAGAGTCCATAAAATAATGTGTTTTACCATAAGATGTATATTATCTGTTAATGTCTTGCCTTACCACGAAAGCTATTGTTTATAAGTGCCGATTCACAGTGCTGGCACAATGATTCCGTTGCCATGTGATGCTGAAAGCCATCTATCATTGCCACAGCCCTTGGTGATGCCAATATCTCATCCAGTGACTGCGTAAAGATATTTCCCAACGTCACATCACCGTTATGATCCAGACAGCATGGTACAAGGCTACCATCAGCAAGTACACCAATCTGTTTCATCAGTGCCTTGCAGTGCACTTGCGGCAATGCGCCATCTTCCTCTACCGCTACGACTTCTGGCCACACGAACTTACGGTCAAATTCCAGATACAGATTTTCTCTCAGCCGATATCCGTCAGGACGCGTTGTCCATGGTTCCGGTACATACTCTGCCAACAATCGCATCACCTCGTCGTTCTCTTCTTCCCTACCCCCTTGATTCCAAAGTCGTAGCACCATGCACGTACCCTTCTCTGCTGCCGCAATGGAAAAACGCATCACCTCTGAGATATAATCAGCCAACACACCCTTGCCATTACTCTCATGCGAGTGTAATGACAGTTGTATCTTGTGAGGCAACGATTCCTGCAGTGCCATGGCACGATGCAGTAGCGTACCATTTGATGTCAACACCGTCTTAAAACCTTTTTGACGAGCAATAGCTATGAACTGCGGCAACAACGGATGCAGTAATGGTTCACCCATCAGGTGAAAATACAAGAATAAAACCCTGTCACGTATTCTGTCCGTCACAAGGTCAAACTCCTCTAATGTCATCTGCCTGCCCGCCCTCTGATGCTTCGGACAGAAATCGCAGTTCAGATTACACACATTCGTTATCTCTACATAACAACGATCTATCATCATTCCTTCATCCATTATTACTTATGCATCACCACCTCTATCGTCAGTCCGCCACCTGGCGTTGGCGATGCGAAGGCATGGCCATCATACTGCAATGCGATGTTCTTTACTATCGCCAATCCCAGTCCTGTACCTCCAAGACGTCTTGATCGTCCCTTGTCTATACGATAGAAACGTTCAAAGATATGCGGAAGGTGCTCACTCGGAATTCCAGGGCCATTATCCGTAAAAGTAAAGGTATAGTAATCACTCGTTGCACTTGCCTCTACTTTAAAATATGTAGCATTAGTAGCATAAGCCAAGGCATTGTTGAACACATTCCTAAACAGGGAATACACCAACGATGCATCTCCTTGCATTGGTAGCGATGCCGGTATTTTTATCTGCAATGATATATTCAACTCTCTAAACGTTGTCATCGTCTCGTCTGCAATTTGCTGTATGATGGCAGCCACATCAATATCCGCTGTCTGTCTCACCACTCCTGTCTCGTCCAGTCGTGACAACATACTCATATCAGCAAGCAACCTGCTCATGCGTCTGCTCTGCGCATGGCACCGCTCAAGAAAATCCTTTTGCTTATCCTTTGGTATGTCAGGATTATTCACCAGCGTCTCCAAATATCCCTCAATAGTAGCAGCTGGTGTTTTCAGTTCGTGCGCAGCATTCTCTGTCAGTTGTCGCTTTATTCGTTGTTTCTCCTGTTCGCTGCTTCCATAACGATGACGAAAATATGTCGCTACGGCAATAAGCACGAGTATTCCAACAGTATAATAGAGGAACGTATAGTCATGTTCCAGCGACGAAGTCAGCTCTGCCGAATACGGCACCGACGAACGTACTATCCTATCATCAAAACGCGTAGCAGAATAAAAATACTTTTCGCCATTCGTTTCCGACGCACGCTTTATAGCGTATCCGCTACCGTCGCTCAAAGCCTCAAGCACCTCCTCACGCTGTAGGTGATTACCCATCATGCGTACATCCTCTTCCTCTGTGTCAGACAACACATTTCCCAACGTGTCCATCACCGTCACACGTATATTCCTATCGTTAGCGTGCTCCAGGTAGTGGTAATTATTCAACTGCAACTGCGAGTGAAGTATATCCACACGAAAAGCATGCTCACGTCTGTATTCGTAGATACCGAAAAACAGCGTAAACATACTGGCAAGAACTGTTGCCAAAATAAAAATCCTATTTGTCAATCGAGAATGCTGCATATCATAGCCCTCTAACCATTAAACAAATACCCATATCCGAACTTTGTTCTCAGATACTTTCCGTATCGTCCAATCTTCTTCCTTATACGCGTCACATTCACATCGACGGTACGATCAAGTACAATAGTATCGCTCGGCCATACCGTCTGCAGGATCTTCTCACGTGAGAACACTTGTCCTGGCTTTGACATCAGCAGGGCCAGCAATTCAAACTCCAGTTTTGTCAGTTCTATCTCCTCACCATCCACATAGCACACTTTACTATCATGGTCAAGCACCACTCCCATTGCCTCGTCGCGTTCAGGTGTCATGCGTCTCATCACAGCTTTCACCCTTGCCTTCACCTCACTAATGCGGAATGGTTTGCAGATATAGTCATCGCTGCCAATAGCAAAACCTCTCAGCATATCTTCCTCCATTGTCTTTGCGGTGCAAAAGACAATAGGAATATTTTCCGTTCGACTATCACTCTTCAGTTCCCTAGCCCATTCAAAACCAGACTTCGGAGTCATCATCACATCAAGCAAGATAAGGTTTGGCAGACCTTTCTCTCGCCATTCATCCGAAAATAAATCGACCGGACCCTCTGACGTCGATACTACATATCCCTCCATTTCAAGGTTGAAGCGCAGTATCTCACAAATGTCCTGTTCGTCATCTACTATAAGAATATGTCTTGCCATAATCTAAACTATCTCGTTTTTTGTTTTTCGGTTGCAAAGATAATAAAAAAACACGCAACCCCCAAACCTACAGCAATTATTTCCTCATATATTTAACGACATTGTAACATTATCAACGAGTTCTTGTCTGACGAGCCTTGCTCTGAACGACGTTAAGGATATAGTCGCCGAGTTTCTCCAGACCATTGACATAGTCTATATAGAAGGCACCGAGTTTATAGTCATACTGTCCTTCTGAGATATTCTGGAGATTATCGTTGCGCAACTGAGTACGAAGCGCATTTATCTGTCGTTCAATATTGTAACTTCGTGTTATGTCGTGTCCTTCACCTTCTGGCTGCTGAAGCGTATCAGTCATAAGTACGAGAGCCTCGGAAACGAGATGTTCCATACCATTGATGTGCTCCAGTTGCTCGGGGGTGAAGTTTTCTTTGCATGCATCACGCTTGCGGGCAAGGGTGCGAGCAAGAGAGAAACAGCAGTCGCCGATGCTCTCCAGGTCATCTACCTCACGGAGCATACGCTGTACCTGTCTCTTAGCATCAACGGAAAGGCGACCCTCGCTTACCTTCTGCAGATAATGCGCTATCTCATACTCCATATTATCGGTGATACTTTCGTAGTGTTCCACCTTATTATATAATTGCTGGAAATCATCGTCGTTAACCACGCGTCCATTGACATTCTCATCGTGCACCTGCTGTAGGGATGGATGCATCATCTGAACATAGTTGAATGACTTCTGACAACGCTCAGCAAAGAAAACAATCTCCTTGCGTGCCTCAAGAATTGATAGCTCTGCAGTAGAGAAGAGACCACCAGTGATAAACTTCAGACCCTTTTCTTCCTGATCTTCGTTCAATGGAAGTACATTGCATACGATACGTTCTATCTGGCGAACGAAACCGATAAGCAACAGGGTATTAAAGATATTGAATGCTGTATGGAACATTGACAGTTTGAACAAATCATTGTTGCCTGCCAACATAACATCCTCTACGAACCAACTTACCGCATCACAGAAAGGATAGAACATTATCAGTACAACGACAACACCGAAGACATTGAAGAACATGTGGGCAAGGGCAGCACGACGTGCCTGAGTGCCTGCTGTCATAGACGCCATCACAGCTGTGATAGTGGTACCAATATTCTGACCCATGGCAAGGGCGGCAGCCTGTTCCAAACCAAAGCCTGGAATATGCATATCAAAGAGCATCAAGGTGATAGCCATTGTTGCGGCTGATGCCTGAACAAGCATGGTAACCAATGCGCCAACAAGGACAAACAACAGTATGGTAAAGAAACCTCCATCAGAGAGACCTGCAAGCATCATAGCTACCATGGAACCGATATCAAGATCGGTCGCTGCTTTCTGCAAGAAGCTCAAGCCCATGAAGAGGAACGCGAAACCAAAGATAAACTCACCTATAGACTTACTCTTGCTCTTGCTGCTGAATATCATTGGGATGCCAAAGGCAAGGAGCGGAAGCGCCATAGCTGCAATATTTACCTTAAAACCAATGGCAGAGATAATCCAAGCTGTCACAGTAGTACCGACATTGGCACCCATGATTACACCTATTGCCTGAGCAAGATTCATCAATCCGGCATTGACAAACGACACTACCATAACGGTGGTGGCTGATGATGACTGGATAAGGGCGGTAACAATGATACCTGTTAAAACACCCATAAAACGGTTCTTGGTCATGGCAGCGAGAATGCTACGCAGACGGTCACCAGCAAACTTTTCAAGGCCCTCACTCATGGTCTTCATACCGAAGAGGAAAAGACCGAGAGAACCAAAAAGGGAAAGGAGATTTAGAACTATGTCCATTGATTTTCTATGAATTGATAAAAGAATGTTGCAAAGGTATTAATAAAATGTTACAAAGTTGTTACAACAACGTTAAGAAATTGTTACAATAACCTTCATAACTAAAACGAAACAGGCGGAATGAATAAGTTCGCGGGGGCAGAAGAATAGTCTTCTGCTCTTTTTTTGCCTATAGTTATCTCTTCTTTTAGAAAAATATGTTACCTTTGCAGACAAATTCTCTCACCCACCCCATGAGTCCATAGAATTAATCATTTCAAAACACATGCGAACTGATCTCCTGCTTGATATAATAAAAGGTGCTGTAAGACCATCCGTCAAAACTTCCGCATGGCTGTTAAGGCTCATGCTCCCTATATCGCTCACAGTACAACTGCTGCAGTATTTCGGAGTGATAGCATGGCTTGCAACATGGCTAAACCCTGTATTCTCATATCTTGGTTTACCCGGAGCTTCTGCCATTGCATTCATGACGGCAGCAGGCGTCACAACCTATGCAGGATTTGCCGTGATGCTTAGCATGACACTCACCATGCGACAGGCTACCATCATTGCTATCATGGCACTTATATGCCATGCACTACCAATGGAAAGCGCCGTAGTGAAGAAGGTTGGCAGCAAACCGTTCCGTATGGCACTGCTGAGGATTGGCGCAGCCTTTCTTGCTGCTGTTTATCTGAATCTCGTACTGCCAGAAATGCCAGAGACATTCGGAGGGATGCAGAGTGTTTCATCTCCCGAATCTGTCATAGACGTCATCATGACATGGTTCTACTCTTCCATCAAGCTCTCCGCCATGATAATAGGCCTCATCTTCGGTCTCATGGTGATACAAAGAGTGATGGACGACCTCGGTATAATGTATAAGTTGGTAAGACCTCTGCGCCCGCTTATGAAGTTCTTCGGGCTTCCAGAGAATGCGGCCTACCTATGGCTCGTAGGCAATATTCTTGGCATCAGTTACGGTTCCGCCGCAATGCTGGCATTGGAAGAGAGCGGACAGATAACAAAGGAAGAAGCGGACGAAGTGAACTATCATCTGATAATGAACCACTCCATGCTCGAGGACACCATGGTATTCGCCACGCAAGGTATCTCCGCCATATGGATTCTCTCAACACGTATTTTGTTTGCCTTCGCCCTAGTATGGGGAAAGAAAGCAATGGCATATCTTGTCATTAACACCCGAACAAAAGAACATCCGCAAACGAGAAGATTAGGAAAGGTTTATAGATACTCCCTTCTGAACCATAATTCAAATACAGGATCTGAAATATAGGCTTTGCCCTTGACCACATCTATAATTTCTTTTTCCGCAAGACTGGTCTTTATCCTTACTATATTCGACTTTGTTCCCAAATTATAAACATCAGTGACAGCCTTGGATGTATATTCATCATGAAAGCCGGAACAAATGGCACGCAACAGATTCATCTGGTAGCTTGTCAGCGTCTCGGTTTGGTTGGTAAACAATCCAGCATTCTGGTCGAGCAATGCTTCCATTCCGTTTGCGAAGCTTTCTTCTGTAACCTCAGA
>JAGHTW010000085.1 GCA_018065145.1 Candidatus Prevotella equi
ATCGGTTTCTATAACAACATACACTATCTCGGTGCTATCGTGACTAACGATGACTTCCACAATACGAAGTTCCATGATGCTGCGGGTAATGTCGGTACAGAAACTTACAGTCAGAAGAAGCAAGAATATATTACAAATTATTACAGTTCTGATAAGGGTGAATTGGCTACTAACACCTTCAAGGAGCGCAACTACGCCACTGCCCGTAACATGGTGGGCATCAACAGTGGTTTCTGTCTGCGTGTGGAGAACCAGTACTTTGACGAGCTGGGTAAAGGTCAGACTTACTACGGCCCTATCGTTGGTGTGGCAGAGGTAAAGCTCCTTAATGTGCAGCCTGGCGAAGGTGGCGGTTATGTATATGCCGACAATGTTCATGCCGATACTTACGATAAGGCTCATCCAGAGACTGCAACCTTCATGAACGAATCCGGTAACTTCGTCTTCGAGGGTATCGTGCGTCCTGGTGAGTCAGAGAAGCAATACATCGTTGATGACTGTCTGCCAAAGGGCTTTGACGAATGTGGAGGAACTCTCCCTGAACAACATTACTGGTATGTTATCGGCGACACCTATTATTATAATACTACTCTCACGGCGTTCTCGTTCAAGACACAGAAGGAGTTCAATCTCACAAACGTTGATCCTAACATCATCTTCGCTGGTATTGAGAATGGTTGGGAGGTAAGCCTACAGAGCGTTAAGTGGAAGGATGCTACATATCCTCTCAGTTACTCTGGTGACCTACGTGGTGGACGTGATGGCAGTCTTATTTCGCTTGATGATAGTGGTGACAAGTATAAGTTCACGCTGCAGGTGGGTGATTCTGACGAAGACAAGTGGGAAAATGTTATGCCTCGTTCTACAGAAACCACTGAGCAAATAGATGAAGAAAAGAAGAAGATATGGGATGCTTATAAGAACGGCAATACAAACCCACGCTTCAACGTTCATCTCCTTGACAATGTCAATAACTGTCCGCAGGATCGTGAGGAGAAATACTTCAACGAACACCTCAGCGTACCAGAGAAGGTGCAGATGATCATACAGGCAAGGAAGCCAAATGGCGATACCAGTCATGGTGAGCAAGCCTACGAATACAAGACCTACAACGTAACCCTTCAGATAATATATATCCAAGGTCCATCGTTTACGGGTAATGTAAACATCATGAACTGTGCTCTCCCTGGTGAGCGCATTGGCTTCAACAGTAAGGACATTCAGATTAAGACTACGGATCAGCTTCCTATATCTGGCTTCAGTTGGAAGCTCGTGCCATTGAAGACAGACAGTCCTTACTCATGGGACGATGACAATAGCATAGAGATCCCTGCGTCTTACTACAACACTACCGCAGAAGGTTACTTACAGGGTAGCATCCCTGCACTCTACAGCCAGAACAACTGGAACATCTATTATGAATTCTATGCTGGTGGTGAGACGTTCCCTGTAACGCCTACAACAGTTGACACCAAGCCTCTCAACGAGCGTATGCTTGTGGTACATAACTACCATAAGATGGCTGACATCGTTGATACCAAGTACGAAGTATCCCTCGCTACAGGAGAAGGCAATATCTACGCCAAGGCACTGAAGGCAGGTGCAAACATCTATCTTGCTGATGCTGATGATGCCGCTGCGTTCGTAAGTTACGTCAATGCTGGCAATACAGGTGCAGGTTTGAACTTCTACTTGCTGAAAGACCTAGAGCTGACATCTGCTATAACAGGCACGTTTGCTGGTACGCTGCATGGCAATGGATATTCTATCACTCTGCCAACAACAGGTTCGCTCTTTGGTGCAAACTTCGACAAGGACAACGCCAAGGTCTATAACCTCGGTGTGCCTAATGGCAGCATCACCACCGTTGCCGATGCGTCCGCATCGGTTATCAACTGCTTCACCAATGCTGACAAAGCTGACGAGTTGAAGTACGGTAAGAAGGCTTACGACCTCAGTCATTACTTCACAACCGCTAATGATGAGAGCCAGCGCGATGGCTATGTCCACACCCTCTACGCCAACAACGATGGCATGGGTGGTGACTGGCGTTATGCACGTGTTGCAGACATTTATGAGAATGCAAGGTTCCTCCGCACAGGCGCTCCTAACTACCGCAATATGCAGACAAACCATAACACAGAGCATGCTGGTGATTATTTAATAACGGAGCATGACTACCTGTTCTTTGGTCAGACGCTCAATCCAACGGCAGAGAAGGCGTACCCAGAACATATTGACGAGAAGTACTCCGTTAATAAGTGGGTAGAGGCAAACCGTGTATTTAAGACGGAAGGTTACTACCGCAGTGGTGTAGATCAGAATTTCTACTACAACACCGCTGCATGGGCATTGCAGCCAAGCCTCACCGCAGTGCGCTTCAATAACGACAAGAGTAGTACGGAAGGTGAGCAGCGAGTACCTACATCGTTCGGCAGTTCTTCTGCAGACGATACAGAGAAGTCACTTGGCTTCCAGCACGTAACCCACAACCTCCTTGTCTATGAGGCAGATGATGCTACTACGGCAGATGGTTCAGCCAACTTCCATCATGTTAAGGGTAGCAAGGGTGCATACGAACCTGCCACAACATCAAGCGTTTACACCTGTGCAAATCTTGCCCTTGTGGACAAGGAAGAGTTCTGGGCTCCTTACTCATTCACTGCAACAAAGGCAAGCTACACACGCGAGCCTGCCAACTATGCTGAGAAGGGTAACGATGCATGGGAAGGCATCTGCCTGCCATTCACCACTACAAATGTATCGCTCAGCGAAGGTATAACACGTCATCAAGACACTGGTGGCAATGCTATGATATATGCTCTTGACAACGAAACTGGCAATTACAACTTGCGTCCTGTCGTTAAAGGCGAGACCCAAAGTGACATTACCTTCTTCTGGGGAGATCCAACTGGGGAAATGCTTAGCAATCCAAAGACTAACGACCGCACTCTCAACCATGAGTTCTGGCTTCGCAGTCTTACCGCTGTTGATGGTTCAAAGAACCCTGTAGAGGCAACGTTCCAGCGTCCTGATTCATATACCTTCAGTGACAATACACCGTATATTGTCAGCTTCCCTGGTGAGCGTTATTACGAGTTCGACATGACAGGCCAGACCATCACCTTCAGTTCTGGCGTTACTGTCATCCCTGTGACATCAGACATTAAGACAACGTTTAAAGGTTACTCTCATACCGGCACATTCCTGCATGTTAGTGAAGCAGAATACGGCATAAAGGAAATTGAAGGCACAGGCACTCGATTCAGCAATGATGTCAATGATGTGTTGCCATTCCGTACCTATATGGCGGCAGAGGCGAGTCATGCGAAGTCATCGTTCATCTTGATTTCTTCTGCTGCAGAGGAACGATTTGTTCCTTCTGTATATCAGGAGGAAGAGCTGGAGCCAGGCGATACGGATGTCGTTGGCGAAAGAGCTTTCAAGGTATATACTATAGGTGGCGAGATAGTGATAAATGCCAATTATGACGGCAGTGTTCCTATCTATGATGCAACGGGTAAGGTCGTTCGTGTCGTAACGTTCATCAGTGGCGTAAATCACTATTCTGGCTTCGCTGACGGTCTGTATATCGTAGCGGGAAAGAAGATTGCAGTATCATATAGATAATCATATTTTTGTATTTTTTTAATAAAAAAAAGCGTCCTAAACAGGGCGCTTTTTTCTTTTTTTTTTGTATCTTTGCCCACAGGATAATCGTTGTTGCAAGGGGGCTCTGTAATCGTTGCACGATTACAGTGTAAAAGCATTACGATTACCATGCAATCGTGCAACGATTACCGTGTAAAAGTTATACGATTACAGCGCACTGATTATCAAGTAGTTACAAGGGTAATTTTGAACCCTTGCGCTTTTGTGTGAGAAAATATAGTAAACCTGAATGAAAATAACAAAAACCAATAAACAGCTATGAAACATTTAGTACAATTATTATTTGCGATGCTGCTCTTTGCGCTTCCTGTGGAAACATTTGCAGGTAAGTACCTCAAGGACATTGCTATCGGTACATGTTCTTTTTCTGATGGCAGTGCCACCGAAGCCAAGAAATACCTTACCGATAATGGCTATACCGTGTTAAATACTGACATGAACGATGGTACTAGTGGTTGGTATGTTTATATCGGCTATAAGACTACCGACAACCCAAAGGAAGCCATCACCGACATTAAGGTTGTCAAAGGTATGGGTGGCTACAACAAGGATTTACCGTCAAATAGTATCTACAGAGACGGAAGGACGTATTATGCTGTTCCTGTCGTTGGAAGAAAGGATAACGAGCCGGGTATTCTCGGTCGTGGACATTATGGTGAAGATCTCTTCCTTTGGTACACCAAGTCTAACTGGGAGGCAGGTGTTATACTTAATAATATCTGTCGTTGTAGTACTAAAGGGGTGCCTGGAAACCTTACGAAATATATCTATGAAAAAGGAGTGTTCAAGGAAGAAGATAGCAATGGTGACTTTATTGCTGGACATTCGGCATCTTTCCGAACACTGAATGTTACGAAAGTGATACCAACTGTATCCGATGTTCCTGAGTTGGACGCAATGTTCAATGTGGAATACCTTGGAGGCAAACTATATAAGATAGATATTCCGCTTGCTGCTAAGGTTGATAATAAGGCACAGGGTACCAAGGATACATACATTTTTGGTGGTGCATCAGATGGAAATTTTGCGCTTACTGCCTGGAAAAATGGTGGTGGTAAGACGGTAATGACAATATCTCGTGTCCGTGATAAGGATAATAAGAGAGACTTTACAAAAGATTGGCTTATGTCAGTAAGTCTTGGGGATGGCATTACTTTCTATGATCCAAATACTTTGCAGCAGATTTCTGGAAATCTGTCCAATATGCCTGTAACATCTGGCAACAAGGTAGATAAAACATGGGTGACATTCCTCTGCAAGATGCCTCAAGAGTATGATCAGTTCCAGTTAAATGGTAAGGTCGCAATTAATGATAATTATTGGGCCAATTCTGGTTTTTTAACGATGAAAGCTCTGCCCCGCGCTCCTTTGGCTCCAACAGGAATGAACAACATCACTGTTGTTGATCCGATGCTCAACATGAGCAAGAACGATGCTCCAGAAGTATTCCGCCAGCCGCAAGGTTCGCAGATTGTAGCGGTATTGAGCAACAACTTTATGTACGACGCGAGGATATGGGACATTGAGGCGGAAAAGTTCCTGGAGATGCCTATTCTTACAGATGGAACTCGTAGCTTCAGTTTCAGCATGCCGTCAAAGGACGTTACCCAGCAATACTTAGTGGTTATGCGTGGCGGTTATACGTCAGAGACTCCTGTGGGAAGCAGTACGACAGACAAATCATACGCGATATACTCTGTGCCGTTCCAGCTGAAGCCTTATCATGAGATTCATAATTTCATGCACTCTTGGACGACTCGTACAATTGATGAGAAAGGTAACTTCAGCCAGAAACTCACTTTTAGTTGGTATCTGAAAAATATGCGTGAGCCAGATGTTCTGGATGATGATCAGCTCATTCTCCAGCGTGCCCATAGGCCAGACTTCTCTGATGCTCAGACAATAGCGAACATGTCACTATATCAAGGCACGATGGACGCAAACAACGAAGGTGAGATGCGATTTACATACACTGATGAAGAACCTGACGGATGGTACGACAGCCGTAATGACAGTACCAAGCACATGTCCTATTACCGTGTCATGCGTGCTTCTGCATATTCAATGTGGAAGAATGACTGCAATGAGAAATACATGAAGACGCAGACAGTAGAGATAGACAACCAAATAGGCTCTGTACAGAATGTCAGTGTGTCAAAGAATAAAGACTCATACGATGACAAGACCGTGAAGGTAAGAGTAGATATTAGAACACTCATGAACAATGTGTCTGGTATTCCTTCTTATATCTGGGACCCTTCAGCCAGGATTGTCATCAAGCGCTTCAGTCCTGAGAGTGAGCATTATCAAGGCATAGACTACGCAGCGAAGACAATAATCATTCCTGGTTCAAACGTCAAATATGATCAGAAAACGGGAAAATGCTATGCCGAGATAGAAGACGTACAGGGTGCTCCTTATACACATTATTATTACGAGGCGTATGTAGATGCTTCGAAGAGTCGTTACCGTATGACTTCAAATCCACATGTGACGTCTTCGGAGGCAGATGCCAATGCTTGCTATAGCGAGACGCTCGCTCCATTCCGTTTTGTTGAGGCTACAAAGGGAACCGTGAAAGGCAAGGTAGCAGTGGAGTGGGAGGTAGATGAAGGACTCATCGATGCCTTTGAACTCACAAGAAAGGAGTACAACAGCAGCGAGACACCAAAGACGCTCACGCTGAAGAACCAGAAGGCTACATCGTATGTTGACGATGCCGTTGCCAGTGGCAAGGTGTATGAATATACCGTGACCGCAATCTGCAACATTCGCGGCAAGAGCTACACCACCTCTAAGACCGCCTACGGCTGGAACCCATACTTCGGTACACTCTCCGGTAAGGTGCAGATGCCTAATGGCGCACTCGTAACAGGTCCTGTCACCGTAAGCGTGAAGCCAAAGGACGGCAAGGGTGTGAAGATAGATGAGGTAGTGATAGCCGGAAAGGTCATCGTGCCAGCCTATGACAAGGTTTACGAAGACAAGATAACGACTACCAACGGTACGTTCTCGTTTGACAGCATACCTTATCTGTCATCAGGCATAGAGTATGAGGTAGCAGTAAATGCCTATCAGTCAGACGTGGAGTATGCCGGACAGAAGGGTAAGACCTTCGGTGTGCGTATCAACGATGCCCTTTATAATCCAGATATGACAATGGTGATAGCAGACACGAAGCGCTTCTCAGGTCGTGTGCTGTATGAGAACAGTACCATACCTGTCGGCGAGGGCGTGTTCTACCTGAACGGCTATCCACTGCTCGATGCCAATGGCAAGGAGGTGAAGACCGACAACAAGGGTAACTTCTCATTCCTGTTGCCTGCCGTTGACCTTACCCTGCAGGTTCGCAAGCCGGGACATAAGTTCGCAAACGACGGATACGTAGAAGGCGTAGGCAATGATGTGACAACAACAGGTGCTCATCACCTTCTTCCTACAAGAGACTATGACGGACTGATACTCTACGATAACACGAAGGTACGCCTTGCCGGTCGTTTGATTGGCGGTGACGTACAGGGCAAGCTGCCTCTTGGTGTAGGTGTCAGCAAGAACAACCTTGGCGATGACCTAAAGCTGGTGATGGAACTGGAGGGCGACGATGCTGCCAACATCCTCTTCCTGAAGGATCAGCCTGACGTGACATCACAGAAGCATACCTATACCCAGACGATAACAGGCACGAAGAGTGGTGCAAAGGAGATAAACAAGACCGACGTGACGGTAGAGAGAAAGCGCATCATCATCATACCTGATGTGAAGACGGGTGAGTTCTCTATAGACCTTGCGCCTACCAAGTATAAGATTACGGAAATGTCTGCAACAGGTTATCCTACACTCTTTGCAGAAGGTGCGGGCTTCGAGGTACTTGACGTTACCAATGACACGACAACGCTGGCTGCAGAATATGTGGATGACTATGAGACATTATCTACAACCTACAACAGCCGTTACCAGAAGGTTTACCACACTAATGCCAAGGTGACATACACACAGATGAAGTATGGCATGGAACAGAAGATTCTCGGTGCAGAGAGAATCAATGAGTACAACCTCAAGGGCGACAGAATGGAGGCTACCGTAGCCAAGTATGATAAGGAGACAGACAAGGTTACATACACCTTCGGCTATCCTGTCTTCGAGGAAGGCAAGGAGTACCAGCTCGTAGTATTCGCCCACGAGGACTTCTATTATAATGGCGACCAGACCTCTGCGCCAGACGTAGTACATCTTGATGCTGGAAAGTTGAAGGTGCGCAATGGTCTGGAGGACAATGTCACTGAGGAAGAGTATGAGATTGACTCAAACGGAAAGGCTCTGATAGACATCACGGCGGGCAACACCACCTTCAGTCTCACAGAGGAGGATGCGCTGCGCAGTCTCACCATGCAGGTGCTTAACAACGGTTATTACTACGAGGCAGAACCACTGAGGGCATTTGTCATGGGTTCACGCGACAAGGGTACTGACGTAGTGACATTTGACCAAGACCTTACCGTAGTGGATGTGCTGCGTGACCCTTACGGCTCACGAAGCTACGCATACCGCGAGAGAGGTGCAAAATATCACTGGACAAGAACATTCACCGTTGGTTTCAGTTCTTCTCTCACATTTAATTTTACATTCGGTACATCGGTAACGACCAATGTCGGTGTATGGTCTGGTATGGGCGGCGGTGCATACGCAGGCATGACAACCGAGTCATATTCTGTATCTACACAGTCACTTACCGTACCACTCTACGATGTCACCTATGTTCGTTCTGCAAAGTATGACATGGTGCTCAATGACCGTATTGAGACAAGTAGCGACCCATCGCAGGTCGGTGCCATGGCTGACGTATATATCGGTGTGGTTAACACACTGGATATTGCAAGAAGAGAGGTGATGTGTGTCATTGACGGTGCTACCTACGAAATAGTAAAACCTGCCGTTGACGCAAAGGCTGTACGCATTGTAAGCGAGGGTAAGGATGCAGAAGGCAAGCCATATTATATTGCCATTGCAGAGAAACTGAACCCTATGATAGGATGTCCTAAGCAGTTCACATATACACAGAGACATATCCTCTCAACGGTTATACCTAACCTTGTGCAACAGTATAAATCATTGATTCTTACTGGTACGAGGGAGGAGATACAGGCTATTGCCAATGCTACAAGAACCGTGCAGTACAGACTGAAGGACGGAAAGAAGATAGAGGATGATGACTGCTACGAGTCAATCACTCCAAATAATGATCCTGATTTCAAGATTCCAACAATAAATCCAGAGTCTTGTCAGAGAATGATAAATGAATGGTACAAGGTCATTGCTACCAACGAGAACAAGAAGACGGAAGCAATGCAGAGCTCTGCAAGTGTCAAGAAGTACAGCATATCTGCAAATCAAAGGGTTTCTCACTCTGAACAGTCAGAATGGTATGACGTATCTGCTACACAGCATAAGTTAGTCAATATAGCTCTTGACTCAGGACAGCTCAGCGGTACTCTCGGTATGAGTATTACGATACCAACTAAACCTGCTAAGAAAGAACAAAAGCCAGGTGAAACAACTACCACAAGTGATGATAAGAACGGAACAACCGTTTCCATGGATACTCCTGGTATGAAGTTCATGATGGTTGTTACTCCTACTATAGCATCTAATCCAACAAACAATAGTGATGTTTCAGTAATCAATACCGCAGGCTCTGGATATGTGCTGGAGACAAATGACGATAGCTATCTTGACATGGACGTTTATAGCGTTGCAGCACGTGTTGACGATGTGACAGGTTTCCAGGAAAAGTCATGGGACTTCATCAGTGCAAACAATGTTAAGGAACTGATAGAGGTTCACGACTACATCTTCGTTGCACGCGGCGGTGCTGAGCGTATGCCTTGGACGGCTCCTGACTCAACATTAGTACATGAAAAGGGTACTCCTCTCGGCATAAGGACGATGAAGATTGACAATCCGAAGATTTACATCGACCAGCCAGTGATGAGTAATCTGCCAGCATCAGAGAAAGCATTCTTCTCTGTGCGACTGACAAATGAGACAGAGATGCCTGCAAGCACAGACTTCAGCAAGTATAATCCATCTACATTCCATCTGTCACTGGACGATAACTCAACAGCCGATGGCGCTATCATCACTATGGACGGTATGCCGTTGAAGGCAGGCGTGAACTTCCAGATTGCTCCAGGACAGAGCATTACGAAGACTCTGCAGGTAGAGCGCAGCGGCAAGGCATACGACTACGACAATATCAAGCTGTTGTTCAGCGATGCCAGCGGCTCACTCTTTGATGCCTCTGCTATCAGCGTGCATTATCTGCCAAGCTCTACTCCTGTCAAGATGGTGCGCCCTGTTGACAAATGGGTGATGAATACTCTCTCTCCAAAGGATGATCAGGGCAAATACTACATTCCTATCGAGGTGAACGGCTTCGATATCAACTATGATAACTTCGACCACATAGAGCTGCAGTACAAGAAGCAGACGGAGGGTGACACAAAGTGGGTGAACCTCTGCTCTTTCTATGCTAACGAAGACCTTTACAATATGGCTTCCGGCGAAAGGGCTATGATAAAGAGCGGAACAATAACGTACCGCTTCTATGGCGATGCCGACCCAATGGAGATGAGCTACGACCTGCGTGCCGTTAGCTTCTGCCGACTTGGTACCGGCTTTGTGACAAGTACGTCGAACGTGATGTCAGGACTGAAGGATACACGTTGTCCAGAGGTGTTCGGTGTGCCAAAGCCTACTAACGATGTGCTGACATTCCAGGATGTCATCTCTATTCCGTTCAATGAGCCTATAGCATATAACTATCTTGACGAGACAGCCAACTTCAGCGTGACAGGTATCGTGAACGGGGCCGACGCAATCTACAACGCTTCGCTGCGATTCCCTGATGCAGCGACAGAGAAGGAGAAGTGTGACGTGCCTAAGACAAAGGTGGAGCGCAACCTCAGCGGCTCTGACTTGACATGGGAAGGCATGGTAAAGTTCAATGGTGAACAGAAGATGGTGAACTTCATGCTCGTTGGCGACAATGACATAGAGAATTATACCAAGGATGGTTACTTCTACTTCACATTCGAAAAGGATGCTCTCTGGGCGGGTACCAATGGCGTAATCTATGGTACTGACAATCTGAAGACTCCTGAATACGAACGTCTGTATAACTCACTGAAGCAGAAACTGACGCACGTAGCAGTGACATTCGCACAGAGTGAGAACATACAGAAAGCAGGTCAGCAGGTACACTTCTACATCGATGGTGTGGAGATTCCTGTAACAATAATCGGAAGCGAAGACGAGAAAACCGTCTTTGGCAATGACCACGAGAAGTTCGCGTGCACTGCCAAGGGTAAGATAAGCATGGGTAACTTCCTGGACGGCAGCATGGTTGACGTAAGGTTGTGGGACAAGGCTCTCAGCGTGTCTGAGATGAACGGCTACCGCAACAAGACGCTCTCAGGACAGGAGCCATCGCTCCTTGGATACTGGCCAATGGATGAGTTGCAGGGCAACGTGCTCCACGACAAGGCTAACGGTGCTGACATGGTATTCAACAGACAGACATGGCAGTTGGCTGCGGACCAGCACTCACTGCGTATCGATGGTCAGGCGTTCAAGCTTCAGAATACGGAGAAGTTCCTGCGCTATGATAACAACGACTACACACTCATGAGCTGGTTCCTGGTTGATCAGGACAAGACAGTTGCCGACAGCGTAGCGATATTCCAGTCGGGTGGCAGCCTTGACAAGGAGAAGATGACTATCTACCTTAACAAGGACTACATGCTCGTAAACTCATGCGGTAAGGATTACGGCATCGCTACAAGAAAGCAGGCGACCGACGGACAGTGGCATAGCCTCGCTATCGTTGCAAACAAGTCCCTCAACAGTGTTGCACTGTATTTTGACGGACAGCTGACAAACACCATCTCAGGTGTAGAGTTCAGCGGTATGCAGCAAGGCATTCAGCTTGGAAGTAATGAGTTCCACGGCAATATCGATAACTTGTCGTTCTGGCATCTTGCCTTCCCAGCAAACAGCATCGACAGATACTGTTCCGTTTGCCCTAATGGTGACGAAATGGGACTGGTATATTACCTTCCTTTCGAGCGTGATGCCGTGAACAGCCAGAATATGCGCGAGGTGGTATTCAGCACTTACAACGAGGTAATCACCATGACGGCAGACAATAAGCCTGGCGTGAAGCAGCAAGCATTCGAAGAGAAGGTGCTGAATGATGCTCAGCTGCTTGCTGCCATGGACGATGCAGACAGATTCTCTCCTGTATTGCCTCAGAGCAACGTGGTGAACCTGCCATTCTCATGGACTGCTACAAGCAACGAACTCCAGATAAACATTCTGGAGACGGCATCAAAGATAAACCATCAGTATGTCAGCGTGACGGTGCGAGGCGTGGAAGACCTTGCTGGCAACGCACTCGTCAATCCGCGGATGATGATGGTATATGTAGATCACAACGTGCTGACATGGGATAATGGTTCGGCAGAGCTTAGTGTGCCTTACGGAGAGAAGATACCAATGCGCGCTACCTTCTCAAACAAGAGCGGAAGAAACGTCAACTACAAGATACAGGAAAACTGTTCTTGGCTCCGAGCATCAAAGCTCTTCGGCACTGCTTCGCCTCTTTGCAATGACTATGTTGACTTTGAAATCAGCGAAGGACTGGCGCCTGGCGATTACTCTGCAATAGTATATCTCGTGGACGAGAACAATCTCTCAAGCTCATTCACCGTGAACGTAACCGTTGAGGCTGACGAGCCACAGTGGGAGGTAACTACCGACGAAGGCTATACCTATTCTATGAACCTCAGAGGCCAGATGATGCTGAAGAACAGCGGTGGCGGTGAGTTCATTGACATGGACAAGCGCGACATCGTAGCAGCATTCTACAATGGCGTCTGCGTAGGCAAGGCAAATGTCAGCGTTGACAATGAGAAGAACACCTCTATGGTCAACATGACTATCTACGGCAATGACAACATGCTGCCAAAGTATGGTAAGACAACGATATACAAGTATCTCACCTTCTATCTCTGGCGCGCAAATACCAACGAGATATGTGTCGTAAAGCCTGACTATAACAATGGCCTCGTACCATTCGTGAACAACTCCCTCGTTGGCTGTCCACCAGCTAAGCCTGTCATTTTCAGCCCAAGCAACGAGATAAAGCAAACCATCAGTCTGGAGAAGGGTTGGAACTGGGTAAGCTTCAATATCATTCCAAAGAACGATATCGGTCTCAACGGACTCTTCGAGAGCAACTCTGTATTTGACCTGAACGACCGTATAATGCACAACAAGGTATCATCATATCTCATCACCGACACGCTTGGCAACAGACTGTGGTCATACGAGAAGGATGCTATAGACAATAAGCAGAAATACACGTATCAGGTTTACGTTCAGAAGCCAACGAAGATAACCGTCTTCGGCTATGCTTACAGCGCCGACAAGCGTTTCGTGACATTGGCAGGAAGCGGTAGCGCACCTTGTGCATGGCGTGACCTGGCTTATCTCCTTACCGTTGACCAGCCGATAAACATTGCGATGTCAGACTTCTCTAAGGATCGTGCCGCCGTAGGTACCATCATCAAGAACCGTAAGCAGTTTGCCGTGATGGACGAATACGGCAAGTGGGTAGGCTCACTGGAATACATGCATCCAGGCGAAGGCTACTTCGTGAAGTACTTCGGCAAGGACACCATCCAGGTGAAATACACCAATAACGAGATGGCAAACTACGCTAAGCAAACTGTGTTTGACGAAGACGAAAACGAAACGCTTCGCTACGAAAACGGTGATGAACAAGCTCGCGAGATTCGCACCATGATGCCAGTCATCGCCAATACCGACGACATGGGCGCCTTCGAAGACGGCGACGAGATAGTAGCCTTTGCAAAAGGCAACGTCATCGGCTCTGCTAAGAAGACCGAGCTTGAGGACGGCAGACAGCTCTTCTTCATCTCGCTCAACGCAGAAGACGGCAATATCGTTCGCTTCGCTCACGTTCGTGGCGATGAAGTCCTTGCAAAGAGCAGTAACGGCATCACCTACGACAGCGACGGCGTCACAGGTACGCTCGATGTTCCTTACACCATCGACTTCTCTTCAAAGCCTTCAGGCAATGAAGACGCTTACGGCATCAGTGGCGAGAAGTACGGCAAGGCAGAGAACATCAAGCACCGTCATGGTCTCTTCATCATCGGCAACGAGAAGATTGCCAAGTAGTAATCAATAAAAAAGTCAAGAACTATATGAAAAAGATAATTCTATTCGCATTCCTCCTTTCCGGACTCGTACTGGCAGGATGCAGCAATGATGACAACCCGGAGCCAACACCGACTCCTAAACCAGAGTATAATAACCTTCGTGACTCAATAGGCACCGCTGCACGTCCCACTGACTGGAATCCCGTCAGTGAGACAGTGCTCGACCCAACTAATCCCGACGCCATCATCGTCACGCAGCAGGAGATACCCGTTCCTGTAGATATGCAGCAAGACCTCATGGCAGCGTTCGTCAATGGCGAATGCCGTGACGTGTCAGCGCCATACAAGGAAGCCAATGGCAAGATAGCATTTGCCCTCACCGTCATGCCACGCATAGACGAGGCAACGAACTTCGCAATAGAGCTGCGTTATTACTCCAAGCATAACAACCGCATCTACATTGCCACCCCATTTGCCTTCGCACCATTAACCTTCAGTCATGGTACCCCAAACGGCGAAGGCTATAAGGCAACATGGCATTAATAGGCGCTAGGGCGATTTTTTTTCTCCCCTGGGGATTTTTTTTTACACAAAACGTGTTAACGTGTCATAACTCGTTGATGGTCAATGCGTACACGTCGCTAACACGTGTTATAACGTGTAACGGACGTGTATGTGGGTGTTGCTACATTATTGACTCGGCAGTTTGGGCTGTGGGTTGTAATTGATAAAAATCTTTGGAAATATTTGGCGCTTTTAAATCTTTTCCGTAATTTTGCAACAAGAAAAAAGAAATCATATAAAAAGATAAGTTATGACTCCATACGAAAACATGATGCAAATAGCATACTACCTATTAGGTTTTGGTGTTGCGATGTTGGTTCTTGTGTACTGGAACTACTATAAGTATTACTATAAAAAGGAATCATAAGCTAAAATGAGGAAAGGTTTCATATCAAAAACACAAGTTTCCAATCTATCTAAGCTTATGTATGACATCGGCAAACTTCTTGTCGGTGGTGGTATCATTACACCTTATCTTACAAATACACAAGAAATATCAATAAGTATTTTTGCAATTGCAGGACTCTTCTTTTTGGTAGGTTTACTACTTGATGCAGCTTATGACCGTATGGCATAATAACACTGCTTAGGGAGTTTTCTTGAGAAAATCAGATTGTCAGTAAAACAAGCGTTTTGCTGACAATTTGTTTTTATGGCGGTGATTTTGCTGACGCGAAATCTTAACGGGTGTTAATAATATGGGGGTGTTGTAATCGTGTAACTTTTACCGTGTAATAGTTGCACGATTACATAGTAAAAGTGGCACGATTACTGAGTAAAAGTGCCACTTTCATTTTGTCATTTCGCTATTATTTCAGATTGAGGAAATTCAGGAACTTTTCTACGTCTTCATCATAGGCGTACGGATAGGTCACAGGCTTGGCTGTCTCTGGGTACAAAATGACGTAGTATGGCTGCGATGAGGCGCCGAACTTGTAACTCTCCAAGAGACTCCATTTGTCACCGATGGTGCGGAGGATGCGTTGTTTGTTGTATAACTGCACTACTTCGTTCTTCTCCAATGGCGTACGATCGTCCACGTACAGGTGAATCATGACGTACCTCTCCTTCAGGAGCGCCTGCACACGTGCGTCTTTGAATACGGAGCCTTCCATCTTGCGGCAGTTGACGCATCCGTAACCGGTGAAATCGAGGAAAACGAGTTTTTTATGTTGCTTGGCGTAGTCCATGCCCTCTTCATAATCGAGGAAGGACGGCGTGTCGTCATTGCCGCTTTCAGCACCCGTTTTGTCATAGGCGCTCATATCTACCGGCATGAACGCGGAAACGAAGCTTGTCTCGTGGGTGAAGATGCCCTGCACAAGGTAAACGGTGAGTGCGAAAGGTAGGGTGAAGAGCACTGCTTTCCATACTTTCTTCTTAGCGCTGAAAGCGAGAAAAACCGCCATTCCACCGAATAATATTGCCCAAATAACGAGGAACGCCGTTGGCGGGAGTATGCCCCAACCATACGCTTGGTCTGCAATGCTCAGGAACTTCAGGGCGAAGGCTATTTCGAGTATTCCCAACACCACCTTTACCATATTCATCCATGCACCTGAGCGCGGCATGCGGTTCATCCATCGTGGGAAGAGAGCAAAAACGGTGAACGGCAAGGCGAGGGCGAGGGCGAAGCTGGTCATGCCAAGAATAGGTGCCAGCATGTTGCCATGTGTCGCTACCTCTACAAGGAGCAGACCGATAACAGGCGCCGTACATGAGAAGCTAACCACTACGAGCGTCAATGCCATGAGAAGGATGCTCACCAATCCTGTTGTCTTCGTTGCCATGGAATCGAGAGAATTACCCCATTTCATCGGTAATTTCAGCTCGAAGAGACCAAGCAGTGACAATCCGAAGAGCACAAGGATGATGAAACAAATAATATTGAACACTGCGCTCGTGGAAAGAGTGTTCATGGCGTTCTCTCCGAAGACGATTGTAACCAAAAGTCCGAGAAGCACAAACAAAGCGACGATGCTTCCACCAAAGAGCAGCGCATTGCGCTTGCCGCCCTTCCGCTTCAAGAAGAACGAGATGGTAAGAGGTATTATCGGCCACACGCAAGGGGTAAAGAGAGCCAATAAACCGCCGATGAAACCGAGGAAAATGATATTCCATAGTCCTACGGCGCGTGTAGGAGCCGTAGAGAACCATGCGTCGATGTCCTTGTCGCTGAGGCGCCGCAGGTCATCCTTCACAGGAGCCCATAACAACGATGATAAGAAACTGCCGTCATGGAGTCCGTCCACCTGCACACTCTCCTTCTCTGGTCGCACGGTATCCACCTTTGCCACTTCCTCCTTCTTGTCTTCTGTATTCTCCTTTGCTATCGCTGCATAGACGCCAGTGTGTTTGAATTCCGCATATTCCGGTGTCAGACACATCTGATCGTCGCACAGTGTATATCGGAAAAATCCCGCTACGTAATACTTCTCGCCCGTTATGGCGAGCTGCTGCGAGTATAGTCCCTCGCGAATCTTCTCCAGGTCTCCCCGTTTCTCAACGCCCGACGCCTTTTCCAGTTCGAAATCCACATTGGCATGCCATCCCTCCTGCAGTTCGCCCTCAAGGGTAACGACGAGTATTCCCGACCCCTTGTCAACGACAGTGGCTATGAATGGCATTTGCGCCTTCGCAAATGTGCATACGTATAGAAATATTATTAAAATAATGTGTCGGAACATCTTTTCTGTTAAATTTTCTGCAAAAATACGTATAATTTTCGAATTAATTTGTAACTTTGTACCAAATTTTTACTTTTTTAATGAAATATCTGGGTAAATGCCATTCAAATTGCTTATAATGACTATCATTTTGCTCGTTTCACTGAATAGTGAAGCGATGTCACCTGAGGCACTCAAGCCTGAGGTTGATAGGGCATTGCCGGTCGTTGCAAGCGAAAAGGAGAAGAATGCAGAGTTCAACCACGATGACAAGGAACTGGCTCCGGACTTTACCCTGCCGGAAGTGAACGGCGGTGAGTTCACACTGTCAAGCCTTCGTGGTCAATACGTGATACTGGACTTCTGGGGCACGTGGTGCGGATGGTGCCTTAAGGCGATGCCGAAGATGAAGGAGTATCACGCGAAATACAAGGATAAGTTCGTACTTGTGGGC
Organism: Candidatus Prevotella equi; assembly: GCA_018065145.1. Lineage (GTDB taxonomy): Bacteria > Bacteroidota > Bacteroidia > Bacteroidales > Bacteroidaceae > Prevotella > Prevotella equi. The sequence goes on from JAGHTW010000085.1 coordinate 17,601, forward strand.
GTTGACTGCGGTGACGCCACAGCAAAATGGAAGGCAGCGGTGCAAGTGCTACAGTTGCCGTGGACGAATGTGCAGGTGGGACGTGACAACAGCGTGTCGCGCATGTACAATGTCAAGGGATTCCCTACGAAGGTCATCATCGACCCTAACGGATATATCGTCAAGACCATCAACGGCGAGGACCCAAGGTTCTACCAGTTGCTGGACAAGATGTTTAAGTAAAGGACCCTCCCCAGCCCTCCCTTATAGGGCGGGAGAAAGAAAAAAGAAGAAAACGTAAATAAAAACAAAATAATGATGCAAGAAAATTTAGTAATTGTGGAGAGCCCTGCCAAGGCAAAGACAATTGAAAAATTCCTCGGCAAGGACTTTAAGGTGATGTCTAGTTACGGACATATCCGCGATCTCAAGAAGAAAGAGATCAGTATCGACATGAGTACTCTCGAGCCAGAGTACGAGATACCTGAAGAGAAGCGCAAGCTCGTCAGCGAACTGAAGAGCAACGCGAAGAAAGCAAAGAAGGTATGGCTGGCATCCGATGAGGACCGCGAAGGAGAGGCTATCTCGTGGCACCTTTGCGAAGTATTGGGACTGGACGAGAAGAACACGAACCGTATAGTCTTCCACGAGATTACCAAGAACGCCATTCTTGAAGCGATAGAGAACCCACGACATCTGGACATGAACCTCGCCAATGCGCAGCAGGCACGTCGTATGCTCGACCGTCTGGTGGGCTTCAACCTCTCACCGGTGCTGTGGCTAAAGGTGAAGCCTTCGCTCTCGGCAGGACGCGTACAGTCAGTGGCTGTGCGACTGATAGTAGAGCGCGAGCGTGAGATACAGGCATTCAAGTCAGAGCCTTATTTCCGTGTGTCAGCGATATTCTCTGTCAACGGCAGCGATATCCGCGCAGAACTGGACAAGCGTTTCAGCACACACGAGGAGGCATTGGCATTCCTGGAGGAGTGTAAGAACGCATCATTCTCTATCTCAAGCATACAGAAGAAGCCACTGAAGCGCATGCCAGCGCCACCTTTCACCACATCAACACTGCAGCAGGAAGCAGCGCGCAAGCTCGGATTCACCGTTTCGCAGACCATGATGGTAGCGCAGCGCCTGTATGAAAGCGGTCACATAACATACATGCGTACCGACTCCGTGAACCTTTCAAAGCTCTGCATCGGCACTGCCAAGGAATCAATAATAAGCCTTTACGGCGAGGAATACAGCAAGCCACGTAACTATACGACACACTCCAAAGGTGCTCAGGAGGCGCACGAGGCTATCCGCCCTACATACATGGAGAAACAGGACATAGAAGGCAGCAGCCAGGAGCGCCGCCTCTATGACTTGATATGGAAACGTACCGCTGCCACACAGATGGCTGATGCGGAACTGGAGAAGACCGTTGTGGAGATAAAGCCTGTCATGGCAAACGCCAAGGCTGGTGCTGACTGTCTCTTCGTGGCTACGGGTGAGGTAGTGACATTCGATGGCTTCCTTAAGGTGTATCGTGAGAGCGATGGCGATGATGACCACGAACAGAACGAGGACAGCATGCTCATGCCTGCATCAATGAAGGAAGGCGATGAGGTGCTGCGCAAGGAAGTAGTGGCAACGGAACGTTACTCACAGGGTCCTACACGCTATACGGAGGCTTCGCTCGTACATAAGCTTGAGGAACTCGGCATAGGACGTCCATCTACATACGCTCCAACAATCTCTACCATCCAGCAGCGCGAGTATGTGCAGAAGGGTGACAAGAAGGGCGAAGAGCGCACCTATACCATCGATACTCTTACTGATAAGGGAATCAAGACGACAACGAAGACAGAGATGGCGGGTAACGAAAAGGGTAAGTTGCTGCCTACGGACATCGGTACCGTGGTGAATGACTTCCTCATGGAGTATTTCCCTGGCATCATGGACTATAACTTCACCGCCAACGTGGAGGAGAAGTTTGATGGCATAGCAGAGGGAAAAGAGAACTGGCACACTATGCTGAAGGATTTCTATAAGGACTTCGCACCAACAGTGGAACAGACAAAGAACTCACGCAGCGAACATAAGGCGGGTGAACGTATCCTCGGTGATGACCCAAAGACGAAAAAGCCTGTATCGGTGAAGATAGGACGCTACGGTCCTGTGGTGCAGATTGGTACCGCAGACGATAAGGAAAAGCCACTCTTCGCGCAGTTGCCAAAGGAGTTCTCGCTTGAGACAATAACGCTGGAGGAGGCTCTTGAGCTCTTCCGACTGCCACGTAACCTCGGAAACTTCGAAGGCTCAGCAGTGACTATCGGCACAGGACGCTTCGGTCCTTACATCTATCACAGCCGTAAGTACGTGTCTCTGCCAAAGGATAAAGACCCTCTCGCTATCACTCTTGACGAGGCTACGCTGCTTATCAACGAAAGCAGAAAGGCAGAGCAGCAGCGTCACCTGAAGACTTTTGAGGAAGATCCTAAGCTGGAGGTGATGAACGGACGCTATGGTCCATACATCGCATACGATGGCAAGAACTATCGTCTGCCAAAGTCTATGCACGAAACTGCCGCTACATTGTCATACGAAGAATGCATGAAGATCATTAATAAATAAATGAAAAGAATAATTCTCATCGGCTACATGGGAGCCGGAAAGACTACCGTAGGAAAAGACCTGGCAAAGCAATTGGGTGTGACGTTCTATGACCTTGACTGGTATATAGAAAACAGAATGAGAAAAAAGGTATCGGAGATATTCGCCGAGCGAGGCGAAGAGGGATTCCGACAGATAGAACATAATATGCTGCACGAAGTGGCGGAGTTTGAAGACGTCGTGATAAGCTGCGGCGGCGGTACTCCGTGCTTCTTCGACAATATGGACTACCTGAACCAACAGGGAGATGTGGTCTATCTGAAAGCTGCACCAGAGACATTGTTCCAACACCTGAAAATGGGAAAGGGCGTAAGACCACTGTTGCAGGGAAAGAGCGATGAAGAACTGATAGTATTCATTCGCGAACAGTTGCAGAAGCGCGAGAAATACTACATGAAGGCTAACCACATAGTGGAGATAAACCCTATGGTGTCTCTCGATAAGGTGAACATGACAATAGATGATGTTAAAAAGGAATTAGGCTTGTAAGACATGAAGAAATGGACAATAGAAGACTCTAAGGAGTTGTATAACATAAACGGTTGGGGCACATCGTATTTCGGCATCAACGAAAAAGGTAACGTCTATGTGTCACCATTGAAAGATGGTGCTCAGGCAGACTTGCGCGAGATTATCGATGAGCTGTCACTGCGAGATATCACGACACCAGTGTTGCTGCGCTTCCCTGATATCCTTGACAACCGAATAGAGAAGACGGCATCGTGCTTTGAGAAGGCTGCGGAGGAGTATGGATACAAGGGCGAGAACTTCGTCATATATCCTATCAAGGTGAACCAAATGCAGCCTGTCGTCGAGGAGATAATATCCCACGGACGTAAGTTTAACCTCGGTCTGGAGGCTGGATCAAAGCCAGAACTGCACGCTGTCCTCGCCGTACAGTGTCAGAGTGATTCGCTGATAGTATGTAATGGCTACAAGGACCAGGCGTATATAGAACTCGCCCTGCTGGCGCAGAAGATGGGAAAGCGTATCTTCATCGTGGTGGAGAAGCTGAACGAGATAGACATCATAGCAAAGGCGGCGAAGAAGCTTAACGTGAAGCCGAATATTGGTATTCGTATCAAGCTGGCTTCTTCGGGTTCTGGCAAATGGGAAGAAAGCGGTGGCGACGCATCGAAGTTCGGTCTCACCGCATCTGAACTGCTGCAGGCGCTGGAGAAACTGGATGCATGCGGCATGCATGACTGCGTGAAGCTGATACATTTCCATATCGGTTCGCAGATAACAAAGATACGACGCATACAGACCGCCGTGCGCGAGGCGGCACAGTTCTATATCAATCTGCATAAGCTGGGATATAATATAGAATACGTTGACTGTGGCGGCGGACTGGGTGTGGATTATGACGGTACACGTTCCAGCAACTCGGAGTCATCGGTGAACTATAGCATACAGGAGTATGTCAACGACGTGATATATACCTTCGTTGATGCTGCGGACAAGAATGAATTGCCGCATCCTAACCTCGTAACAGAGTCTGGTCGTTCGCTGTCTGCGCATCATAGCGTCTTGGTCATAGACGTTCTTGAAACAGCGTCGCTGCCAGAGATGCCTGAGGAGTTTGAACCGAAGGAGGAAGACCATCAGCTCGTGAAGGAATTGTACGATATATGGTGCCATATCGACGTGCGATCAATGCTTGAGGACTGGCACGATGCAGAACAGATACGCGAAGAGGCATTGAATCTGTTCTCTATGGGTATGCTCGACCTGCGCACTCGTGCTGAGATAGAATCGATGTACTGGAGCGTTTGCCGCGAAATAAACGGCATGACGAAGACATTGAAGCATGTACCGGATGAGTTGCGCGGCTTGGGCAAACTGCTCGCAGATAAGTATTTCTGTAACTTCTCGCTCTTCCAGTCGCTTCCTGACTCATGGGCGATAGACCAGTTGTTCCCTATACTGCCGTTGCAGCGACTTGATGAGCGACCAACACGACGTGCTACGCTGCAGGATGTGACATGCGACAGCGATGGTAAAATAGCGAACTTCGTAACGGCAGGACACGTCTCTTCAACATTGCCTGTGCATGCGCTGAAGAAGAACGAACCATATTACCTCGGTGTATTCCTTGTCGGAGCTTATCAGGAGATTCTCGGCGATATGCATAACCTCTTTGGCGATACCAATGCGGTGCATATCTCTATGAAAGATGGGCATTATCACATTGACCAGATATTCGATGGCGAGACCGTTGAGGAGGTATTGGACTACGTACAGTATAATCCTAAGAAACTCGTGCGACAGCTTGAGATATGGGTAACGAAGAGTGTCAAGACAGGTAAGATATCACTCGAAGAGGGTAAGGAGTTCTTGTCTAACTATCGTTCGGGATTGTACGGATATACTTACTTGGAATAACGGGTTATTCCAAGTAATAAGTAAAAATTAATAATTATAAATTAATAATTGGCGGGTAATAAACGTAATAAATAATAATTAACCAAAAAACTAAAAACTATGTCACAATCAAAAGAAAGAACAATCAGTATCATTGTCACACCGACTTTTGGTACAGTACAGGACGAGCGTAACTATCTCATGACAACATTGTTCCCTCACCTTATGCAGTTGGCTGACGAGCATCAGGTAGCAGTGGAGCTGAAGTGGGAAACTTCTATAGAGATTATCGGCGTTCATGAGATACGCGTAAGCCTCGTGGTGGATGAGAATCCTCATCCATTGGTGTTCGTGAAGAAGCCTGCTGATCAGGTATCTAGCGACCGTATCTATACTGATGGCGTGCGTCATATCGACTATGCTACCAACGAGGTGCTGGGACGCAACATCGAAAAGGCGTTCGTACGTCTGCTTGACAAGCTCTTCCCTGTAACAACACCAGTGGAGTTGGCTAAGGCTCTGCGTAAGGTTGCTACTATCTATCGTGAGTTGGGACAGACACAAGAGGCTTATGAGATGCTGCAGCGCGCTCTTAACGTTCTCGTGGAGAACTTCGGCGAGCAGAATCCTGATACTATCGAGGCACACTACCAGTGCGGCTGGCTGTTGTATCGTCTCAATCGCTTCGATGAGTCTATAGCACAGCTCACAAAGGCTTGCGAACTCGCTACAGAGACATTCAATGAGTCTGATCCACGCATCACTGATTACATCGGAGTACTCAGACTTGTTAAGGCAAGTGCGAAGTAATCAGCAAAGCAATAGCATACAATAAAAAAACAGGAAGGGAACTTTAATCGTTCTCTTCCTGTTTTTTTGTTGATGGGTTGCGGACAACCCATCTTATGTTGTCATGAAAAGGTTACTGCTGTATTCCCATGATGTTATACTGCTTATTATCCTTTATGATGATAATCTTGCCGTTCTTCACGTACTTGCCATTGATAGCATATGGTCTTGGTGCGCTGATATAAACGGTGTTTACGTCTGTTGACGTATCAACGATGATAGCATTGCCCAAGCCACCCATTGCATTCGCAGCGCGAACAGTCCATTCAGCGCCCTCGCTAATGAGTGATTCATCAACGGTAAAGCTGTTTGTTGTGCTGAATCCAACGACAGCGTTATCCTTGCAGATAGCATAACCGATAGCATCGCTTGCTGCTGTCCATGCTATAACGTTGCCACTCATCTTTGCTTCTGAAGCAACAGTCTGCTTTGTCATTGCTGCAGGAGTAAATTCAGGCCACTTTGCGAATGTCTTCTCAAGGGTATAGTCCTTTGCCTGTTCAGCATTGATGACGCAAGCGTCAGAGCCTGCTGCTGCACTGCAAGCGCTGATAGAACGTGATGATAGGTCAAGAGCGTTGCCGTCAGCGTCCTTTGAGCCATATTCGTGGAAGCGACAAACGAGGTTTGCTGTCATACCCTTCCATCCTGCTGCCTGAGGCAACTGCTTCATGGTAGTGTTTATATAAGTAACAGCAGGAGAGTCATTCCAAGGACGACCGAGAGCATATCCGCTTGCACCGTCGATAGTACAGTCGTTGAACACCATACCAACGTAACCAGTCTGCGCATTGCTCGCTGTTATAACGGCACCAGAAGAGATTGGGTTCAGATTACAGTTCTGGAAGAACAGAGTACCATCGCCATAGATGAAGTCAACCTCTCCGGCGAGGGTACAATCCTCGAAATATGCCGATGCGTCTGCCTTATTAATATAATAGGTGTCTTGCACGCCCTGAATGGTAACGTTCTTGTATGCTGCAAATTTACCGCGCTGGCGTATTGCGATGCACTGTCCGTTAGACTTCTTTGCATCCCAGTCACGAGCCTGGCGCACGGTGATGTCCTGCATATATACGTTGTTCTGGTTCTGATCGATGAAGAGTACTGGTGTATCTTCCTGATAACTGCTCTTCAGTACGGCAGTGTTCATTACCAAAACGCCCTCCTGGCTCTCGCCGATAAGTGAAGTATTCTGCACTACTGCTGTCTTTGCCTTGCTGCCGAAGTCGTATGTTCCGTTGAAGAGGAAGATACGATAGCGCTTATTCTTATCTGCACGAGCAGCAGCCTTCTGCAGTGCTACGGTAAGTTCTGCTACATTCTTAACGGCAGCATCGTAAGGAGCACAGTTCTCTGTGATATATTCAAAGTCGCTAACGCTCTTAAAGATTGCCTTTACCATCTTCTCTTCGGTAACGGTGAAGGTATAAGAGGTGTTTGAAGAAAGCACATTGCCGTCCTTATCCTCCCATCCCATGAAGAGATAGCCATCGTTTGGTGTTGCAACAGCAGTAACCTCAGTGTTCTTTTCGAAAGAACCAGCGTCAGGTGTCACTGCTACTGTGCCGCCCTTGTATGGTGATGGTACGATATCTACGTCGATAAGGTCGCCCTGTGGCTGCACCATACCACGGATAACAAGGCTTGTCAGGTAAGCGTTCTGGTCACTTGTGAGGTTGTAGAAGCGCAGCTTCACGTTCTTTTTGTTTACGTCAACAGTCTTCTCACATCCACCTGCTGGATTAGCCACGCTGTTGCTGATTGTTACCCAGTCGCTATCGCCATCTCCTTTAGCCTGTACACCCCATCCGCGAGAGCCGCCCGTAGCGCAGTGCACGAATGTGATAGAACTGATATTGCCAAGTGCTGATGTCTCAATGTAAGGAGTCGCTGTCTTTGCTGCCATCATGTAACCTGTTGTAGCAGGTGAAGAGAACTTGGTATTTGTACCTGCTGGTGCTACCTGTGTTTCTTTCCATGAGAAGGTAAGTGACTCGTTTGTTACATCAGTGGTAACAGTCTTGGTATTTACGGAAGTAGAACTTGCAACAGCTGTCCAATTAGAGAAGTCTGTAGAATAAAGCACACGCTCAACAGGACCGCTCTGCTTAGAGAACTTAGGCATCAGCGTTACGCTGCTTGTGATATTATACTGCTTTCCACCCTCATAAAGGTTATTTCCGTCAGTCCATCCGAGGAAGTTGTAATCCTGCTTTGCTGCCATTGGCATAGTAAGCTTTGTAGATGTGGTGACATAACAATCCTCCATGTCGTAATAGTCAAACACTACCTTAACGACAGGCTGCAATACTGCGTCGTTAGCAATGAAATACTCCTTGCCAGCCTCGTAGAACTGTCCGTTGACGAAGTAACCCTCGTATTTCTTTGTGCCATCAACGGCAGGAAGCATGCGCATAGAACCTGCAACGTCAGGGTTATCAAGTGTCTCGTATGTAGCCTTGTTTATTGTTCCGTCAGCGATAGCATTGAGATAGTTCTCAAGGTTTGTATAACCATTTGCTGTTACGGCAGCGCCGTCAGTAGCATCGTTCTTGTTCAGTCCTTTTTCATCCTCATAAGCATCAGGCAATCCGTCGCCATCACTGTCCTTAGCATACTTATCTCCTGCCTTCAAAGCCATAGAAGGGTAGTTGTTGTATGCCATGCCGTTGGCGTAATACACACCAGCATTGCTTAGTTTAATGTTGTCAGGAGCGTCAATGATACCCAGTTCTCCAAGAGAACCCGTATATTGTGGTGTGCGTTTGCCAGCAGCTTCATCCAGCAATCGCTGGTCAACCTCGTCGTAACGTGGCAATGAAGCACCCGCCTTTGTGACAACAGCGTTGTAAGCGTTGTCAGCGCTTTCGTATGTCATGCCGCTGAGAGCGTATGGAATCTCAGACATCTTATAAGTAGCAGACAGTCCATTCAGCGCATTCATATTGTTGTTGTTGGCAGCCTGTGCCGCAGCCTGTGTCCAAGAGCAGTATGTTCCTGTCTCCTCAAACTTATTACCGTTGGCATACCACTGACCATAAGGAGAAGAAGGTGATGCAAACATCGCCTGGGTGTTATTCTTCTTTGTTGAAGGACCAGGCTTATAATAGTTGTTCATCATGTAAACACGGTTGTATCCCTTTATCTCATCAGTCCATGTGCCAGCCTTCTCCACCTTGCTTGGATCATACTCGCCGCCATATATTGCGCCTGTACCGCTCCAGTTGAATATTACGTTGTTGGCAAACTCTGAATCCACCTCATAATCGTGGTCACCTCTGTTGTTGCTATAAGAGCGCACGCCGTTGAAACGTGGTGAACGAGAGTGTGAGTTAGTGATAAGTGTGTGATGCATTGTAGAATGCTCACCGCCCCATTGCATAGCGTATGCACGGGAACCCTTAGCATTCTTTGAGCTATAGAGACCTTCGCCGATGATACACCACTGTATGGTGGTATATTTTGTGTCGTATGCTGTGAGACATTCCTCCATAGACCATGTCATAGAGCAGTGGTCAAGGATGATGTTGCTACAGTTCTCCATGTCAAGACCTGTCATAGAACTGTTAGGAATGTCGCCTGCACGGAAACGTACGTAACGAACTATGACGTTATTCTTGCAGATGTACATATTGAAACCCGCAATGGTGATACCGCCGCCAGGTGCTGTCTGTCCAAGAATGCTGACGTCAGGATACTGCAGTTTCAGCTTTGACGTAAGGTAGATGGTTCCCGATACGTTAAAGAGGATGGTACGAGGCTTTCCGCCGTTGTCATGTCTGAGCGCCCAGCGCAGTGTTCCTGGCACGAGGTTAGTGTCGGTACAGTCGTCAAGGCGTGTTACATAATACACCTCACCGCCACGTCCGCCGGTTACATACTTACCATAGCCATCCGCACCAGGGAAAGCTAATAACGCTTGTTCTGCGTTAGCATACTGCAAAGATAAAAGCAGTGCAAAAAGAATTGTTAGTAGTTTTCTCATTTTCAGTTATTATTTTGATTTTCCATTATTCATTATTCATTTTTAATTTTTCATTCTACAGCTGTCCCGCTTCAACGAGTCTGACAACGCGTTCCGTCAGTCGGTCTTTGCCGTTAGGTTCGTATTCCTTTTTCAGCGAGGCGCCAAACATCCATGCGAAGGTTTGGTAGAATGATGCCCTGGCATTACCAAGAAACGCCTGTATCAGCTGATAGCTTGAAGAGTTTGTCTCGCGGTAAATCAGCTTTATCAGCAGCTTGCCCTGTGACAGTGTCAGCTTTTTCATGCGCGGAGTGTATTGCTCTTTTATACCTTTCTCCACCGCCTTCAGGTGATCCTCGCGTGATTTCTTGTCCGGCAGTGTCTGAAGATAGTCGTATGTCTCCATGATAGCCCTGTTTACCTCCTTTGCTATCGGCAGCGTCTTCTTCACGTTATACACCAATCGGTTGTAAGCCTCGCGTTGTTTGTCGTTTTTGAACTCCATAGGTCCATAGACATACACATTGCTCATCTCGACATACTTGATGCTATCGTTGCCCTCAAGCACCTTACTGACGCGCACCATAGGCACGAACGTAGGGCTGTCCATGTCAACTCGTCGGTCCTCCGGGTTTATCTTCTTTTGCTTCTGTGCAAAGGAAGGGAGAGCAATGAGCAACGTCAATATGATGCTTATAATGGTTTTCATACCGCAAAATTAATTATTATTTTTCAAATAACCCGTGTTTTTGTCCTTAAAAATATTAAATATACAATAAATTGTTTTGCTTTTCCACCTTTTTCAAGTAACTTTGCAGCGATTTTTCACCTACAAGATAACCAATTATGATAAAGACACTTTCCCGCTGCCTCACTATGGCGGCCGTAGCAATGCTCTTCACGGCATGTAACAATAACAAGTTTCATGTGGAAGGAAATATAACAGACGCCAAGGACTCCATACTCTATTTTGAGCACATGAGCCTTGATGGTCCACAGGTGCTCGACTCTGTAAAACTGAGCGACGCTGGCGACTTCTCGTTCTCTGGCGAGGGCGTCACCGCACCAGAGTTCTACCGTCTTCGCATTGCTGGCGGTATCATAAATGTGAGCATTGACTCTACCGAGACCGTCACCTTCAAGGCATCTTATCCTACGATGTCAGCGAAATATGAGGTCAACGGTTCCGAAAACTGTGCAAAGATAAAGGAGCTTGCCGTAATGCAGCAGCAGCTTCTTGCCCGTGCCATCGCCATAGAGCAGAACAATACCTTTGGCGTGGAGAAGACTCGCGACAGCATCGAGCACATCATAGCCCTTTATAAGAATCGTGTCATCAACGATTACATCTTCAAGGAGCCACAGAAGGCGTATGCTTATTTTGCATTGTTCCAGACTATCGGTGGCAGACTTATCTTCAACCCACGCGAATCCGACTTGGATATACGCACATACGCTGCTGTAGCAACGTCATGGGATGCCTTCTATCCTGGTGCCGTGCGTGGAGAGAACCTTCACAATATTGCCATCGAGGGCCTTAAGGTTCTGAAGAAGAAACAGGCAGCGATGTATGGTCCTGCCATTGACCCGTCTCTCATCAACGAGGAGAGCATCATCGACATACCACTTGCCGACAATAATGGTAACCGCCGTTCGCTGAAGGAGTTCAAGGGTAAGGTGATAGTCCTTGATTTCCACCTCTTCGCAAGCAAGGAGAGCACACAGCGCATCATGATGCTACGCGAACTGTACAACAAATACCACGCACAGGGATTGGAGATATATCAGGTGTCGGTGGATCCTGATGAGCATTTCTGGAAGACTCAGACAGCGGCGCTGCCATGGGTGAGCGTTCATGACCCGGAAAACGTGAACTCTCCTTATCTCACTCGCTATAACGTGCAGTCTATTCCTACCTTCTTCCTTATCGATCGTAGCAATGCTCTCTACAAGCGCGATGCACAGATAAAGGATCTTGATGCAGAGATTCAGGGATTGTTGTAAAAAGGGAGTTGACAAATGAGGAAAGAAATGAAAACGACGACGCTTCTCTTTGACTTTGGCTGTATCCTCGTGGGGCTGTCAAAGCAGCGTTGCATTGATGCATTGGAGAAGATTGGATGCGGAAAGATAGCGTACTACGTGGACGAATGCCGCCAGGAGGATCTCTTTCATGAATTGGAAATAGGCGGAAGCATTGACGCTTTCTGCGAGGAAGCGCGACGACAGTCGTCATTTACCGATGAAATGGGCAATTATTGCACCTGTACGGCGACGAATGACGATATCTGTTGGGCGTGGAATGAGCTGCTGACGGGCGTTCCTGTGGAGAAGTTGCGTAAGATAAAGTCACTGCGCGAACAGGGTTACCGCACGGCTATCCTGTCAAATACAAACTATATACACTGGCAGAAGGCGATAGAGGAATTCTTTACCATTGACGGACTGTCCGTCGATGATTACTTTGACGACATATTCCTCTCCTGTGACCTTCAGATGGTGAAGCCCGACGACTGCATCTATCGTGAGGTGATAGCGCGACTGGGCACTAATGATATCCTTTTCATTGATGACTCTGCCAAGAACATCGCGGCAGCAGAGGCGCATGGCATAAAGACTCTTCATGATCCGAAAGGCGATATATGGATAAACGAGCTGTGATAATAGGTAACTTCGACGGAGTGCACCTCGGTCATCAATACGTCATTGGGCGTTTGAGGGACGAGGCTGTCTGTCGTGGACTCAAGACCATGGCGATAACGTTTGACAAGCATCCTAAAGAGATATTCGATGCATCGTTTGTTCCTGCTTATATCACCACGGTGGAGGAGAAGGTAGAGATGCTCATGGCAACAGGGTTGGACGATGTTTGTGTCATTCCCTTTACACGGGAGTTCGCGGATATTACAGCGCGCGACTTCCTTCGGTGGCTTTATGATGAGAAGGGAGTGCGACTGTTGCTTCTCGGTTACGATAACCGCTTCGGACGATACAATGCTGATGAGGCTTTTCCGCAGTATCAGCAGTATGGCAAGGAGATAGGCATAGAGGTATTGCAGTCTGACTCTTTCGTTGTTGCGGCGGAAGAGGGTAGGGACGTTCCGCCACCATCATCATCGTTGATACGTCATCTTATCATGTCAGGCGATATGGAGGGTGCCGCAATGCTTCTCGGTAGGCCTTACTCTCTCAGTGGTATCGTGGAGAAGGGTTACCAGGAGGGCCGTAAGATAGGTTTTCCAACAGCCAACATCACTCATCCTGTGGGTAAGCTGCTGCCACCGAATGGTGTTTATGCCACGAGCGTTTTCCTTCCATCAACGACGGCACCGATGCCTTCCATCACCAATGTCGGTACGCGACCTACATACGGCAGTCATAAAGTGACGATAGAGACGCATATCCCCGATTTCATCGGTGATTTATACGGTGCTGCACTGCGCATTGATTTTACACGAAAGATACGTAACGAGCGACAGTTTTCTTCCCCTGAGGAGCTGCGCAAACAAATAGAAAAAGACATTCATGAAGTACGTTAAGACTCTCCTTTTATATTTCTTCGTCTTCGTTGCCGTGCAACTCGTTATAGGTTTTGCGGTGCAGACGTTAGCAACACTGTTCCCTGAAATCACGAGTGTGATGCCTTCGTACAAGGCTGCTGTCATTCTATACTCCAGCGGCATCAGTAGCATCATATTGTTGGTGTTGTTTTTCACCATGCGATGGTATCGTGAGGACAGGACATTCGTTCGTTCGCGTCCTTGGAGCGTGTTGTGTTGGTCGTTTCTGCTCGGCATCGGCATACTGTTGCCGCTGACACGACTGGAGGAATGCATACCGCAGGAGTGGTTGACGAACCTGATTCAAGATGAGATGAATGCGATACTACACACCCGCTATGGATATTTCGTTATTTGTATCCTTGCTCCGCTCATGGAGGAGGTGATATTCCGCGGTGCTGTCATCAATGCCTGCAAGACATTCTCGCGCAACAACGCACCATCGTTCGTCAATGCCACGCTCTTGCCTCTTGTCATCTCGGCACTGATGTTCTCGCTTGTCCATATGAACCCAGCGCAAATGCCGCATGCCTTCATCGTCGGATTAATACTCGGATGGGTATATCTGCGCACGAACAGCATCATACCATGCTTCATCATCCATTGGCTGAACAACTCCTCTGCCTATGTGCTCGTCAATATCTTCCCCCACATACCCACCGATGCAAAGCTCGTAGCATATTTCAATGGCAGCGAAGCAGCCGTAGCCCAAGCCGTCGTCTTCTCTTTGATGATAGCCATACCATCGCTTTACCAGATAACCATCCTCACGAAGAGGAAATAAAAAAGTTCCCGAAACATTTTGTTGTTTCGGGAACTTTTATTATTTTTGCAAAAAATATTATGGTGAGAATTAATAGAACCCACCTATAACATAGATGAACAGATGGAAGGTAGAACAAATATAATAGATGATTTCCGTGATATAGCACAAAATGTACTACCAAAAGGAAGTCAAGTGTGGCTGTATGGCTCACGGGCAAGAGGAGACAATGGTTCAGAATCAGATTGGGATCTGCTTATATTGGTTGACAAATCAAGTGTAGGAACAGCTGATGAAGATGAATACAGTTATCCTTTTGTTCTTGCTGGTTGGCAACATGCAGCGGCAGTAAATCCTTTGTTATATACTTACAGCGAATGGCAGCGGCGTAAAGCCTCTCCGTTTTACGAGAATGTGGAACATGATAAGATAATGATAGCACATGGATAGGGATTCACGAAAAGAGATGATACGAAAGTATTTGGATAAGTCTTCCCAAACTTGGAAAGAGGCAGAAGCCGCAAGGACGTTATGCATGTGGCCAATGACAGCCAATAGAATGTATTATTCTCTTGTTAATGCCATGCGAGCATTACTGTTGGCTGATCAGCATCCTGTTCATACCCATGCTGGAATGAAGAGCGCAATAGGGCAGTTCTACGTACTGACTCATGAACTAACAGTTGAAGAGAGTAAACTGTTCTCGCAGATGGAAACAATGAGAGAAAAAGCAGACTATGACTGCTTCTTTGATGCTACGGAGAACGATATAAAAGAGAAATTTGAACCAACGAAGCAACTTATAGATAAGGTATCATCTATGGTTGAGAAAAGAATAAAATAGCGAGAAAATTACGAAGAATAATCGTATAAAAATGGATTATATAAAAATGACAAAATGAAAGTGGCACGATTGCATTGTAATCGTGCCACTTTTACTATGTAATCGTGCAACAATTACCGTGTAATCGTGCAACGATTGCAATACCCCCGTGTTATTAACACTCGTTAAG
>JAGHTW010000121.1 GCA_018065145.1 Candidatus Prevotella equi
TTCAGAATCTTAATATCCTCACATGGACGATCGCCTCTCTGGGTCTTTGTTGATTGGATTTTCTCAACAACATCAAGACCTTCGATGACTTCACCGAACACAGTGTATTGTCCATCAAGATGAGGAGTACCGCCTACAGTAGTGTATGCTTCCTTTTGAGCGTCAGTCAATCCTTTGTTTGGCATTGATTGGAACTTTGCATAAGTCTGCGCCTGTAGGTCATTCTGGAGTTCCATCAATCCTTCTTGATTACGGTCTCTACGGAGTTGCATAATCTCACTGCGGTGTTCTGCTACAAGCTGATTGAAGATTGCTTGCTGTGCCTGCATATCCATTTGCTTGGCAAGTTGACCAATTTGTCCTTGGTTATAAACCTGTCCCCAAACGATATAGAACTGACTTCCGCTTGAACGACGCTCTGGATTAACTTCATCACCCTGGCGAGCAGCGGCCAAAGCACCACGTTTGTGAATAAGCTCAGGTTTTATTTCTGCTTCGATGGTGTAATCAGGGCCACCTGTACCATACTGAGCACCTGGTACTGCCTCCTTACTATTAGGATCGCCACCTTGAATCATAAAATCCTTAATCACTCTGTGAAAAAGAACATTGTCATAGTAGCCAGTGGTTGCAAGCTTCAGGAAATTATCACGGTGAAGTGGTGTCTCGTCATAGAGGCGAACCACAATATCACCCAATGTTGTAGAAATTTTGATATTTGACATTTCTTTCTTTATTTTGAATCTTTTTCTTTATCTGTCTATATTATTTTACCATCATACACGATAGTCCGAGCGTGAGTATCACGCTTTCAACTGCAAAGATAACACATTTTGTTTAATTATCAACACAAAACGGTAACTTTTTGGTGTTTTTTTAGCAAAAAAGCCTATTTTTGCCTATTTTGTCATGCCAATACTATCTTTATCCATGCTAAAAGTTTACTTTTAGGTGGATAAAAGACTTTTGTTGTACTATCTATGGTTCGTTGCTTTCGTGTACTTTATTAAATATATGGTGTCTTATGCATAATCATCAAGTTCCTTGTACATGTCAGCTGCATCCAATAGTTGGGTTCGTACTCTCTTTGCTACATCTATAGGAGAAAGCACCTTTATCAGGTTACCATATCTCATGATGTATCGGATGAAGTCACTTGTTGGACGTATTGTAAACTCGAAGTCAGCATATTCGTCACAACAATAAACTTCTTTCTGGGAATGATGCCATGGTAAGTCACGCATATAGAAACGTTGCAAGCCATAGGCACGGAGGACAACCTTCTGGACAGGCACGGAGGTATCATTGTAAACTCCGAAGCAGTCCTTAAAGTAATCAGCCGCACTAAAGTTCTTATCAGCAGAGAACTTTTCTTCGGTAAGTTCAATCTCCTTTACCCGGTCAAGCGAGTAGGTGGCAAAGTATTCTACATGATCCTTGGGCAATCCTCTTCGCTTTGTCGGATTCTCACCTTCACGGACAGGACGCTGGAACTGCCCCAAAACGTACCATCGGCACTGGAACAGTCTCAGGCAATATGGGGCAAAGGTTGCGGTACTGCATTCCTCATGACCATATTTCTGGTATGTCACCTTTATCCTTACCTTACGTTTCATGGCACTGATAACGCAATAGAGGAAGTCGCCGTCACTTGGTATGGATTCCAGAAGCAATCGGTCAGCCAGTCCAATGTTCTCGGTGAGCAGGTTGTTCACCGTGATGGTTGACAGCATCCAGTTTTGGATGGAGTCTTCCTTCAGAACATGCTTGTTGCTGATGTAATACTTGTATTCATCATGAGTATCGCACTCTATGATGATACCGAAAATGTCTTCAATCGCATTTTTATGACGAAGGAAAGTATTACGAGCAATGTCTATACCCTCACTCATGTCAGTGTATAGCCATTCCTTGTTTATGTCAATCAACGAAATTCGTCCTCTGCGAAGGATAAGATTGACCAGCCAGATATATTCTTTGAAGAGAAAATGAGATTTCATGTTGTGCAAAATTAATAATTTTCATTAAAATACTGACAATATAGACATTTTTTAACCACCTGCGCCACAAAATGGTGCAGCTAAACTGTAATTTTGCAGTGCAGAATGCACAGAAGCAGTTTGTATAAACACTTTTTGTGCCTGATTTGATCTTACAAATGATGTTTGACTTTTATGAACGAAAGAGTAAAAACGACGCTATATGCGTTACTTAATATTCATTTTTTAATGTCATACATTATGAACAACAACAGTTGGATGTATGCAGGGCTGAACGTCCTGCCTACTCTCTCTCTTTGCGTCTAAAAGTGATGCAATGGAGGTTCATGGTGCGGTACAGTGGCTTATTAAAGCCTATGAAGACTACCGTCACCGAGTCACTAACCACAGCATTAGCTACAAGGTCTTCGTCGAAGAATTTCTTGTACGGCTCAACATGCCCATCTTCCTTGATGAGGGTGCTTCCTACAACGATCTGTTACTAGAAGCAACTGATAGGGATAAGGTGAAGCACATCCTTGAAAACAGGAAGTTCACAGAGGAGAACTTTGCCAACCCAACCTTTGGAGAGGCTGATGCGGACAGCATGATAGCCGAGTACAATGTTATTGGAATGAAGAAAGGTGTCAATGGCTTCATCAATGATGAGCTAATTGCTGTAACAGATTACCCAGACGAAGTAAAAGAAGGACTTGCAAAGGTCTTTCAGAACTATCAGCTGCTTACACCTTCCATCACCACGGAAAACCTTATGCTACTTCTGGACACAGGCAAGCCTACATGCAGGTACATGGTTCCACCCTATTCACGAAATGGCGATTTGGGGTTGGTTGTCCATATCCTTGTTCAAGCAGGTGCATTGTCTCGTGCATGGTCTTCAAAGATTTGTGGGAAAGGTATGCTACATACAGCAGCGGGCATCAAGATGCAAGCAAAGAACCTTAGTGCCTCCGTACATCGTTTCGATCGTCGTAGAATCCAAAGCCTGGATGATAGGGAGAAAGATATATTCTATGCCACGATGGAGGTCTTAAAGAAGGTGCCAAGCGCACAAAAGAACCTCAAAAAAGCGACTTTATCCTTGTTCTTAGGGGTAATTTGACCATGAAATGTATTGGAAGTATTGGCAGTGCCAATTGTTCCAAACAATGAATTGAAACATACTCTGTAATTTTGCCTCACAATCAAAACGGTTGTGGGGCATTTTTATGTCCGTAATGTTAAATACAAATATGGTCGTATGGCAGAAAAATCAAATCAGAACGCACCGCCAGAGAGCAATGTTCTCCTACGGGAAATTAGAGATGTCGTAACGGACATTCATGAAATACTCCTGAGAAACCAGGATGCAAAGG
>JAGHTW010000027.1 GCA_018065145.1 Candidatus Prevotella equi
ATCTCGTTTCTGAATATCTGCGAATGCTTCATGCGTAACAAGAGCCGCAGTGTATCAACGGCGAGGTAGTCCATCTTGTACTGTGTGCATTCACGAAAACGTTCATCCTTCATAGCCGACTGATGTAGTCCTCGCAAGATACTGACAAGGTCGCGCAATTTCCATTCCTGCTTTCGGGTGTCTAACGTGGGTGTAATGCTATCTTCATTGGCACGGTAGCCATAGAAAGCTACGTTCACAGCCACGAAAGACTGTGCGGCAGCGAATGCCCTTGCCGTAAAATCTTCGTCCTCATGGTATATGTGTGGAATAAACGACAGCCCGGCCTCCGTCAGCATTTGTCTTCGGAATATATATGCACATACGCAAGGCATCAGGTTGCGTCCTTTCATGAATGTTGCTGCTGGCTCATATACCTTCCCATAACTGTAACGATAGCGGCGATAAGGCGTGCTGTTTCCTTTGCCATCAATCTTCAGCATGTTGAATCCGACAATATCATATCCATGTTCTGCCAGTATCTCTAGTGGGAAGCTATCGGTCAACAGCACGTCATCAGAATCCACGAAGCACAGGTAAATGCCTCTTGCAACATCCATGGCAGCATTTCTGGCGCAGCTCAATCCCTTGTTCTCCTGTGTGATAACCGTCAGTTCCACACTGTTTTCCCTGACGTATGCAGCAAGAATTTCTGCGGTATTGTCAGTAGAGCCATCATTGACCACAATAATCTCACGTCCATATCCACACATGTCCAGACAGTAAATGCTGTCCAGACAGTCGCTGATGGATGCCCCTGCATTGTAGGCAGGAACGATGAATGAGATTAGCGGTGCGTTCATAGTGAGAGGAAATATCCGAGTTTGTAGAATGCCAACACTTTAAGATTAGGCTTTTCGCTCAAAAGATTATGGCGCAAAAGTGGGCGCAGTATATGGAGAAGCATTATGATGGGCAATGAGAGAAACCATTTCCTTGCCTTTTCGGCAGCCTGTCCAACATGGGAATGAGGCACCATCTTGTCGCCGAGACTATGCAAGGTATGCAGCGCCGTCTCCACTTTCGCAAGGTATTTCTTATTGGGCTCCAGACCAGTATGTTCCAGTGGATTGTCTATATGCATCACGCTGACGCCCTTGTTCTTTAGCGTTACACCGAGCAATGCATCCTCATAGCCATATTCACGACAGTCTTCATCGAACGGAGTGTTCATCATCACACTTCTCAGGACGCACATATTGAACGTCGTGAGGTGTTGGAACGGATGCTGCTGTCGCTCCGCTGCGCTGCGATGTTGGTCAGCTTCCTTCTCGTAATAATAGCGAAGAGATACTTCTGGTGAAGGAAGTCGGTCCGTATGCCTAAGCCCACCGATAATTATCTGATGTCCTGCTGCCTCCTTAATGGCATTGATGTAAGTGCTGATGTAGTCGCTGCTGATAACTCTCGCGTCACTATCCATGAACAGCAGCCATTCCCCCTTCGCCTCGCTGACAAGGAAATTGCGAATAGCAGCGCGCCCAACATTCTCTTTTCTTATCAGATGGCGACAGTTGGGCAGGTCTATTATCTTATGATTCGCAATGATAGTCACTTGATCCTTACTACCATCCTCTGCTACAATGATTTCATACGGTTCACCGACAGCCTCTAACTGTCGCTGCAAATCCGCAACAAGCGTATAACAGCGATAATTGTATGTAGGTATAATAACGGATAAGAACATTCTTGCTATTGTTTTTCGCGGGAAAAAGATTGCTAAATTTGTCCGCCAATCTGCTTTCTCACATTATCATTTATCACCTGACGATCAGAATCTTTCCACCATCCCCATTTGTTGAAATACATGATGATATTGACAATATGGATACGGAATAATCTCATGCTCTTCCTTGAACCACGAGTGAACGTATGATAGATGGTCGTCGCTGGATAATAGAGTGTTTCGTATTTCTGATGCATGCGACGAGTCATATCTATATCCTCGGCATACATAAAGAAATGCTCATCAAACAATCCCACCTCCTTCAAAGCTGACATACGGAAGAACATAAAACAACCTGACAGGTATGGCACATTAAGTATTTTAGTGAATCCTGACTGCTGCAATTCATACATGGTATTGCGGCGCTTGATGATGAAGTTTGGCAAACATAATCTGCCAATCATATCCATCGGCGATGGTAGCATCTTTGCCAATCGCTGTATCTGACCGTTAGGATAAAGTACCTTCGGCATCATCTGACCAACCTGCGGGTGCTCGCTCATGTAATTTACAAGGGATGGTATCACCTCTGGACCAAACCATATATCTGGATTTACCACAAGATGATACTCACTGCCACGCGACAAAGCTTCTTGCAATGCTACATTATGACCTCCACCATAACCGTTGTTCTCATGGGGTATATAGACTAACTCAAATCCTCGACTTGCCTTTTCACGCAGCTCGGGTTCTCCTTTCAAGACACGCTGTGCAAACTCTTGCAACTCTGCCTTCAATTCGAGCATGGAATCAGAGTGGTCTATGACATAAACAACATCTACCGGCGATGCGAACAAACTGCGCAACACTGGCTCAAACTCCAATAAATGGTGATTATATGTGACTATTGATGCTGTTATCATAGTAATTATAAAACGTAAAAAAGAATACTTTATTGTGAAAATAAGTGATTTTTATAGCATTATGCGGTTTATTCCAAATAAAAATGTTAATTTTGCACCTTATTAATAAGTCAACAAGTTATTTATGGGTTATAAGTCTCTCAATGGTCTCACAAAGGCAGAAGTTCTTGAAAACAGAAGACTGCACGGTGAGAATATCCTCACACCTCCAGAGAAGGAATCTCTTTGGAAGCGTTTTGCACAATCACTGACAGGGCCCTTCGGGCATCTTATACCTGGATGGGAGGATGGTGACATGCTTGTCTTCATACTTGAACTGGCAGCATGTCTGTCTATAGCTATATCGCTGACAGAGTATAACGGTTGGTTCGGTCTGCCTGTATCACCCGAAGGGGCAAAGGTATTCTTTGAACCTGTGGGCATCATCATTGCTATCATTCTTGCATCGGGCGTTGCCTTTCTGGCAGAGGTGAAGGCTGAACGTGAGTTTGAGATTCTCAATCAGGTGAACGATGATGAACCTGTAACGGTAATACGAGAAGGACATGCCACAAAAATACCACGACGCGAGGTTGTTGTGGGAGATATCATAATGCTTTCTACCGGCGAAGAGATTCCCGCAGACGCTGAGTTATTGGAAGCCACGCAACTGAGCATTGATGAGTCATCGCTCACTGGAGAACCGATGACACACAAGGCGGTATGGACTGACAATGAGAGGGAAAACGAGTCTTCGTGCGAGGCTTTTCCTGTCAATCATGTATTCCGTGGTACAAAAGTCATGGAAGGACATGCTGTAGCACGTGTATTTGCCGTTGGCGACAATACGGAAAACGGAAAAGTCTTTACTGCATCTAAAATTGACGATGGTAAAAAAACGCCATTAAACGAGCAGTTTAATAGACTCGGCATATTGATAACGACAATAAGTTGCATCGTAGGCGTTCTGGTTTTGGTGGGCAGAATGGTTTTATACTTCTCTACTACAACAGATATCAACTGGGGCAGTTTCTCGCTTTATCTGCTTCAGAGCATCATGATAGCTGTAACACTTGTCGTATGCGCTGTACCTGAAGGACTTCCTATGGCAGTAACAATGGCATTGGCATATTCCATGCGAAAAATGCTTAAGACAAATAATCTTGTCCGCAAGATTCATGCAACAGAGACTATGGGTGCAACAACGGTCATATGCACAGACAAGACAGGCACACTGACACAGAACAAGATGCAAGTAGCTGAAGCGTTCTTTAATGACAATGATCTAACTCTTGTGCATCAAATCATGGCTATTAATAGCACCGCTATGCTTGAGGATGATTCCGTTCTGGGTAATCCTACGGAGGGAGCATTGTTATTGTGGTTACGTGACAAGGGAATCAACTACGATGATTTGAGAAAGAATGCAGATAAGGTTTCAGAGGAACCGTTCTCTACCGAAACGAAATATATGAGCACAACACTCGCTGATGGTACGGTGCTATATAAAGGTGCACCAGAGATTATCATGGCAATGTGTTCTTCATTCAACGTACCAAAGATAGAGACAGAAGAACGTTTAAAGCGCTATCAGTCAAAGGCAATGAGAACACTTGCTTTTGCCGTATCTTCTCCTAAAGCAGAAACCGGAAAGAGCGATATAGCGTTCCTTGGCATTGTAGCCATAAGTGATCCAGTCCGTACTGATGTGCCAGAAGCTATACAAAAGTGTATTGCTGCAGGTATTAAGATAAAGATCGTTACCGGCGATGCCCCAGAGACAGCAAAAGAGATATACAGACAGATATTCGGTCACGAGCCTGCTAAGGTGATACTCGGTTCTGACATCGCCAAAGCAATCTCCGCATCATCAGCCACCGTTCCCGAAGCGTCCGCTTCGGGCTTCTACGAAGCTGACATAATTGCTCGCGCAAGACCAATGGACAAGAAACTACTCGTAGAAGCGCTACGGGCAAGAGGAGAGGTGGTTGCAGTAACAGGCGACGGAACCAACGATGCACCAGCACTGAAGTCTGCAGACGTAGGATTATCAATGGGAGATGGCACAAGTGTAGCAAAAGAGGCGTCAGACATCACTATCATTGATAACTCATTCTCGTCCATCTGCCGCGCTGTGATGTGGGGACGCTCATTATATATAAATATACAACGCTTTATCCTTTTCCAACTAACGGTAAACATCACAGCGTGCCTTGTTGTTATGATTGGTTCGTTTATGACAAAGGAACCGCCACTGACTGTTACTCAGATGCTATGGGTAAATCTTATAATGGACACCTTTGCCGCTATTGCCTTGGCATCGCTGCCACCTTCTGAGAGCGTCATGAACAAACCACCGCGTAATCGTCGTGATAACATAATAGACCGTGCAATGGCTACAGACCTTATCGGTACAGGAACATACTTCACCGTATTGCTTCTTGCCTTGCTATCAGCTGTATCACGTTTGAACGGAACTGAACGTGCTGTTTTCTTCAGTGCTTTCATAATGTTACAATTCTGGAACCTCTTCATGGCAAAGTATTTCAAAACGGCAAAATCATCAACAGCAGAACGAAAAACAATGAGAACATGGGGACTATCATCTTTCTCTATGATTGCTATGATAATATTCCTCGGACAATGGTTCATCGTTTCTCTTGCATACAACTTCTTTAACATTGCTTTTCTGGAACCAGACTTAATGTGCATTGTTATCATCATAACACTGATAGCAATCTTACCTAAAGCTGCAATAAGACTTCTGACGTTTGCCAAAGCATAACTTTTACATAGTTAAAACACAAATATAACATCATCAAAGTGCAACTTTAGAAACCCTAAAGTTATACTATAAAAAACAAGAGCATAACCTCAGTACGAGGTTATGCTCTTTTTCGTGATTCATAATACCAGACTAAAGAAAACTACTAACAATACCAACTGCAATTTCCCTTATATGATTCCTTTGGCGGAATATCCGAACGCCACAGACCGTGGATGTTACAATAGGCATAAACGGCCTTTGGTACACCACAGACATGAATACGAGCCTCTGGCTTGTCACCATCCTTGAAGTAACGGATTATAATACCCTTATTTGTCTCCACGCAAATAAAACGGATATTGTGCTCCGGTGTCATCGGATGAGCGTCACTGCCTACCCTTACATTAATAACACCATCTTTGATATAATCCACTACCGGTAGGTGCTTCTCCTGATTTCCATCTGTCGTGTTAGGACGCAAAAGTGTCATCTTTTGGTCACAGCAGTAAGGCACAACACCACTTGCTATTGCAGCAATAAAGAGGTTGCCACAACTCTCACAATAAAAAAATCTCTCTTCCATAATCATATTGTTTTTAGTTATACGGTTTGTTATCAGGTGCAAAGGTATAAGGATTTACTAATATAACTACAAAACAATCATTATATATTCTTAACACCAAGATAAGAACTTGTCATATTAGCATTACTTATACCTGGTATTATAAAAATTTTGCTATCCTTCTTATCATTTATTAATAAATAATTGTAATTTTGCAATTGAAAACAAATAATATTATACTATATCAATATGGAACTAAGACAATTAAAGTATTTTGTCGGAATAGCAGAGACTGGACGTTTCTCAGAAGCCTCTAGACAGTTATTCATCTCACAAAGCGCTGTATCACAACAGATAAAAGCACTTGAAGAAGAACTCGGAACTCAGCTATTCATTAGACAACAACACAGCGTTGCACTTACAGAAAGCGGACGCGAACTTCTGCCATTGGCAAAGCAGATTCTAAAAGGTGTTACAAATTGCTACGAGCGAATTTCAGACCTAAAAGGGTTATTATGTGGAGAACTAAACATAGGGCTTACATTCACTCTTGAACCTTATATGAGAGAGACTATGCTAAACTTTATGAAGAAATATCCAAAAGTTCAATTGAATGCTAATTACAAAAACCTTGTTGACCTACTTAAGAAACTACGCGATAAGGAAATAGATTTAATGCTATCTATGATGCCAACAAGTCCTCATGATTTCTGTAACTCTATTCCATTAACAGAATACAGACTCTCTGCTATAATGAGAAAGACACACCCATTGGCAAAGAAAAAAGAACTTACATTTCAAGACTTATTACCACATAAACTTATACTTCCTGAAAAAGGACTTAGAGATAGAAACGCCATAGAAAGTTTTGTACATAAAGAGACTGGTAATCTAAATGTACGTTCTCTTGTCAGCGATGTAAACGCAATTCTAAATCTACTGGAAGAATCTAATTACATAAGCATACTAGCAGAAGATGCTATAATAAATCGTCCAGACCTATGTAGCATACCCATAAAGGAACTAAAAGAACCTATTAAAGTTTATGCGCATTACAACAACAACGTAGATCTCAAACACAGTGCTGAGGTGTTCATAAAAATATTCAAAGAATCATCCGCATTATATATTAAAAATAATTGCGCACAAAAATAGAATGACACACCAAAGAAAATATATTTCAAGCGTAACACATTTATAAACAATCACCTATATACCATCATTACGCTAACCTATATTTATAAAAAAAGAGAGTCCTCAGTTCATTAGAACCAAGGACTCTCGACTTTTTAAAGAAGGCGGCCTCCTACTCTCCCGCATTGCATTGCAGTACCATCGGCGCA
>JAGHTW010000075.1 GCA_018065145.1 Candidatus Prevotella equi
GACTTGTCTGGGAATATCTCATGGAGTCCCTTGCAGAGCTCGTGCAGGGTCTTGGTGTCGTTGCCGAGTGAATCATGCCACAACGTGTCTGCCTTGCTTTCCTGCAAAGCTACGAAGTCCATGTGTATCTTGTATTCCGGAAGGTTACAAGCCATCTGCTGACCGTTCGACGACAGGATGTTGCCTCGTGTCGGCTCAACCTTTATGCTGTCAACCTTCACCAGTGAGTCAACGGCATTCCAATAGGACCTCTCAACGGTCATGATATAGAATCCCTTTGCCAGCACAGCCACTCCCAGCATCGACAGGAGAACAGCTATTCCGGTATAGCAAAGCATCGACTTATTTGATTCAAACTTACTCACGAATATCTTCCTTTTTTTCTATCTGGCCCATACTGCGCCAGCCCAATTTTCCATTTCCAATTTTACTTCCTTCGCTGATCGTGCGCCTGCTGCGCAGACACGCACTGCTCAGTCAGTGAGCCCGCCTTCGGCGCTTTCCATTCTCAATTTTCCATTTTCAACTTTCAATTTTCAATTTCCTACTTTCCATTTTCAATTTTCCATTTTCAATTCGAAAGATGCACATACTCTTCAACATAAACTACAGTGCCCCTTACGGTGAGTCGTTGCACATCAACATCCGTCAGCAGGACGGCACCATACACACTATCCGCATGAACAATATTCAGGAAGGACAGTGGCAGTATGACATGCGCATAGACAACAACACCTATACCCACATCGACTACTACTATTCCGTTCACAACGGCGACAAGGTACGTCGCACCGAGTGGACTACACAGGCACATCGCATTGATGTTGCACAGACCGGTCTGCAACAGTACACCATCTACGACACATGGATAGACATCCCTCACGACACCTACCTGTACTCATCAGCCTACACACAGTGTATCAACCGTCGCGAGAAGAAATCCGTCTATCGTCGCACCAATCCAGCGATGCTCCGCCTGAAGGTTCGTGCACCACAGCTGCGTGGCTTTGAGCGTCTGATACTCGTTGGCGCACACCCTGTATTGGGAGAGTGGTGCATAGACCGCGGCATACCATGCGTAGAGCAGGCGCCAAACGAATGGACCTGTGACATCGATGCGGAATACACGGCAATGGAGGACTTAGAGTATAAGTTCGTTGCGGTGAAAGACGGCGACGAGATGAACAGCCCTATGTGGGAGACAGGCGAGAACCGCCATGTCACCATGCCACGAATGCGTAAGGGCGAGGTGACAGAGATAGAGCTCTCACAGGCATTCTTTGAGA
Organism: Candidatus Prevotella equi; assembly: GCA_018065145.1. Classification (GTDB taxonomy): domain Bacteria; phylum Bacteroidota; class Bacteroidia; order Bacteroidales; family Bacteroidaceae; genus Prevotella; species Prevotella equi. The sequence continues at coordinate 1,287 of JAGHTW010000075.1, forward strand.
TATGGAACGTCCGCAAGGCGGGCACACTCATACCTGTCTTCTCCCTCAGGACTGCGGGCAGCTTTGGCGTGGGCGACTTCGGCGACCTGAAGCGAATGATAGACTGGGTGGAATATACAGGTCAGCGACTGTTGCAGGTACTGCCTATCAACGACAGCACCATCACTCACACCTGGACCGACTCCTACCCTTATTCCTGCATCTCCATCTTCGCCCTCCATCCTCAGTACGCTGACTTCCGACAGTTGCCTGAGCTCAACGACAAAAGCGCCATGGAGCGTTTTGAGACACTGCGCCAAGAGCTCAACGCACTGCCACAGATAGACTACGAGCGCGTCAACAACGCCAAGAACGAATACCTCAGCATTCTCTTTCAGCAGGAAGGCAAGGCGACATTCCTCTCCGAGGACTTCAAGAAATGGTTCGATGAGGAGCAGCACTGGCTCGTGCCATACGCACAGTACAGTTATCTGCGTGACACATACGGCACGGCAGAGTTCTCTACGTGGAAGGACCACAACACATGGAACGAAGAAGACCGCGCTGCGCTGAGCAATCCTCGCACCAAAGCCTTCAAGCAGGTATCCTACTATTACTACGTGCAGTACATCCTTGCCAAGCAGATGAAGTCTGCCCACGAATACGCACGTGAGAAGCGAGTAATCCTCAAGGGCGACATACCTATCGGCGTACACCGTCTGGGCTGCGACGTATGGCAGGAGCCACGCTACTTCAACCTCAACGGTCAGGCGGGCGCACCACCTGATGACTTCTCCATCGACGGACAGAACTGGGGCTTCCCTACCTACAACTGGGACGAGATGCTGAAGGATGACTGCCTGTGGTGGGTACGCCGTTTCCAGAACATGCAGAAATACTTTGACGCATACCGCATAGACCACATTCTGGGATTCTTCCGTATCTGGGAGATACCTATGCCATACAAGAGCGGACTCATGGGACAGTTCCAGCCATCTCTCGGACTCACCGTAGGAGAGATAGAGGGATACGGACTGCACTGGGACGAGGACCATCTGCTGAAGCCATGCACAGAGAACGCATGGGACTGTCTCTTCCTTCGCGATCACCACGACAGGAACAAGTTCCACCCACGTATCTCTTCACATTCCTCTCCTGCATACGAGAGACTGGCATCATGGGAGAAAGACTGTTACAACCGCCTCTACGAAGACTACTTCTACCGCCGCAACAACGCCTATTGGTATAAGGAGGCGATGAAGAAGCTGCCACGTCTCATTGAGGCTACACGCATGCTGGTATGCGCCGAAGACCTCGGCATGATACCTGACTGCGTACCATCTGTCATCAACGAGCTCCGCATCCTATCCCTTGAGCTGCAGTCCATGCCGAAGGAGATGGGACAGCAGTTCGGACGCCCAGAGCATTACCCTTACCGAAGCGTCTGCACCATCGATTCTCACGACATGCCTACACTGCGCATGTGGTGGGACGAAGACCTGCAACGTGCCCAGAACTATTACTCCTTCGTCCTCAACCGTCGTGACGAAGCACCACATCCACTGCCTACATGGCTGGCACGTGACATCATGAGCCGCAACCTTCAGTCTGCGTCCATGCTCTGCATACTATCACTGCAGGACTGGCTCGCCATCAACGAAGAGCTGCGCCTTGCCGATGCCAACGCAGAGCGCATCAACATCCCTGCCAACCCTCATCACTACTGGCGTTACCGCATGCATCTGAACATCGACGACATGCTCAACAACCAACGCTTCTGTGACGACATAGCAGAGATGATAACACAAAGCGGAAGGTAGTTTTCAAATGGAAAATTGAAAATTGAAAGCGCCGAAGGCGGGCTCACAGACTGAGCAGTGCGTGTCTGCGCAGCAGGCGCACGATCAGCGAAGGAAGTAAAATTGAAAAAAATGAAAAATGAAAAATTAATAACGGCGGGCATACCATGGATTACATCAGCATTACTATGCTGCGCCTCATACCTTTTCTTATACCAGAAGAACGCCGATGTTCTCTTCATGGTGCAGTTACGTTCGCTGTTCGTGGACAGCGGAGAGTTCTTTTGTCAGTGCATGCAAAAGCCAGGCGGCTTATTGCAGTGGGCGGCAGCATGGTTCACACAGCTGTTCCATGAAGCACAGACAGGCGTCGCCGCCATCACCGCTATATGGCTGCTGACATTCTATCTGCTCAAGAGAGCCTTTCAGGTAAGCAATGCACTATCGCCATTGCTCGCCATCCCTGTCGTTTGCCTGCTCATATCCGACATCGACACAGGATACTGGATGTACTATCTCCGCAACACCGAGTACTTCTTCCGCGAGAGCCTCGGCATACTCTCCGTAGCCCTGTTGCTCAACATCTCATCCCTACTCTCGCTGTTGCCTCAGAACAAGACAACGAAACACCTCGGAGCACTCACCGCCCTCATCGCGGCGCTATGCTATCCGCTCATCGGCTATTACTCCGTCGTGACCCTTGCATGCCTCGTCCTGTGGCACGCCGCACGCCGACTGTACAGCGCAGCAGCGGCAGCAGCAATACTCTCTATCAGTCCACTCGTATGGAAGGGACAATACACCACCATCCGTCCCGAAGAGGCATTCACCGTTGGCATGCCACAGTTTGAGTCTTACGGCATCACCGCCGACAACCTCCTCTACCCTATCTACATCGCCATCGCCTCACTGCTCCTCTTCTCCCTACTGCCGTTACTATCACGCTGGACACTCACGGGCATGAAACGAATCCTTGCCTCCCTCGTCCTTCTGATAGCAATAGCGGGCGGTTCCTTCTACTACATGGACAAGCTCAACATCACCGACGCCAACTACCATGCAGAATGCAAGGCATACCGCGCCGTGGACGAGATGCGATGGGACGACGTGCTCGACATCATCGACGAGAATACCGTTGACGGCACTCGCGAACTGCTTATCTTCAAGAACATCGCCCTCTTCAACAAGGGCGAGATAGGCGAGAAGATGTATGCCCACAACGATATCGGCGTACTGCCGAACGTCAGCGACTCACTCCATGTCAGCCTTGCACAGCTTGCAGGCTCCATCATCTTCCTGCAACACGGCATGACAAACTTCGCTTACCGCTGGAGCATGGAGAACAGCGTAGAGTACGGCTTCTCCGTTGCCGACCTGAAGATTCTCACCATAGCATCGATGATAAACGAGGAATATGAGCTGGCGGAGAAATACATCGACATCCTCTCCCACACCCGTTACTACCATGACTGGGCAGAGCAGCAGCGCGCCCTCGTCAAGAATCCAAAGCTCATTCTCAAAGACAAGAACTACCGCCGCCTGCGTGAGATACGCAACGGCATGGCAGACAATATCAACTCCGACAAGGGACTGTCAGAGAAGTTCATCCTTGAAGAGTTCAGCAGCAACATTTACCCACAGACACCGGCACTGATGGAGATGAACATGGCATACGCCATGCTGACAAAGGACATCAAGACCTTCTGGAAAGTCTTCATGATCTACGCCAAGACACTCAACGGCAAACCAATGCCTATACACTATCAGGAGGCAGCGTTCCTCTATGGCGTACTGGAGCCACAGACCATGAACACGCAGGGCATGCCGTTCGACAAAGAGCGTATCATAGACCGTTACGCCCTCTTCCACCAAGCCACACAGGAATATATAAAGCTCAACATGAACGAGCAAGCCATCGGTCAGGCAACAGAAGCCGACTACGGCGACACCTTCTGGTGGGCATACTACTTCAACAGAGGAAAATCTTACTATTAAAATGAAAATACAACATTACATATCAGTTCTCCTTGCGGTGATAGCCTTTATCTCCTGCGGTCACCCTGCCGTGCCGGACAATGCGCAGCAGAGCAACGCCCTGCCAACGATATTCCCCGACTACACCGAGGTAACAATACCAAGCAACATCTGCCCTCTCAACTTCATGCTCCGCGATGGCAGCGACGCCGTCGTGGCACGACTGACCGTTGACGACAAGTCATACACCTACGGCGACGACAACAAAGTCATCATCGACGAAGACGAATGGGCAGAGCTGCGCAATGCAGCAAAAGGCAACAGCATCACCGTAGAGGTGTTCGGACAGAAAGACGGCCACTGGACAGCATACAAACCATTCCGTATCTATGTGGCAGAAGAAGAGATAGACCCCTACCTCTCCTACCGTCTCATACAACCATCATACGTAGCCTATGAGGGACTATCCATCTCACAGCGCGACATCACCACCTACGAAGAGACCGACATCTACAACAACCAGATGATACAGACCGAAGACGCCGGACAGTGCATCAACTGCCATTCCTACCAGAACTACGGCACGAAAGGCATGCTCTTCCACATGCGTCAGAAGCAAGGCGGCACCATGCTCGTTCATGATGGCACCGTGGAGAAGATAGACCTCAAGACCGACAGCACCATCAGCGCCGGTGTCTATCCATCATGGCACCCTACGGAGAACCTCATCGCCTTCTCCACAAACAAGACAAACCAAGTCTTCCATACCAAGCACAACGGTAAGATAGAAGTGTTCGACAAGGCATCAGACCTCATACTCTATGACGTGAAGAACCATTCCGTCAAGCACATCACCAACAAGCCCGACGACCTGGAGACATTCCCTACATGGGCTCCTGACGGCAAGACACTCTATTACTGCACCGCACACCTCACCTTCCCTGACGACACGCTCAGCCGTGACATGCACGTCATCATGCAGGCGAAGGAGATACGCTACAACATCTACTCCCGTTCCTTCGACGCCAAGACACGCACCTTCGGACCAGAGCAGCTCGTCTTCGATGCCGCAGCAATAAAGAAGAGCGCCACACTGCCACGACTGTCACCAGACGGCAGATACATCGTCTTCTCAATCGGCGACTACGGATGCTTCCATGTATGGCACAACGAGGCAGACATCATGATTCTCGACCTACAGAAGCCTGATGCCACACCAGTGCCACTCGCTGCCATCAACAGCAAATACTCCGAGAGCTACCCATCCTTCTCATCCAACGGCAGATGGATAATGGCAGACTCACGACTCTTCGACGGCAACTACACCCGTCCTGTCATCTCATACTTCGACAAGACCGGCAAGGCACACAAAGCCTTCGTACTGCCACAGAAAGACCCAGAGTTCTACACACTCTTCCTAAGGTCCTACAACCGTCCAGAGTTCATGAAAGAACCCGTCACCATCACCCCACAAACCTTCCTCGAAAAAGCAAAACAAGACGCAAAAAGAGTGAAGAACGAAGAGTGAAGAATCCTTCGGCGCTTTCAATTTTCCATTTTTAATTCGTCGCGCCTTCTCCCTCCCTTTGGGAGGGCCGGGGTGGGCCCCTTTCCATTTTCCATTTTCCATTTTCCATTTGAACCTCTTTCCTCCATATTGGTTTACGGGCATGCGCGATGAGTCATTGCAACTGCTCATAGAGCATCAGGGAACCCACACCTTCCTTGATGTAAACCTTCGTGGCTGCAAGGCAGGAACAATAATCCTCTCCGCCACCATCAACGGCGAGACCATCACCTTTCCCTACGAACTAAGGGAACGCCCACGCAAGGGCAACGAGCACCACAGCTTCACCGCTGCCGACGTCATATACCTCCTCATGCCCGACCGCTTCACCGGCACCATCAACGGCATACGCCGACAACTACCCTACCTCGCCGATCTCGGCATCACAACACTATGGCTCACACCCGTCATCAACGCCACCTCATACCACGGCTATGACATCATCGACTTCTACACCGTCAACCCACGCTTCGGCACTATGGACGACTACCAAGCCCTTGTGCGCGAAGCACATCAGCTCGGACTGAAAGTCATCATGGACTTCGTCTTCAACCACTGCAGTTCCAAGCACACATGGCTACAGCAACCCCCAGAAGAAGACTGGATAAACCATCCCGATGGCTCACTCATCACCAACTACCGCCTCACGCCCGTAGTCGATCCCTATGCAGCAGACATAGACCGTCAGCAGACCGTGGAGGGATGGTTCGTCAAGACCATGCCCGACCTCAACCTGCGCAACCGCCACCTTCTCACATACCTCACACAGTGCACCATGTGGTGGATAGAGACAGCAGACCTCGACGGCATAAGGATGGACACACTGCCCTACTCCGACCACGACGCCATGCAACAATGGCTCAACACCCTGCACCACGAATACCCACACCTGCACGTCGTTGGCGAGGCATGGGTATGCAACAGCGCCTTCACCGCACGCATGCAACACGGCGCACTGGACAGCGCCATGGACTTCGCACTCTTCGAAGCCTTCAACTACGCCAAGCACGAAGACAGCAACGAAGCATGGAGCGGACTGAACCGCATATACAACACCCTCTGCTACGACTATCTCTACGACGACCCATCCATGACAATGGCGTTCCTCGACAACCACGACGTAAACCGATTCCTCGAGAACGAACCACAGCCACGCACCATCGCACGACTGAAGGCAGCCCTTGCCATACTCCTCACCATCCCACGCATACCACAGATATACTACGGCACCGAGATACTCATGTACGGCAACACGCAACAGGGCGACAACAACGTCCGCCGACCCTTCCCCGACGGCAGGAAAGACCGTTCACACAACGCCTTCCTACCCTCTGGCCGCAGCAAGGAAGAAGCCGACATGCACCGCTACCTACGCCGCCTCCTACAGTGGCGAAAGAACTGCCCCGCCATACACCACGGCACCACCAAGCAGTTCATGCCATACAAAGGCATCTACGTCATAGCGCGTCAATACCAGGACACCCTCATCGTCACCATCGTCAATGGCAACGACCGTTCCGTCACGTACCATCCCGAACGCTATGCCGAACTCTTCTCTGCCATGCCCTTAGGCGCATACATCACAGGCAAAGACATCATCACCGGTCGCACCATCACCCTCAACAAACCCTTCCGCCTCGCCCCAAACAAAGCGATCATCTGTAAAGTAATAAGGAATAAGTAATAAGGAATAAGTTTGCGCCGCATAATTTTCCATTTGAACAATTTGTAACCGATGTAACCATGTAACCAATGTAACCAATGTAACCGATTAATGCCTTACAGATGGTTGTTCTATTAAATATGAGCATATGGTTTTGCATCAAGTGGTTCATAACATCCCCAATCCTGGGCGAACTGTTCGAATTTCTTGTTAACTACCAGTTTAAGGAAGAGGCCTGCAATTTGA
>JAGHTW010000199.1 GCA_018065145.1 Candidatus Prevotella equi
TTAGCATGAAGCATTCCGTCAATTACTTTAGCGACTTCTTCCTTTGAAGCTACATTGATATCAAATATTCCCTCCATAGTAACTAAATATTAGAAATTTCACCGTCTGTTACATATCTTCTGCCTGCAAAATTATAAAATAAAATCCACACCACCAAACAACTTAATAATATTTACGACAATTCGCGTTTAATTCGCGACAATTCGCGTTTCAAAAATATTATCCTACACGTAAGGTGCAGAACAAACGACAACAGCCACACTTCATCGAAGAAGATTCAGCATACCATCAGGATTCTTATATGTATTCCACAAGAACATTATATAAACATTGTTGTCTTGGATTTTGTATATTAACTTCAGGTTGCGTTCAATCATGAACCTCCTATAGTTTCCTTCAACATGCTCTAGCAAAGGTTCTATCTGACCAAGATGGGGATTATCCGAAAGATAACGACCAGCAGAAGCAATCATGCCCTTAGTCCTTTTGATATGCGTAGGTCCATAAAACGCGCGTCTATACTCCAGTAATTCCTTTACCGTCTTTATTGCGGTCGGTGTCCATATTACCTTCATGGTCTGACTAAAAGTCTATTAGAAATTGTTCCATTTCCTCATGCGTGATACCTTCGCCACGCTTAATCTCCTCATCAGCCTTTGCCAATAAGTCTTCAGCCTCCGAAGAAGTCCACAGGCAAGGTTCTGAGCACTCTCTGACAATTGCCAGATTACCATCAAACGCGCATTCTATATCTTCCAACGTACGTGAATTCTGTATATCCCGCAATAATGAGTTCTTAAAACTATTAAAACTAATTGATCTCATAATCTCTCAAATATTCTAATTTCTGCCTGCAAAATTATAAAATAAAATCCACACCACCAAACAACTTTATATAATTTACGACAATTCGCATTTAATTCGCGACAATTTACGTTTCAAAATATTATCCTACACGTAGGGTGCAGAACAAAACGCCAACAGCCACACTTCCCCCGAAGAAGAAGTGTGGCTGTTGGCCAATATAATAAACATTAGACAAATCTCTCAAGATACTGTTGAGGAGTTAACACCGGAAGAGAAGATTCAGAGAAGTCTGATATGTTACCAGTTATAATGTAATCCGCATCTACTTTCAAAGCAGAGCAATACTGTAAAGCATCCTCATAATCCTTCCATTCTGTATCCAACATTGTAAGGGCATCTGTTTCAGAAAGTTCGACAACATTAACGAATGAAGAAATAATCTTTAACGCCCTTCGCGTCTGTTCTTCTGACAAATGGTATTTTCGGGCGACATAAACAGTAGTGACAAATGACAGTGCAGATACATAAAGGTCAATCTTTCTCCTATACGCTTCAGCAAAAAGACGCTGGGAATATATTACATGTGGCTGATTTCTGCTTGTGACAACATCTATCAACACATTAGTGTCAATATACAGTTTATTCTTCATATTTTGTATCAACCAAGCACTCTATAGGATTCACATTTGCAGGAATATCTTTTCCACCCTCTACAGCAAGAGACTTTATGAATGACAAAGCATAATCCTGATCAGCGGTAGTTTCATCTGTCTTCTGTTCTATCAACTCGCGAGACATCAACATTACAAGCGTAGAAGCAAAATCCTGCATCCTATGCCTAAACTTATCTACATTGAAATGAGGTTGTGTAGGTACATTCACACTAATATTCACTGTTTGCATAATCTCCCGAGTTTTATTATTTCTGCCTGCAAAGTTACAAACTTTTCCCTTAACCACCAAACAACTTAATAATATTTACGACAATTCGCGTTTAATTCGCGACAATTTACGTTTCAAAATATTATCCTACACGTAAGGTGCAGAACAAACAACAACAGCCACACTTCCCCCGAAAAAGAAGTGTAGCTGTTTGCCTATTTAGTATTAAAATTATAATTCAAAGTCGAAGAAGAAACCGCCTTTCTTGGCATCAGAATCGCCGCCATCACCTTCACCGACCTCGCCGAGATCACCTGAAGGAGGTGTTGTAACATCATCGCCGCCACCACCAATCTGTGTTAATGGTGAACCAGCAAGCAATTCATTATCTTCTACTATTGCCTCAAAGAGGACTTCTGGAACTAAATATGTCTTTTTCATCTTTCAATCCTCTTATTATTTAATGTTCATCTTCTTACCATCAACGATGTAAACACCCTTAGGCAATGCCAGGATATTATCTGACATCTTCTGTCCATTGAGGTTATAGATACCGTTTGTTGGAATAACAACTCTATCACCGAGTCCGAGTTCCTCAACAACCTCCATTATGTCAGTTGGAGTATCTTCTTCCTCGCCCTCAAAATTACCGAAGCTAAGAGTGATTGGCTTTGCAAGAGCAGCTCCAGGATCGTTGCACTCAAAGAAGGCACGATAGCCCTTCATTGTGCTGCTAGCGCTGGTAAGACGTTTCAGAGGAGTTTCCGCAGATATTGACATATAGATATCACCCTTATAATATGTTTCAGAGAGATAATCCTCTGTACCTCTGAATTTATAGAGGCCATCACCATCTTCATCTACATAAGGCGAACCGACATAGTAACGAGAGGTAGTGAATGAGGTCTGCTGTTTCTCTGGTTCAACAAGCTTATTGTGAACAGTGATACCATTTATCTTTCCGCTACCATCAAGAGTTACACCTGTACCGGTAGGTTTAATGAGATAAGGATAACCTGCTACGATGTGCTGCAACTCATGATATACGAAGTGCATTACATCCTTGCCATCCTTCTCCTCAAGACCATCATAGATGACGAGCTGTGTACCTTCACCGAAGTTTTCTACAACCTCTTTCTCCATCATAGAGAATGGCAGACAGATTGTACTCCACTGTCCTGGTGTAAATGTACGGTCAACAGTAATTGTCTCATACTGAGGAACAGACACCTTACCCGTTGCAGCCTTGTACACTGGTTTACTTTTTGCATTCTGAGTGAGTTCAAGAGTTCCTGTTGGCTGATAGTCTTCATCCTTGACGAAGTTCATGCCAGAGAAACCGAGCTTAGAGAAGTTAGAGAACATGTAGTAGGTCTGACCTGCTGCTACGTAGAAGGTATATTTCACAATACCCTTCTGTACAGCAAGGAACGAACCGTTATCAAGCTGCACGATGTTTTGTGCACCGAGAGTACCACCAGTCCATGCTGCCTCTACACGCTGCTGTTCGCCTATTGACATATAAGTATTAAACTCTGTCCAGTTAGCAATGTTCTTTATATCATCAGGATCGTAGCCTGGGTGACCAGGGAGAATACACTTATAGTAGTCTGTTATCTTCTGCTTGGTCGTTACGGTAAAGTCTGTGTAGTATGGAACTGGCACACCATCCATGTCAACAACATAGAATGAGTGTGGACGGAACTCACTATACTTTATCTCACCAGTCTTCGCTGTACTACCATCCTTTGGATCGAGTGGATCACCAGTATTGTATTTGTCACCATTATTATAGGTATTCCACGCACCGTTCTGCAAGATGTAGATAGTCAGCGTACCGTTGCATGTAGGCTCGAATGTCATCACAGAACCACGAACAGGGAGTGAGTATGGATAAGCTGTATTTGCATCCTTTGGTATTCTATACCAACCTGGACGCTTCGTGCCATAGATAACGTCATCAGAAGGAGACTTTGTCTCATCCATAGCATTGTTTATACCAGAGATAGCATATTCATAACCATCAATAGGTGCCATACCATCCTGACGTTTTGCATTTTCCCAACCATCAGCTTTGGCAGTAGATGAAGTCTTTGATGGGTCATTTGGATCTGGATAAGAGTATTTATGATCACCATGATTCCATCCGCCGAATGTTGCGACAACGAGAGGCTTAGTATCATCAGTATTACCATCCTCATCTACGTCATAGAGAGTCATAATATCACCAATCTTTGTATCAGTGTCACCACTTCCAATCATACGCTTCACACCCTGGATGATTTCTACAACGAACTCTGCCTGAGTTGCATTGTAAGTCTCATCACCAGCGTACTGAGCATATACCGAAGCATAACCCTGCTTGTCATCACTCACAAGGTCAACCTCACCTGTGTTAGTAACAGAAACGAGTGAGAGGTCATCAGAAGCGTATGTCACGAGAGCCATTACAGCATCACGCTCAGCACCTGTAAGCTCACGGAACGTACCATCCTCGTTCTCTGCAGCCACCTGGAGTGATGGACTTGAGAACGCAGGCTTGTTAGGTGTTGTCAGCTTGTTCCATTCATACTTAGCAGGAGAGAATGTCAGCTTCAGATTCTGCTTCTCCACTGTCACTTTCAGCTCTGCTGTTCCACCCTGATAGATCTTGTTGTCTGGGTTCTCAGCAATGTTGAATGTGAGTGTTGCAGTACCAGCCTTCTTACCAGAGAGACGGAGCACGCCAGCATTGTATGTAGCGCCAACGATTTCATTAGCCTCATCAGTAAGCTCATCCATAGTGATAGCACCATCGTTTACAGCTGTCAGGTCAACATTTACAGAGTGACCGACCTTCACCGTTGCCTCCTTTGGCTCAAGTGTAGCGATAGGCTTCTCTGTGTAGAAAATAACCTTGTAAGGGTAAACCTGATCACTTGTACCTTCCAGTTTAATTGTAATCTCACCAGAATTACCAGTTGCAATTATACCACTTGTCGAATATCCCTTAGGAGCAGATACATTTCCCTCAGGATTTCCAGCATAAGTCAATTTGTATGCACGTTCTGATCCACCACCATTCTGGGTGTAGATTTCGAACGCCTGTGCACCATCAACCTTCAAAGTCAAACTTCTGTTTGTCTTCAATGTGGCAAGATGATATTTGCCACCATCTACAGCGATACCATCTCCAGTACTCCAGTTCGGACTCGCACTAGTAAAGAAAGCATCTGCATCATGATTTTCCTTAGTGAGCTTATACTCCTGCTTATTCTCTGTCACATAGAGCACATCAGATCTCTTTGGCATATAGGTGATAGAGTTGATGCCAATCTTACCATTTACGCCGAGATAGTATGTCTCGTTAGGATCAAGAGCAGGGAGCAGCTTAGAGCTTGTTGTAGCATTGTTCTCAAGAGGGAATGTAGCAACAACGTCACCATTAGACTTATACACAGTCATGGTGTTCGCTACTGTACCCTTCTGGTTGTTTGTCACAACCTGAATCTTACCTTCACCACTGATACCCGTGAATGAGATAAAGCGGTCACTATTATCTGTTGCGCCATTGAAGTAAAGAGCATTGCCGTAGTAATCACTAGAACCCTTTCCACTATGAATCAACTGATAGATATTACCTGCATTGTCCTCTGCATACTCATCCTTGTTACCATTGTCACCAGTCTGGTTACCACCAGTGAAGTTCCAAGTTACGTTGCTTGTTGGAGTTTCAGCAGAAGCAGAGAAGTTAATGGTGTAGGTCTGCGTCTCAGTAGGACCAGATGTAACAACGATAGTTGCAGTACCATCAACAGCTGTTGGCTGAGTTATCACTACATTGGCAACAGCCTGTGTAGGAGTAGCCACAACTGTAGGAACTACATGTGATGGAGACTTAGCTGTGTAAGTGTAAACATCAGCTGTCAAAGGAATATCAATTCCGTTGTAAGAGATACTTGCAAGTGTAGCGTCATAAACGAAAGTATTAGCTACTGTTACAGTGATTTCCTGAATGCCAGCAAGATGAGTATCATCTGCCAACTGATGCAGAGTAACCTTAGTTGTACCCTCTGATACACCTGTTATGGTGAGTTTCTTATTTGCAGGATCAACACTTACGGTTGCATTACCGTTGTCTGTGACAACAGGAGTAACTATTTCACCATTTGAGGATGTTGTATAAGGAATCTCTACTGCACCTGTAGTTGTACCAACCTGTACTGCTTCCTGTGCCTTGAGGTCAGAAGAGAGGCTCTTCATTGTCAGCTGTGAATGATCTATAGTAAGAGATGTTGTGAGATTTCCGCTAAGTGTCATACCTGCGGTAGCTGAGCTATATTTACAAGTCCAAGTCTGTCCAGTCTTGGTAATCATAGTGGCAGTCATGGTTATCTTGTTGTCAGCAGAATAGTTTACAGTGATATCAACACTTGCACCATTCATCTCACTCTTGAATGTATCCCAATTAGGACTACTATAATCTGGTGTCAAAGTGTAACCCAAAGCAGAGTTCTTCTTTTCTTCCCATTTATCTGGACGCAGAACAAGAGCCTCTGAACCATCCTCATTGCAGATTCGCAAGAACCAGTTATACCAAGTCTGAGAGCCTTCTGTTGTATTAACAAACTTATAGTTTACAGAAGAACCCGGAGTGAGAGTGGTATAACCCTTTATCTCACCTCTGTTAAGCGATGTATTGCCATCAGCACCAATTTTGTTAGAAACATTTACAGTTACCGCATCAGATGTTCTTGAATCGCTCTGAGCTGTACCATCTTCTGTCTGATAATCCTTTGTAACTACACAGTAGTATGTAGTAGTACCGAGGTCTGTTGTTACAGGCTCGTATGTTGCAGATGTTGCACCAGGGATAGCCTCGCCAGAACCTACTGTACCTGTGTACCACTGATAAGATGTAGGAGCACCGTCAACTTCTACAGAGAGGACGGTATGCTCGTTAGGGATAACGCTCTTGCTCTGTGGCTGAGTAGTAATGCGGAATGTTGCATCTGTTGGCTCAGTGAAGGTATATGTATCTACCTTTGTCACGCTTGGCACACCCTCTGCATTCTCTACGATAGAGTAGAGATACCATGTACCAACACGCTCTGACACTACATTAGCAGAACCGCTTGTGCCGTGCTTCACGGTGAGCCAGTAGTCCTTCATCTCGTCAATAGTGTAGTTCTTATCGGAAGCAGCATCCCAAACGGTGTAGAGAGTCGCACCGTTAGTCCATGTTGCAGTGATAGGAGCACCAACAATCAGAGTGCTACCAGTAGGAGTGAATGTAGCCTGTGCTGGCTTAACGAGCGCTACGAAATTGGCTGTAAGACTCTTATTTGCATCAACAGTTACTGCGTAAGTAGCATTTGCGCTTGAAGCACTGCCAGTCCAACCTGTGAACTTGTATGCATATTTATCCTTTGGTGCGGCAACATAGTTAACCTTTGTGCCAGCAGGAACAGCGAATGTGCTTGTGGTGAGTGTAGCACCGTTAGCAGTCTGTATCTCTGCATCGCCATTGGTAGCATCACCATTAACAACAGTAACGGTGTAAGCATCTGCACCTACATTTGTAAGATTTGTAATCTTAGAGTATTCTGTAGTGAATGAGAGGAACGCAGTAGCAGTGATAGCACCGCTCACGTTTGTCAGGAGATACTTACTACCACTCTTTGATGTAGTCTCAGCATAGGTGTAGATTTTGCTACCATCGTGAGATACACGGAGTGTTACGTCAGCATCTGCCATGTCGGCAATGTAGCGAGACTTGAAATCTTCTGTAGCAGTATTCTGAAGCTCGTACTTGTTGGTAGCAGTGTTCAGCTTATAGAGTTTACTACTGCTCTTGCCATTCTGATCACCCCAGCTTTCGCCATCAGGACGGAGAACGAAATGTTCGTTGTTGGCACCAGCATTAGGATCTTCAGCATGATAATTCTTGTTGTTTGTTACAACCATCAGCCAGTTCTCCCAAATCTGGTTACTACCACCGTTGTTTGTGAACGTGAAGGTAATAGCCTTGTTTGCTTCAAGCTTGTAGAATGGAGAGAATGCAGCCCAGAATGGAGTATTTGCAGAACCTACATTATTATTTGGCTGGCCAAACTGAGAATATACAGCATAGAGAGTCTCGTTCTTTGTTGGCTTGTACTGTGCCTTTGCGTAATAAGCTGGAACAGTAGCGCCAGAAGTAGTTGCCCAGCCAAGGAAGGTATAGCCTTCTGTTGGTACTACCTTTGGCAATACTACAGTAGAACCTGTGATTGCAGTAGCACCTTCAACCTTACCATGTACCTGTGCATCAAGAGTCACTGTATATTCTGTCTGCTCTGTAGGACGTTGTATCTCTACCTTCTGAATGTAGGTAGATGTACCTGTGGTTGCAGTAGTACCGTTACGGAAGAGGTAGATAGTGCTCTGTCCAACAAGTAGGTCACCTGCCTGAACGGTGTAAGTGAGCTCTGTTGCCTGATTGCGAACAGCATTACCAGCATTGACGTAGTTGGCAGTAGTACCGTTACTACCGTCAGCACCGTTTACGCCCGTAGCATTTGCGATATAGATACCACCACCGTGACTTGTACAGTAAGCTGTAATCTTGATAACGTCGCCAGCCTTAAGTGTTTCATCGCCAGCGAGTGTAGCCTGCATGTACTTTTTACTGTTCATACCGTTATCAGACTTGAAGCCCTTGCCTTCCTCAATCTTATTTCCTACACCATACTGTGCAGTACCGCCAGGGGTACCAAGTGCTGTGTACTGAGTAAGCTGTGCAGCCTCAGCTGTGTTCACCTCGTATGAATAGAGTACGTCCGAGCCAACGCTACCACGCTCACGCCACTGTGCATAGAGTGTGATATCGGCTGTAGGGTTGTAGGTTGCGCCTGCGTTACCAACTTTCTCACCAGCTGTTGCTGCAGTGTACCAACCGTTGAAGATATAGCCTGCGCGTGTAGCATCAGGGAGTGTAACACCAGCACCCTGAGTTGCCTCAGTGAGCTCAGTTGTACCACAAGTACCTTCGTTAGCATCGAAGGTAACAGTATAAAGTATAGGTGCAGCTACGGTATATTCATACTTAACCAAAGCACCCTTCACACCGTTAACTTCTGCTACCATATATAGGTAATGTGTACCAGGAGTGAGCTCTGTACCGAATGTCTCTGAATTGCCATGAGGAACATCACGTTTGTTTCCTTCAACAGCTACCTGATCAATAGTAAGACTTGGTGAGCCATCCCACTTAGCATAGTATTTTGTTGCACCAACAGGTACGTTGACAGTAACTCTATCGCCATAAGCAACAGGAGTTGCAACTGTTGTGCTTGCACCTTCAGCAACAGGAGCAAGAGGTGTGCTTGTCTTAACAGTAACGTTGCTAATCTGATAAGCATCATTCTCCTGATTCTGTACTCCAGCCTTCCAAACATAGAGGTCAGAGCCACCAATCAGTTTGTCGCCAGCAGCTACGGTATATACACCACCGGATGTTGTCTCAGCATTTGAGTTTGAATCGCCCTTTGTAAGTTTATATACGCCAGGAGTTGTGATTGTGATAAAGTCACCCTCAGCAAGAGCCTTTGACAATGTCATCTTGAGGTAAGAGCCACCGCTACCACCAAGGTTTACAGCACCATTATTCAGCATGGTCTGTGCACTTCCGCTTCCGTTGTGTACAAGAGCAGAACCGCCGCTAATTGTTGCGTATGTAGAGGTAAGATCAGTATTACTTCCGCTTGCAGCATTAGAGATGGTCTGACCTGACTTCACAGTCAAAGAGAATGACTGTGTGCCAGTATATGTATAGCCAGCATAGAGTGTTATGTCCTTTGCGACTGCATCACCTGCATTCACCTTTGTACCATCGTTCTTATACCAACCATTGAAGGTATAGCCTGACTTTATAGATGATGGAGTAACATCAGGTACTGTTGTTACGTTCTCAGCATCTGCAGGTGCAGTACCTTCAGAGCCAGAAACGAAAGTAACATTGAAACCTGGCTCCTCAAGATAAGCACGCTCATACTCTGTTGCTGCCATGATGAATGCACCGAGAGCCTTACCTTCGGTGTAAGAACCTGGTTTTGTTGGTGCTACGTCATAACCTTTAAGATAGTATGCATTAGAACCGTCACGAAATCTTTCTTTGGTTTCTTCAAATTTGCAATCAGAATCAGAATGTTTACCACCAAGACCAGCAGACTTACAGCACCAGTAGAGGTTATTGTCTGAAGACATGAAATTTTCTATAATACCCTGATAAGCCTTCTTTGCTGTAGCCTCGTATATTGCTTTGTCAAGGAGTCCAAGACGGATTGCCTTGAAGTAAGCAGCAGTGTAGAGTGCTGTTGCAGAAGATTCGAGATAGTTATATACACGAGTATTATCATTACCACTTCTAGCATATTCTTTAGCTGAGAATGTATGGTCATAGAGTGGGAGCTGATACCAGCAACCTGTTGTTGCATCCTGACGAGCCCTCAGACCTGAAGCTACAGCTGAGAGGTAACCCTTGATTGTATTATAATCAGCATGGCTTGTTGGCATCTGCTCTAGTACATCTACGAGAGCCATGAAGTACCATCCTGCAGCGCGTCCCCAGATACCTTGGTTGCGATAGGTTTCGTCACCATCCATCTTCCAAGTGTTAGAGTGAGAGGCATTGTTTGTGCCCTTATCTGCTGCAATAGCGTGGTGAGGAAGATTAGCAGAAGAATCCCAAGCATACTTATGATAAATCTTAATCTGCTTTGCAACAACATCCCAGTCATTAGCTGTCACACGCTTGCTCTCGATATTTGCATCATATACATCGGCATCATTGATAAGCTGAGCAAGGAGTGCAGTACCCATGTACTGACCATCACCCCACATCTGGTTGATATAGTCAGCCTTGTGCCACCAACCGCCCTGCATGTCAGCGGTAGAGATTGGATAAGTAGCGTGAGAAGAAGATATAGAATACGAGGTATTAGCCTTCTTTATACCAATAAGAGCTAATCCAAGTTTTTCGTTGGCATCGCCATAAGCTTCAATGCCTGTTACCTTACCACTTGCAGCAACATTCTTCATACCGAAGTATATCTTTGTTGCGTTAAGGTCATCGAAACTCTTACCTGCTTTACCGTTATCAGAAATATTCTTTGAACCGTATGTCTTAACAGAGTTATACCATGAAGCAAGAAGGTCATTGGTAATATCGCTATTCTGATGATCCTTGTAGTAATCTACAGCATCAATCATTGCCTTTGCAACAAGACCAGGAACATAATCAAGGTTGCTGCCATAGTCAAGACCTCCTGAGTTGGTATTTGAATAGAAGTCATTCTTGCGTGCCTCTATCAGCAGCTTAGAGTAACGAGTATTCTCATTGAATGCTGTACCAGTTGCAGTTTCGGTAGTAACAACAATCTGGTAATCGGTTGTTGTTACACCATCAGTCACAGGGATAGTGACGGTCTTGCTACCAGATGTAGGAGCAGTGATAGTGACGGTATTTCCATTCTTAGAACCATTTGTGATAGTTCCTAAAGAGTATGTGCCAGGATCAACTGTAACATTAAAGTCCTGACCGGCCTTATGTGCAGGGATAGTGATGGTCATCTCATCTATTTCAGGAGATGTCCAAGATGTATAACCGTAAGTAAAGTCTGCAGAGAGTTTATCTACATGGGGAGCAAACTGGATGCTCTTTACATAAAGCTGCGTAACATCGTCATTTGTTTTCTTTGCACCGATATAGTAAGTACCAGCTTCAAGTGTGAACGTATGTGATTCTACGTTGTCATTTCCCGATTGAACAACATTACTAGCATCTTCGGCCGTAGAAATAACAAGATGGCGATCACTAGCTTTGTTTGAAGATATGGTAACGTCCATCTTAGCGCCAAGTTTGAATGCAATCTGAGAGTTAGACTGAGACTTCGCACGAACACCGCTATTGCTAGTTTCAGAACTCTTCACAAAAATATAGTCATTTACACCATCGCCCGCATGGTAGTCTTGATAGTAGCGACCATTGGCAACATCTTCTGGAGTCCAAGTCCACGCCTTATCAAGAGCAGTAAGACCACCAACACCTGTGTTATCACTCTTGCGATCTGTAACAACATAAGTGAATGGGAATGTAAAGCCTGAATAGATATCAGAGATTGCATCCGCAGGGGTAACGGTAGCAGTAACAGTTGATTCACCAAGAGTATTTTTACTTGTTGCTGTGCCATCGGTTCTATTAATATCAATAGAACTACCTGAAGTCAATTCATACGACATCGTGTAGTCAGTATTGTAAACAGCAGCACTACCACCCTTTGTGATTTTCAGTTGATTGCTAGCAGTACTTGGGGTAAAGGTATTACTACCCTTACCAATGTATATCTTCTCATAGATGTGTCCACCAGCGAGAGATGGTTTGCTTGAACCTGATATAAACTTCAGAGCATAGAGTACAGCATCGTTGCTAGCCAGAATATTTACTGCATAATTCTTGCTCTTTGTTAAACCTGTAATTGACAGTTTGGTTGATACATCACCAGAAAGCGTTACTGCATTAGTTGTTTTATTTTCATCGGTTGCACTAACTGTCATAGTGGCAGTTCGGTCACTTCCTGAAGTTCCGAAGTATGCATAAACTTCTGTGACATTTGTGACATAAAGAGTAATTTGCTTATTTGCTCCATTCTTAATTTTTAATCCAGTAACAGAAGTCTTTGCACAATCACTATCTCCTATTACGCTAGGATTGATCGTTGAATTCTTGCTATTTGTACCGTTGCTAAAATCTGTAGCGACCCATCCTTCAGGTTGAATATTTGTTAAAACCCCAAAAGATGACGTATTAATTACTTCTGATTGTGAAATCGTGCGATAGACGGGGTCCGCCCACGTTGTTCCCATCCCAACAAGGGAAAGGAAGAGGATCATGCACAGCCTTAGGAATAGTGGCTGTGAATGTGTGTGTGTGGACTGGTGTGCATACGCATCGCCAGTGCACAGCGCTGTTAAAAGTTTTGTTAGTTTTTTCATTATTTTGTTAGTTTTTGTTTTTGCTTGTTTTGCTAAAAAATCTTTCTATAGTCCTAAAATATATTCTTCTGGGGATAGTAT
>JAGHTW010000220.1 GCA_018065145.1 Candidatus Prevotella equi
GAACCAGTGGTACACTCCTTTGGCAGTTTCACGAACTGGAAGTTCTGTGAGTTGAACATACAAGCGTCGAACGCCATCTTCGCCATTGTGCCAGCGAGTCCAGCTATAGAGAATGACACGTTACGCTCCATCTTGCCGCGTCCCATCTGCGCATACACCACGTTGTAGTTCATGGTGTCAAAGCCCAGCAGGTCTGTTGTCATCTGGCGGTTGAGCGGAAACGAAGAGCCATAGCCGGCAGCAGAACCGAGAGGGTTACGGTTAGTCATCTTATAGGCAGCCTGCAGGTACTGCATATCATCGGTCAGTGACTCTGCGTATGCACCGAACCACAGTCCGAAGCTTGATGGCATGGCAATCTGCAGATGTGTATATCCAGGCATGAGAACATTCTTGTACTCCTCGCTCTTAGCGATGAGCTCATCGAAGAGAGTCTTTGTTCCCTCAACCACCTCACGCAGTGCAGCGCGAGTGAAGAGCTTGAGGTCCACGAGCACCTGGTCGTTACGCGAACGACCGCTGTGTATCTTCTTTCCCATATCGCCGAGTGCACGTGTGAGCATGAGTTCCACCTGAGAGTGAACATCCTCTATATCATCCTCTATGACGAACTCGCCACGCTCGCAGATGTCGTAGATATTACGCAGTTCCTTGAGCAGCTGTGGCAGCTCATCGTCGGCAATGAGTCCAATGCTGTTGAGCATAGTGATATGCGCCATGCTTCCCATTACGTCATACTTAGCAAGGTAAAGATCCATCTCACGGTCTCTGCCTACTGTAAATCTCTCTATCTCCTTGTTGATTTCAAATCCCTTTGACCAAAGTTTCATTGTTTTCAGTTATTATTTTGTTTGTTATTTAGCGATTTTTGTATTGTTAATGATAAAGATACCGTGACGGTTCTTGATGTTCTCAGCCTTGCCGTAACTGTTGCCGCTGATGTCGAAGGCGTCATCGTCGTCAGAGTACATCTGTGAGAAGTTGATGGTGTAAGGCACGTTGAGCGTACCCGTTACTTCCTCTCCGTTGAATGTCACTCCGTTACTGCTCTTTGCAAGCACCTCACCATCACGAATATGAGCGAAGCGCACCACGTCGCCGTTGTCGGCATTGAGCGAGAGGAAGAAGAGTTTTCTACCATCCTCCATCACTGTTGGCTCTGCCGTAGCAGCCACCTCGCCCTTTGTGTAAGCCACGATGACGTCGCCCTGCTGCAGGTCTTCCTCCTCGTTCATCTGTGCTATGACAGGCATAGAAGAAGCATGCTGAGAACCCATGCTGAGAGTGAGATCATTTGTCTCTTCCTCGTATGACAATTCCGTCTGCTTTGCTTTGCCTTCCTGATGATCGTTGTTGGTGTAGTATATCGTCATCTCCTTCGTGCCAAGGTATTTCACGAAGTAACCCTGTCCTGGGTGCATATACTGCAGTGATCCAACCCATCCATCGTCGCTCATCACCGCAAACTGCGTCAGGCTCTTGATGATGGTTCCCACAGGAGCCTTGTCCTTATAGAAGTCCGACATAGCGATGTGTATCGGTTTGTCAACCGTCAGCAGATACGCCAGTTCGTTCCACTTGTAGGTAGCATTAGCAGTGGTAGCAGGAAGTATCTTCACGAAGCGATTATCGTCGTTGTAAGTATATCCAAAGACAGTGATTCTTGTAGGATTCTGCGCGTATATCTTATACACATGCTTGTCCAGGTTTTTCACTGCATCGACACTGCTTGACCACAACAGCGCTCCGCTTTCATTTCTTACCAACTGCGATGATGCGTTATTGACAGATATCCAGTCGCCCTCGGTGAACGCATTGTTAGACTCGAAGAGTCCGTTGACACCAATGGTATTCTTCGGTATCAGGTTCAGTGATATCCAGTTCCATCCTTCCTCCAGCGCAATTATCTGCTTATGCTCGTTGGAGAGAGTGAAGATAACCGGGTTATCAGGTGGGCAACCCACCATGCCGTTGTTCTGGAACGCGATACTGTTATTCGTTGTATTAGGCTTGAGCACGCTCACCTCATTGGTGCTTGCTCTCCATATCTGGAATGTGAGATACTTGAGCACGCTATTCTTTGGCAACATATTCTGATTGCCATAGACGGTGAGATTGACGGTAGATGAATTTTTCTTCTTGTCAACGGTGATGTTTGACTTTCCTATGCATACGCCGTTATAGAACACACCTACTATGTCACGCTCATCCATGTCAAGATACTCCGCTTCGCCCTGATTCATCAGCTTCACCTGTCCGATAATGTTCATAGAGTAGCTGTAATCCTTACTCTTCACCACGTTCCAATCAGGCTCTTCACCCGTCACAACGACATTGAAGGTAAACGGACTGGTGAGGTTGTCCTCATCCACGAGATATACCGTAGCAGTATATTCACCCGGTGCCAATCCATCGTTGATTTCAAACTCTATGTAATCGCTGCCAAGAGCTGACAGGCTGCCATTGAACTTAGACGGTGTCAGCCATGAGCAGTTTTCTTCTATGCGGTAGTTTACGTTTCTTCCGCTCTTGTTAGAGAAGGATACTCCCACCGTTTCCGGTTCTCCGTACTTTATATTCTTGCTTATACCTTCCTTCTCCCACTGCAGAACGTTACGATCTACAAAGACCATCATCATCTGCGGATTGATAAGTGGATTTCCTGCCAGGTCTTCCACGTCGCGCACAGTGACACTGATATACTGATGATTTATCTTTGCATCAGTCTCCATGATGTTTATCTGCAGTTCGTTATTGGAAGCCGTCCATGTGAATGGCAGATTCACCACGCCGTCGGTAGGCTTCACCGGAGCATAGCTGATGGCATCGTCCATACGCTTGAGGAGTTCCTTGTCATTGAGAACCTTGCTTTCGAAAGCATGATTCTTCTTGCCCACCGTGCCTTCGGCAGTCTTTGTTATCACTTCGTTGTATGTGCTGAAGACAATCTCGTGCGAGCCTTGGCTGTTCAGCGTATCCTTCTCGAATGGCAGATAATATACCAGTCCCATCTCGTCACCCTTAGGACTAAACTGGAACACCTTGTCCAGACTATTGCTTGGGAATGCAAGATGCCAGAAGGTAAGATTATCAATATTGCCATAGAAATCAGGACTACCGAGCTGTATAGCCTGCTGCATACCTCCGAATTCGGTACCAGAGACGGTCTCCATCAGCTTGCCATCGCAATAGAACGCAACACTGTTCAGTGACTTGTTTGCCACAATCATGGTGTTGTGCCACTGTCCGTCCATCACATTGCTTCGAGGCATGATGTTGAATGCATTCTGTCCGGACTTAATGACGAAATTGTCAGCATCAATATACATCGTCATCTTTTCCTTGTCAAGGTTAGAACCCGACTGGAAGATAGCAACGCTGTCGGCTACGGTCTTATCCTTATCCACCTTGAACCAATAGCCCAATGTGAAGTCGTTATTGTCATATCTCAGGAACTTCTCCGTATCCTGCATATTGAATGCCTGACCTTCTATCTTCAATGAGTGGAGACCAGTAGCCAACTGCCATGTCTGTCTGGTGAAGTGCATGTCAGCTCCGTTAGCCTTGTCGTACAATACCTTGCCTTGCAACTCGTTCATAGGCCAGTAAGCCATGAGTGAAGGCTCTGCACCTGTCAGTACCTTGCCGCTGTAGCCGTTCAGTTCTGAAATGCTCAGTGCCTTGTCCCACATTCTCACGTCAGCCATATTACCTGTAAAGAGCTGTCCCACTCTTATCCTGCCGTTGGCGTCACATGTCACCTTCTTATTGGTAGAAGAAGGATTGGCGAACATGTACTTCAAGACACTATCTACCGGTATCTCTACACCGTCAACATAGAAATGCAGTTGCTCCGCACCCTTTATCTCGTCGTTGGTCTGTTTGAAGGTGACAGCCACATGCGTCATCTTCTGCATCAGGGAATTATACAAACGCACGTATTCAGACTCCTGGAGTGAACGTGATACGAAGGCAATGCCATTCATCTCAGCGCGCAGCTTACCACCAGCATATCTGAAAATGAAGTATCCATCGTTTATGTTCCTTGTCTCCTCTTGGTCAGAGATGCTTACGAAGATACCAAAATCATTACCTTCATCAAACTTCACCATACCTTCCCACGTAAAGTCTGTACCATTGAGGTTACGCTTCACCAATGTTGTTGGTACAGTTTCTTCTACCTCGTTCTCTTCAGGCAATGTCATAGGCGGGAATCGCAGTGATGACTCGTAGGAAGCAGCACCACCGTTCACGAATCCCTGAACACTGAAGTTAGCTGTTTCGTCAAGATAGTTATATGCTATCGGTTCATTGAACGGTATGGATATGACATCCTGGAACGTCAGCACTCCGTTGCCAGGCTTTGGCACTCCAAAGACAACAGGGTTACGCGTATCCTTCGTACCCGTCATCACGTTTGACGTGCTCGTCACGAAGCCAGAACCAAAGCGGCAGAAGCTGACGGCACGCAGGTCGTATGACATCTCCACAGGGTCTGCCTCGCCATAGAAGCGATGGGTGATATTACCATTTATGAGTGCCTTCTCGCCCGATGCCTTGTCGTAGAGCTCCTTATTGAAATAGTAAGAACACATATTGACCCACTTAGAGTCGCCATCCGTATTCTTCTTGTACTGCAGCTCTATATGGTCGAAGTTGTCGTGGTTGACATTGAATCCTGTCACCTCAACAGGTATGTAATACTTACCGTGCTCATCAACAGGAGAGAGAGTATTCATCACCCACTTATCTACTGGTCGTACCAGTTTCACTGGTGTAGAGGTAGGCATATAGTGCACGCTGAACGCAGCACAGTCTGATAGTGAATTGACAGCATCACGGAAGATGAGTTTTATACCATCATAGTTATAAGCCTTCCCGCTTCTCTCTACCTGTATCGTCTTTGTTATTGATTCGCCTGGAGCCAGTATGAAAGGTACTCCTGCCTTTATTGGCATACCGTCCATAGTGATGATGGCACCATCAGCCGTTGACTTATCGTCAAGGGTAAGAACGAACTCCGAAGGATTATACATTGACACGTCAGCACCCGTTGGCAGTTCCGTCTCGTTAATCATTCGCACTGAGAAGAATGCCTTCTCCGTAGCAGGCAGATTGCTTACCATTGGCTGGTCGATGTATATCCTTGGATTATCAATTCTCAGCGTTCTTGTGCTCAGAGGAGTATGCATCTCGTAGTAGAGCGTAGAGTCAGGCTCCAGCCATGGCTGTCGCGCAGCACCGCCACGCAGTACATATATGAAGTCATGCATCTCTACCGTTGACTTGTCGTTGAGTGCATTGACAAAGTCCCACTGCTTGTCGTTGAATCCATTCTCCACCGTTGTGGCAGCAACGCTATAGACATCAATGTCAAGGTATCCGTCGTCATTGGTTGCCAGCACATAGCCTGAACCACCAGAGTATGTTGTGAGCTTGCTGAAGTTGTTGGAAACACCAGCAGAGATATTTGGAGTGAGATTGAACCTGAACTTTACTCCAGGAGTCTCAAGAGCTACACCTATCACACCATTGTCCGATTGAGTGGTTTTGTCTGTCGAACCAGTATTCTTTGACACTGGTATCTTCACTCCAATACCGAGAGTACCACTCAGTTCCTTGGCATCAAGGTTGAAGTTAGCCAGCTTATGTATGGAGAGGACCTTGTCGTACCACTCCGCTGCCTCAGTGTGTTCAAATGTCTGGTTTGAAGAGAGGCTGTATCTGTTACATTTATTGTAGCTCTGAATAGCAGCAACCTTCTTGCTCTCGTTTGTTGCAATAACCTCTATCCACTGGTTTATCATGTTCAGACAGTTGTCTGGATTGATAGGCGAGATATTAGGATGCTGTACACCCGCAGGACTGATCTTCTCATAGCAGGCTTCGTCCATTATTGTCTTGCCATCCTTCAGTCGGTACTGCACTGTTCTCGTTGCATCAGCAATAGCCTGCACCTCAGCCTTCGTACCAGTAAGAATCATTGACTTATACTGCTGCACGAGGTTTGGAATGAGTGTTGACACAATGTATCGCTGTGTATAAACGAACTGTCGTGGTTGTCCCAGTGTAGGGTTCATCTTCTCTGCTATTGCAAGGTAGAAAGGTTTGTCATCAGCATCCTTTCCCTCGCTGACGATACGTATTGCCTTTGCATCAATGGCAGGCTTGACCATCTTGTATGTCTCGTTGTCAATGACACAGAAGACATCTCTTCTTGCCACATCCACAGTGTTCACCGCACCGATATACACGTCAGCCATGGCACCAGCCTGGAATGGGTCGTTGCTGGTTGTTACACGATTGGTGAGCGTCATGTCATAAGCAGCCATGCGCTTGTATCCGTAGTCATACAATGGTATTGGTATGCTGACACTTACCGTTGACGAACTACCGGCGCTGGTGCCTGCATACGCACCGCCACCAAAGCCTGCCCACACACCTACATTGGTGCTGGCAGATACTCCCATCTCGGTAGTGATATCAAGAGAAGAACTGAAATTGACATTGAACTCACGCTCCCAGTGATACTTCGTTCCTGCCTCACGATAAGCGTAACTGCCAGAACCGTAAGGGTCACGTACTACGTCGAGCACCGATACATCGCTGTCAAGCGTTATGACATCCCTGCCCTTCTCACGTGAACCGGTGACGTATGCCTGCAATGGTTTTGCCTCGTAGTAATAGCCATTGTTAAGCACCTGTATGGTAATGCTGCGCAGTGCGTCTTCTTCTTCAAGGTTGAAGGTTGTATTGCCTGCCTTTATGTCTATCACCGCCATGCCTTGTGAGTCGAGTTGGTATTCCTGTTCGCTGACACTGCTCTCAAGACCATTGCGCACCTTCACCATTCCTGAATCAAGGTGTACAATATCAGGAATGGTGTTTGTATTGCCATTATAGTAATAGTCCTCGTGGGCTGAAATGTTGAGCTGGTACTCCTGACCTTCCTCGAAGACAGGATAGCCGAACATATATGTCACCTTATCACTAGCCTTATCGTATTTTGCTACGGTAGCAGTGACTCTCTCACCCTTGAGGTTATACTCGCTTATCTTTTCAGCACCGAGTATCTTCTGCTCCATGCCGTACTTGCTCTGCGTGTAGGTCACCTTCACAGGATTGTGATGTACCTTCTGATAACGGCTGTTGTATGCCGTTGTCAACTTCTCTCCGTTCTCCTTATTTATATATATAGACTGCTGCACGGTGGTGTCGTTGGAAAGGTTGAGTACCTCAAAGCCCTCACCATCGTTGAAGAGTGTGGTATAACCCGTAGCAGAGAGTTCTGTTATCTTATACTTCGTTGGTGCAAGGTCCAAACAGAACTCACCCGTCTTAACGTCAGGTACCACGACGATACGTTTCTTCTCTACCGTAACAGCGGTCTTGTTCACCTCTGTCTCGCCCTGCTTGTCGCTTGTCACCTTCTGCGTATATGTATGCTTCAGTGATGTTACTTCCGGCTGGTCCTTCAGATAGAGGATGCTTGCTGCATTGTCGCCCTCCAGTTCCAATATCATCTTCATATTGTCGCCGAGGTTATTCTTTGTCACGCCAAGACCAACAGGCAGGTTGCCCTGCACGTTACCGCCTATCATACGTCCTACGAGTCTTACCTTCGTCTTGTCGTAGAGTGTCAGCCCGTCGTAGTCATGTGAAGGAAGGAAGGTATGCTCACCCGTCTTTGTCTTGTCAATGTTGATACCTTCGATATATCCCTCGTTGTCTAAGGTATGCCCTGGCTTACAAGCCTGCAGAGTCATATCTACATGAGGCATGAAGAATGAGAAGTTACCCTTGTTGTCTGTCCTCAGCGTATCACCGCTTGCATCAAGCACAGGGTAACCGTTCATGAGGAACATACACTCGCTGACAGGTATTGTACTGTTCTCGTACAGCACACGACCAGAGAAGCGCTTGGTGTCAGTGATGACGAAGTTCATCTCTGGCTTATAGTTCGCATCGTTGAGACGTACGCCAAAGGTATTACCCTTCTGACCAGCATACTCTACATCTGAATTATACGCACTAACAGTCACCTCATAGTCTATGCCTCCAGAGATATAAGGAATGTTGTCAAAGGAGAATGTGCCGTTATCGGTATTTATCTTGTCCTCGTAAACCTTATCGTAACCCGGCATGATAACCTTACCGCCTATCCTCACCTCATTGACCTTTACACCCTTATTGTCCTTTGGCTTAACGCTGATGGTGACAGGTCCTGGCACGCGTGCACCATTAGGCATCTGCACCGTTCCTGAGATTGTAGCGAAGTAAGGATTCCAGCCGTACGTCGTCTTTGAAGTGGTGTATGTATTGCCACGCACACTGCATTTTGCCGTTACGGTATATTCATACACTACGCCACTCTCTGCGTTTTCATCAACGTATGATGTTGACTTATGGCTCTTGAGAGTCAGCGCCTGTGGTTTGTCGTTGCTGTTATACTTTTTCCTTGTCAGCTCAAAGGCATCTACAAGACCATCCTCCACAGCCCATTCTACGGCAATCTTGCCCTTTATTGTTCCCTGTGTAGCCTCAAACTTTGAGAATGGTGCGAGCGTCTCGCTGTAACATGCATCGGCTTCCTCCTTAGAAGTTACATAACCCTCATTTACACCTTCCCTGTAATAAGACTTTGAAGCATCAACGATTGCCTTGTAGTAAAAGTGTGTGTAAGGTGCACCCTGCACGTCTTCTATCTCTGCGTACCATTGCTTTTTCTTTGCATCCCATTTCACGTCAGCACCGTTGATGATGATTGTCTTCATGGCATAGTCCTTTCCCTGATAATGCTCTTCCTCTGGGCTGAATCTCTCAATCTTGATGCTGGCATTAGGATCCCACATAAGTTCGTCCTGAGCAACTTTTACCGTTTGTTCCATGTCATAGTGCAGCTCCCAGTAGCATTGTTCGCCTTGTACTGCATGCCTCTTGTTCTCTACATGAAGTTTATCACTTGTGAGAGCAAGCATGTTACCCTTTCCTGAAACGGAAATATCATCATAGATTTCGATTATTCGCTTATTGCTTCCCGTTACTATGAAGAAAAATTTACAGCCACTATCATTCACTTTACCCTTAATAACATTGCTGCTGTTCCTGTCTAACTTCAGATAATGGTCCTTATCATCCGACAGCCTAAAGTGCGCTACGCCGAGGTCTTTGCGCAAGATGAACGGCTGCGCATCATCCCAGTTAGCAACCATGTTCTTGAAGTTGTTGCCTTCTATTTTTCCTAAGTAAGACATGCTGACGGTATTCCACAACTTCACAGGAGTTTCACCGTGAGGAGATAGAGTTTGGAAATCCAGTGCCGTGTCTCTATGTCCCAATTCTACTCTTATCTTTACAGTCTTATCCGCATTAAAGTTTTCTGTCTTGTTAAAGGTGATATTATTCACACCAGCAAGAAAGTTTCTGAGGGTAATACTGTCCTTTGTCATGTATTTCTTGTCGCAGTTGTCCTTCCATAAAGAATATGGCAGTGCACGCATGACACGGTAGAAAACCTTATGCACGGTGCTGTCATTATGACTGTCGCGCCAGCCTTCCTCGTCTTCATCCACATAGGTGAAGTTCATCTTTGTCTCGTCTGCCTTATCTTGCTCGCCTTCATACAGCGACATGTTTGCTATGGTCTGCGCATCGGCGAAGTTTGGCTTGTGGGCACGCTGCACAAGTATCTGGTCGCTATCCACTACGTCCGACTCACGATAGTTATGGAGAGTCCACGTGAGGGTATTCTTCTGCTTGAAGGCTCCATTTTTATCTATTTCTTTTGTCATAGTGACAGAGAAGTCGTGAATCTCATGGAATGCCTTCACCTCAAAAGGTGCTGCGTATGCTGCGCATGGCTTTGCCACTACGGGACTCGCGGCTGGTGTCTCAGAAGAGTAGGCGCCCTGCATGAGGAGGACGAAACGCTGCGTCACGTCCTTTGACTCTATGTTGAGACTGAAGTTACGTACTCCTTCAGCAGCCATCTCTTCTATCGGCATGAACGTCTTCTCCTGCGGATTCCATACTACAGACCTGTAGATGGCATTGTTGCTCACCACCTGCACGAGCTGTGAACCCTGTGGCTGCAAGAACTTTCCATCGACTCCCTCTATGTGCATGTTCAGCACTGGCTGTACCACGGTGATGTTGTTTATTCCATCTGGCGCCTTGACACCATTGACAAGCTTAATGACGTCAATGTCCGCCGATTGCGTCGTTGCGTCATTCATGGTGCCTGTTGCCTTCATCTCAAACTGTTCATACTCCACTGAACCCTTGCAGAAGAGTGTGACCCATACCCTATCAACCTTGTTGGATGATGTAACCACCAAGTCTGATAATTTATCTATTTTCCTAAGTGTGTTTGGATCATAAAATTCAAATCCAGACTGCAGTGTTCCACTTACCGTCCAGTTGTCTGTAAAGTCCTTTGGCTTCTTTACACCCTGAAGCGTAACGACGTCATTCGAAACATTACCGACCTTTGCTTTTATATTGATTGACGTAGATGATCCATTGGTTCCGAGGATGTAAGTGTCCTTCTTGCCTTTGTCTTCTATTATGGCTGCAAGCGGAATGTCTATCTTGTACAGTCCTCCACCGAGGTTGCTTATCTGGAACATTTCGTCCATGACAGGCAACTTGGAGAATTTAGGTATCTCCTTCGAGATATTGAGGAATATGTAATCACCGCCAGCTCCCCAGTTGAAGTCGCAGGCTCCGCCGCCAGTGAGTCTGACGTTGCCGGCGGCATCGCGGTTTGAGGTGACGTACATACTGTTCTTCACCACACCGTTCTCATATTGGTCCCTGGTGTACCACAAGAAGATGTTCTTACCACCAGCACGTCGGGTAAGGTCACCGTTGTCGTTATTGCCGGCAACAGGCACTGGGTAATAGGTCTTGTTGTTGTATGTCGTTTTCTTTTCAGGGTTGTTGCCATCCCAACCGCCAGGACCGTCTTGGAATATCACCATATCGGTGATGGCTTCCTTAGGGTCGTCGGTGGTTTTGTAACCCAAATAGATAAAGTTACCACCTGCATTACGATTAAGGTCATTGCCAAGCACCTCGAAACCTTTGTTCTTAAGGTCATTTATCGCATCATTACTACCGCTGCGAGTACCGATGGCTACCTCCTTGATATACTTTCCTGCCCATGAATGAAGAGGCATGGCAAGAGTGAGTAACAACAATATAACTCTAACTAAATTCTTCATCTTTCCCATCTTACCTTAACACCACTTTATAACCACTATTATTGAGATCGCCGAGGCGCTCGCCTGCTATGAAAGCAAACGGCTGGGCTATATATATCCTGCTGTTGTTCTTGGAATAATAACGCAGTTCTACGTCCTTTCCGTCATCGTCTGCATCATCCTTTCCCAGTATCGTCAGCGTGAAAGCTATCTTACCGTTAGGCTCCACCACAGGTTTCGCCACGGCACGACACTCACCACCCACGAATGCACCAATGAGGTCCTCCTCTTTCACAGGCACAGGCAGTTCACTCTGTGTCACCACTACTATCTGTGCCACAGAAGGATTCAACAACTCTACGTTCGTAGCCACCCACGCAGGCTGCTGCGTCACAGTGCCGATAGAATCCGTAAGGTTATTATACGGCTTTGGAGTAGGTTTATCCCCCTCGCTACATGCCATTACCACCATGGCGACAATAAAAAATAATAGTAATTTCTTCATATTGAGAATAAATGATGGATATGTGTTTCTCTCTCTCTTACTTTTTCATCGTTTACACCATGCCGTATGGGAGCATGG
The DNA here is from genome assembly GCA_018065145.1 of Candidatus Prevotella equi. Taxonomy (GTDB): domain Bacteria; phylum Bacteroidota; class Bacteroidia; order Bacteroidales; family Bacteroidaceae; genus Prevotella; species Prevotella equi. Next base: position 11,788 of record JAGHTW010000220.1, read on the forward strand.
CGAGCATGTCGGCGAATTTGTCGATGCCGTCCTCCAGCTTGCTGCCTATCATCATCTTTATCATAGGATTGAGGTCGGCTTTGAGGGTGAGTCTCATCTTTGTGCCCTCTGCTGTTGGGAGCACCTGAATCCAGAGATTTGCCTCTACTGGTGACTGTTCCGTCTGGAACTTAATGGTTTTGTTTTCTTCGCGTTCAATGATGGCGAGGGCTATCTCTCCTATCATCGGTGCTGGTATAGCGACGCGGTCGTTTGTCAACTGCACATCCTTCAGCTTCTCGAGTTGTGCAGGGTCCTGTCCTGCCTTCTCCATCTGCTCTTTCACCATAGGGTTGTTGGCAGCGTTCTCCAGCAACGGACGGAAATTCTCCAGATTGGAGAGGGTAGAATAAACCCTCTCCACTGGAGCATTAATGTATTTTATCTGACTTTCGTATTTTGCCATCTTTCCGAATTGAAAATTAAATATTGAGAATTGGAAAAGGAAATCATAATTTTCAATTTTCAATTCTCAATTTTCAATTAGTTAATTACTCCTGACCTGGAACCTTTGGAAGCTGGTCGAGGGCTGCCTGTATCTCTTCGTCGGTTGGGATGTAGTCACCCATCTCGCCGTCGTTGTACTTCTGGTAAGCCACGAGGTCGAAGTAACCAGTACCTGAGAGGTTGAAGACGATAACCTTCTCCTCACCTGTCTCCTTACACTTCAGTGCCTCGTCGATAGCAGCACGGATAGCGTGTGATGACTCTGGTGCTGGGAGGATACCCTCAGCGCGAGCGAAGATCTCTGCAGCCTCGAATACCTGTGTCTGCTCGTAAGCACGTGCCTCGAAGACACCGTCATCATAGAGCTGTGAGAGGATTGGGCTCATGCCGTGGAAGCGGAGACCGCCAGCGTGGTTAGCCGATGGTATGAACTGGCTACCGATGGTGTACATCTTAGCGAGAGGACAGATCTGACCTGTATCGCAGAAGTCGTAAGCAAAGACGCCGCGTGTGAAGCTTGGGCATGATGCTGGCTCAGCACCGATAATCTTGTAGTCAGCCTCGCCACGGAGCATCTCACCGATGAATGGTGATGCGAAGCCACCGAGGTTAGAACCACCGCCTGTGCAACCGATGAGGATGTCTGGCTTGATGCCGAGCTTCTTCAGCGCTGCCTGTGCCTCAAGACCGATGATGGTCTGGTGGAGCAGTACCTGGTTGAGCACAGAACCGAGAACGTAACGGTAGCCCTCGCTTGTTACAGCCACCTCAACAGCCTCTGAGATAGCGCAACCGAGAGAACCTGTTGTGCCAGGGTGCTCAGCATTGATCTTCTTACCTACCTCTGTTGTCATTGATGGTGAAGGAACGATGTTACCGCCGTATGTGCGGATAACCTCGCGACGGAATGGCTTCTGCTCGTAAGAACACTTTACCATATACACTTTACAGTCGAGTCCGAAGAACTGTGTAGCCATAGAGAGGGCTGTACCCCACTGTCCGGCACCTGTCTCTGTTGTAACGCCCTTCAGTCCCTGTGCCTTAGCGTAGTAAGCCTGTGCAACGGCAGAGTTGAGCTTGTGAGAGCCAGAGGTGTTGTTACCCTCGAACTTATAGAATATCTTGGCAGGAGTACCGAGAGCCTTCTCGAGGAACTCTGCGTGAACGAGTGGTGATGGACGGAACATACGGTAGAAGTTCTGTACCTCTTCTGGTATATCGAACCAGCGTGTGTCGTTATCGAGCTCCTGCTTGTTCAGCTCTTCGCAGAAGATAGGGTTCATGTCCTCTACTGTGAGAGGCTCGCCAGTGCCTGGGTTGATCAGTGGAGCTGGCTTTGTCTTCATGTCAGCACGAACGTTGTACCACTTGGTAGGGATCTCGTCTTCTGAGAGATAGGTCTTGTAAGGAATCTTATTTTCCATTGGTTTTTTTAGTTGTTTGGTTGTTATTTATTGTTGTTGGTTGGTGCTTTGAACCAGCGATGAATCGCTGGGAACAGTGACTTTTGAACCAGCGATGAATCGCTGGGAACAGTGGCAACTATGCACTATGAACTATGCACTATGAATTCTTCCAAGTGCTTGGGCTCTTGCGCCACTCGGCGAGGACGGCGAGGTCTTCCTCCTTGATGTAGCCTGTCTTGGCTGCGATGGCGGTGGTGTGCTCGTAGTCTGAGAGGGTAACGAGACGGAGGTTAGCCTCCTTGAATGCCTCTTCTGCTACAGGGAAGCCGTAGGTATAGCTTGCTACCATTCCCACAACGTCGAAGCCTGCCTTGCGAAGTGCGTCAACAGCCTTGAGTGATGAACCGCCGGTAGAGATGAGGTCTTCTATCACTACTACCTTCGCACCCTCTGGGATGGTGCCTTCTATCTGATTGCCCATGCCGTGATCCTTTGGCTTTGGACGCACGTAACAATATGGCAACAGCAGTTCGTCGGCAACGAGTGCGCCCTGTGCTATGGCGCCTGTGGCAACGCCAGCAACGGCAGTAGCCTCAGGGAACTCGGTGTGTACGAGGTGTACCAACTCCTGCTTCACGAAAGAGCGCAGCTCTGGGTAAGCGAGAGTCTTACGGTTGTCGGTGTAGATTGGTGACTTCCAGCCAGAAGCCCATGTGAATGGGTCGTTAGGCTGCAACTTGATTGCCTTTACGGCAAGGAGCTTTTCTGCGAAAGCGTCTGCTACTAGTTTCATAAGAGCCCCCTCCATCCTCCCCCAAGGGGAGGCTTTATACCTTTGAGGGGTTAAAAGGTTTTTTATGTTATACTTATTTTATATCTGCTTTAATAAACGAGATGAGCTTCTCTACGGCTTCTGCCTCTGGGATTGCCTTTTCCACGCACTCCTTTCCTTTATAGAGGGAGATTTTGTTTGGACCGGCGCCGACGTAGCCGTAGTCGGCATCAGCCATCTCGCCCGGACCATTGACGATGCATCCCATGATGCCTATCTTGAGGGTTGCGAAGCGCTTGTCGTCCGTTGCTGCCTCAGCCACCGCCGCCTTGATACGGGCGATGGTTCCCTGAAGGTCATACAGCGTTCTGCCGCAACCCGGACAAGAGATGTACTCTGTCTTGGTGAAACGCACACGCGCTGCCTGAAGAATGGAAAGAGACACACAGAGACCCACCCCGGCCCTCCCTGTGAGGGAGGGTGTTTCAACTACCTTTAATGGGTCAATGCGGCTGTCATCAAAGAGTTCGCCTTTGTTGTATATCACGAGTTCGTGAGCCTTGCCATCGATGAGCGGTGAGCCGGCATACATAGCGGCATAGAGCTTCACATCCTCTGGGTCTTCTTCGTTAAGGGCTATGTAAAGCACATCATCCTCTATCCAACGTGCTACGGTGTGTGGAGCCACGCTTGCATCTCCCTCCCTCACAGGGAGGGTCGGGGTGGGTCTCTGTATCAGTTTTCGTGCCACTGGTATCTCGCATTCTGGTTCTTCGGATAGTGATACGCGGATGGTGTCGCCGATGCCTTCTGTCAACAGTGCGCCGATGCCTACGGCGGACTTGATACGTCCGTCTTCGCCTTCGCCAGCCTCTGTCACGCCGAGGTGCAGAGGATAGTGCATATCTTCCTTGTCCATTGCCTCCACGAGCAGTCGCACGGATGTTACCATCACGACGGTGTTGCTCGCCTTGATAGAGAGCACTACATCGTTGAACTGCTCTCTCTTACAGATGCGCAGAAACTCCATGCATGACTCTACGATGCCGGCAGGGGTATCGCCGTAGCGTGACATGATACGGTCAGAGAGCGAACCGTGGTTCACACCGATGCGAACGGCGGTCTTGTGCTCCTTACATATATTAAGGAATGGCACGAAGCGCTCTTCTATCTTCTGCAGTTCTGCGGCATATTCCTCGTCGGTATATTCCAGTTTCTTGAACGTACGGGCAGGGTCAACGTAGTTACCAGGGTTGACGCGCACCTTCTCGCAGTGGAGGGCGGCGATGTCTGCTACGTTAGCGTTGAAGTGAACGTCTGCCACGAGTGGTGTCATGATGCCTTCCGCCTTGAGCGCGGCGGATATATTCGCCATATTCTCCGCCTCGCGACGTCCCTGTGTTGTGAGGCGCACGAGTTCTCCTCCGGCACTGATGATGCGCTTAGCCTGCGCTACGCATGCAGCGGTGTCGTTGGTGTTGGTTGTCGTCATTGACTGCACCTTGATAGGCTCGCCACCACCGATTATTATGTTTCCTACGTGAGTAGGCGTTGTTTGTCTTCTTTGCATAGTCGTGATGACCGATGTTGAAACACCGGGAACAGTGGTTAGTTGCACTTATAGTCAAACTTGACTTTGGCGAGGTCTTTGTTTGCTTTTTCTATCTTCGCGCCGAGTCCTGCCTTGTAAGTCTTGAGGCGTGCTGCGATGTCAGCATCCTGCAGTGCGAGCATCTCCATGGCGAGGATGGCTGCGTTCATAGCACCGTTGACGCCGACGGTAGCCACAGGAATGCCAGGAGGCATCTGGATGATAGAGAGCATAGCGTCGAGACCATCGAGCATACCTTTGATAGGCACACCGATGACAGGGAGTGTTGTTGATGCGGCGATGACGCCTGGCAGTGCTGCTGCCATGCCTGCTGCTGCTATGATGACGCGTATGCCACGACCTTCTGCTGAACGTGCGAACTGTTCTACGGCATCAGGTGTGCGGTGTGCTGACAGTGCATTTACCTCGAAAGGTATCTGCTGGTCGTTGAGAAACTGCATTGCTTTCTCCATTACGGGCATGTCACTGGTGCTGCCCATGATAATTGATACTATTGGTGTCATAATATATATGTGTTTTGATTTGCTAACTTGCCACTACTGCGGCGAAGCCTACTGCGACTCCGATGATATATCCTCCTACTACCTCTCCCAGAGAGTGCTGTCGCATGAGTGTTCTGCTGGTGCCGACGATGCCGGCGAGGAGTATGAGGAAGCATAGCCACCACAGTGGATAGAAACCGAAGATAAGGGAGAAGGCAGCCACGGCGCCTGTCGTTCCTCCTATGGCGGCGGTGTGGGTGGATATCTTCCAGCGGTTGTTTATCAACGCACAGATAATCTGTATGGCTATTGCCGCCACGACGATGCTGCTCATGAAGTGTGGTATGTGGAGCATGTTCATGAGATAGAAGCATGCGAAGTAACAGCCTATGGATATGACGTATGGCACCATGCGTCCCTCACGCGTGAAGAGCCTCAGCACCGACCATCCCTGATAGTGACGGTAGAGGTGTATGAGCATGTGGGGCATGAGGATGGTGAAGAGATATACGATGAATAGTACCATGCCCTTGTACATCCACGGCAGCATGCTGAGGTAACTGAACAGGAATAGTGCCACCAGTCCCATCATCGGTAGATAGAACGGTGTAAAGGCCATGCTGATGTAGCGTGACATGATGAGCAGTGTTCTTGTTCGTTTCTGGTGCATATTTTCTTTATCGTCTGAGGTTTGATGGTGGTATGCCGAGTTGTTCGCGGTACTTCGCCACGGTTCTTCGGGCTATAGGGTAACCGAGTCGTTTCATCTCTGCGGCTAGTTTGATGTCGGAGAGAGGTTTTCCCTTTGCTTCGCGTGAGATGAGTTCCTTCAGCGCGTTCTTTATCTCTCGTGTCGATACCTCGTCGCCGTTGCCGGTGTCGTAGCCGTCAGAGAAGAGAGACTTCAGCGGAATGGTGCCCCATGGCGTCTCGGCGTATTTGCTGTTGCAGACGCGTGAGACGGTACTGATATCCAACTGTGAGCGTTCCGCCACATCCTTCAGTATCATTGGCTTCAGGTCACTCTCGTCACCGCTGATGAGATATTGTTTCTGCAGCACTATCAGCGCCCTCATGGTGGCAATCATCGTCTGCTGTCGCTGACGTATGGCGTCGATATACATCTTTGCCCTGTTCACCTTCTGCTGCGCATAGACAAGTGCCTCTTTGTCGCGTCGCGTCATGGACTGCGGGTTCTGGCGGTAGGTGTCTATCATCTCTTCGAAGTCATGCGACACATAGAGCATCGGCACGCGACCCTTGTTGAGTGTGAACGATATCTCTCCGTCGTCGGAGATGTCGAGGGTGAAGTCCGGCGTTATCTGTTCTACGCTGCGCCCCATCGTCTCGCCGAGCGATGCTCCCGGACGCGGGTTCAGGCGACGTATCTCCGCAAAGACTTCTTCGGCGGTGTAGTCGCTCATGCCCATCTTCTCGGCTATCTTCTTCCAATGCTTTCGTGCGAAGAGGTCGTAATATTCGCTGATGACGGTGTGCATGAGTTTCGTCACCGGCGTTGGCTGCTTGCGGAATATCTGTATCAGCAGACATTGCTGCAACGACTGCGCTCCTATTCCCGCCGGGTCAAAGGACTGCAGTATGTTGAGCACGTGCTCTATCTCTTCTACCGAGACGTCGATATATTCGTGTACGGCAATCTCATCGCTGAGGATATACAGATCCTTTCGCAACAGTCCGTCGCTGTCCAGCGAACCTATGAGATACTCCATGATGAGTTCCTGTCGCTCCGTCAGCGACTGCTCACCCATCTGTTCGCGGAGCTTGTCATAGAACGACTCCATATTGCCGTAGATACACTCCTCCTGGTCGGCATCGGGATCGTTGTTGTTGGCGCGCTCGTAATTGGACTGCTCCATGCGGTCGTCGCTGTCGATACTGTCGAGCACCTTGTCGAGTTCATCGGCACGTTCCTCGCGCTCCATCTCTGCGTCATCGCCATCGTATGCCTCATCACCATCGCTACTGCCCATAGCGTAGTCATCGCCGTACATCTCCTGTTCGTCGCCACGCTCGCCCTCCAGTGCCGGGTTCTCGTCCAGCTCCGTCTGTACATTCTGCTCAAACTGCGCCAACGGCATCTCGAGCATGCGCACTATCATCACCTGCTGCGCCCTGAGACGCTGCTGCTGGGTGAGCTGTTGCTCTTGCTGCTGTATGTTGGACAGTTCCATCTTTTTCTGAATTGAAAATTGAAAATTGAAAATTGAAAATTACTTTTTACTTTTTCATTTTTACTTTTACCGACTGGGCATAATACGCAACAAAGGTAAGCATTTTTTCATAATATACGCGCGCAAAAAAAAATAATTTAGCGATTTATTATAAAAAAGGTGTAAAACATTTTGTTATTTGCTTACTTTTTAATATATTTGCAACTTGAGTATTTACACTGCTCTGTAATCGTTGCACGATTACACGGTAAAAGCATCACGATTACCTTGTAAAAGTGGCACGATTACACGGTAAAAGTGGCACGATTACAATACCCTGACAATCAACTAATTACAAACCATAAAACAAGCTAACTCAACGATGAACATTTTCAAGAAACTATTTACATTGATGACGGCTGCGGTTATGGGTTTCGGCACGGTACACGCCGAAGACCTCGTGGCATTCCCTGGCGCACAGGGTTTCGGTCGCTATGCTCTCGGAGCACGCGCATCATCATCGCCTACCGTCTATCATGTGACAAACCTCAACGACAGCGGCACGGGTTCCCTGCGCGATGCAGTGAGCCAGCCTAATAGAATCGTCGTGTTCGACGTTGCCGGTGTCATAAAACTGAACTCTATAATCGTGTTCAAGAACAACCTCTACGTAGCCGGTCAGACAGCACCGGGCGAGGGTATCACCGTCTATGGCGGCAGAGTGAGTTTCTCTGGTGCCACGAACACCATCGTGCGCTATATGCGCTTCCGCCTTGGCCACGCTGCCGGACAGGTCGATTGTGCCGGTGCTGCCAATGGTAACAACATGATTTTCGACCACTGCTCGTTCGGTTGGGGCGGCGATGAGACATTCTCGCTCAACCCTGACGGCAAGAACGGCGGACTGTATAACATCACCCTCTCAAACAGCATCATGGGACAGGGTCTCATGCCCCACTCTGCCGGTGGTCTGGTGCAGACAGAATACGTTACGCTCTACCGTAACCTCTACTGCGACAACGCTACCCGTAACAACAAAATCAAGGGCATCAACCAGTATGCCAACAACATAGTATATAACTGGAAGGACGCTGCATACAACATGGGCGGCGGCTCTGAAGGCGAGTCATACTGTAACATCGAGTCAAACCTCTTCATCAACGGTCCGGCAAAGGGTGGCGCTGCCTTCACTGGCGGTAACTCCAACTTTCATTTCTATGGCAACGACAACTGGCAGGACAGCAACATGGATGGCAAGTACGACCCGTTCGAGGTGACCAGCTACAGCGGTGCTGACCGCCAGTCCAAGCCTTACGATTACCCTGAACTGGAACTCTACAAGGGCAACGAACTGCTGGAGAAGAACCTGCCTAACGTGGGTGCTACGCTGCCTTACCGCGACTATGTGGATTACTACATGGTTGACGAAATAATGTCTTACGGCAAGAAGGGTACGCTCATCTCCGACGAAAGCACTCTTGCATACGGAATACCTACAGCATGGACAGTATGGAAGGGCGAGACACGCGTGGATAGTGATAAGGACGGCATGCCTGATGCATGGGAAACAGCCAACGGCACCAATCCTAACGTGAACGATGCTACGGTGAAGGCTGCCAACGGATACCTCAACATCGAGAACTACATCAACTCCATCGGCATCGAGGACCGTCAGTTCTTCCTCCGCACTCCGATGCTCGTAGAGCAGGAATCGGCTACTACGACAACCATGACCATCACATGGCGTGACTGGACATTCGAAGAAGAGGGATTCATCGTAGAGATACAGAACAACAGAGGCATCTGGAACGAAGTGGCTCGCACTAAGGCTGGCGCTACGTCAGTTGTTGTCAGCGGTCTTACGCCAGGTACCCAGTACCAGGTGAGACTCTGTGCCTTCGCAGGTGAGAAGAAGTCGGATTATACCGAAGAGATGAAGATGTCAACACGCCCAGAGGTTGTGGGTATGATTGACCCTGATACTTACGTTCCTGAACATACGCTCTCTACATTTGGCAACGTTACATGGAACGAAGGCCTCGTATGGAACAACAATACCGCCGCATACGAAGACGGCATGGAGACACTCATCGCACCAACGGAAAATACTACCGTGAACATCACCAACGCACTGATTCCTACAAACGTAGTGGTGAAGGGCGATGCTGACGTTACATTCACAGGCTCAGGCGACATTGCTGGTGACGGTTCGCTGAACAAAGCCGGCAAGGGTACGCTGACAATAAACACCCAGAACAGCTATCGTGGCGCTACCGTGCTGCACGACGGCGTATTGGAGTTCAACAGCATTGCCAATGGCGGAATGAAATCTGCTCTGGGCGCTGCGGTGGAGTTTGCACAGAACTGGATATGGGACGGCGGCACATACCGCTATACCGGTGGAAAGGCAACGACAAACCGTTCGTTCCAACTGCTCAACAACACTACTCTCGAAATAGCCGATGCCAGCACTACGCTGACAATGAGCGGATCAAAGATAGAAGGCGCTGGCAACACTGCATCTGACAAGACGTTCGAACTCGACGGCAAGGGACAACTGGCACCTACAGGAAGTCTCTTCGAAGGATTCAACGGCGCAGTGAAACTGACTGGCGGCGACCTCTACATCGACTGTTCTACAGCAGAGGAGCGCGCACTGTTCAACGGCATCAAGAAGATGATATTCAACGGCGGTTCACTGACCACAAAGGGTACTACATCCGGCGATGAGACATACTCGTTCCCTATCGAGGTAGTGGAAGGAACAACAACGACATTTACTCCTAACCGCGTGTGTCACTGGACAAGTAAGGTTACAGGCTCGGGCACTATCAAGTACAACATCCCTTACGTTCGTGAGTACATACGCAACTTCTCCGGCTTCACCGGCAGACTCATAGCAAATGGTCTCAACGGTGGCGCTTCAGATGGTGCAAAGAGCTCGCTGCTTCTCCTTGACTCTGGCTATGAGAACGCTCTGCAGAACTGCGTAGTTGACCTTCAGGGCATAGCACGACTTGCGGCATGGCAGACAAACGCGACATGTAACGTAGGTGGTGTGGCTGGTGCTTCAACAGCATATATCGGTGGTTCTTCAAAGAACACCAACGGTTTCACCACAACATGGAACATCGGTGGCGCTAACACCGACGAGACATTCAACGGTAAGACAAACAACTGGGCTGGAGGTAGTGCAAGTGCTTCAGGTACCGTAAACATCAACAAGGTAGGATACGGACTGTGGCGACTCACCAACTCATCACTCGAGCACAAGGGCACAACAAACGTACAGGCTGGTACGCTCGTAATGAATGGTAAGCTGACAGCATCAAGGGTGACAGTGTCATCAGGAGCAACACTGAAGGGTGAGGGAACAATATCACAGGCTGTGACACTCAACGCCGGAGCAACACTCGAGGCTGGCGATACACTCGTAAACGGTAAGGGCATCACCTTCGCTTCCACCCTCTCTATTGGTGCAAACTGCGCCGTGAACATTCCTTTGACATCAAAGAAGTGTAACACCATAACCCTGAATAATAAACTGACAATCGGCGAAGGCGTATCACTCTCATTCGACAGTAAGTACGAGGGACTTGACCGCGCACCATACGACAAGACGGAGTATCAGATATTCAACCTCGGAGCGACTGCGTCTATAACGGGCGAGTTCAGCGACATTGAGACAACGGTGCTGGAGGAAGGTCAGTCATGGGACACTACAGACCTTTACACAAAGGGCATCCTGCGTGTAGTCGGCGGTGAACAGAAGCCTCAGGATGACCCTCAGGACGATCCAATAGATGATCCTGACCCTGTTGGTCCTACAATGAAGGTGTCTCTCGCCTTCGGTAACATGACAAATAAGTCATACGACGGCAGCGGTACCCTCAATATGCTTGAGGGTAACGAGAACAAGACCACCAACGGCGTACTCAACGATAACAGAGGTTTCAAATGGGTATGCACTGGTAACCTGACCAAGGCTCTTTCAAAGGGTGCGAAGATGACATACGACTTCGACGGCACACAGCGCACTAACGTGAAGATTTCAAACGGAGCACAGCAGACTATCTTCCTGCCAGAAGACCCAGAACTCGGTAAGGCTCGCGCTACGAAGATAGAGTTTTGGAGCACCGTAGGCACGAACTCTCAAAACCGCACCAGCTACTGGCGTGAGGTTTGCGGAGTGGAATATACGTCTTCACCAACGAATATCATCTCACTGGTATCAGGAGAGGTGACATGCGTTACGTTTGACTTGCCTAACGTGGAGCAGATTACATTCACCAACGCCGGAGAGCAGCAGCAGGTCATCGTGAACATAGAATATCACTATGGTGGTCCTGCAGGACTTCCTTACGACGTGAACAAGGATGGCGTTGAGAACAAAGCCGATGCCGAGACGATAGTGGCATACTACCTCGGCAACAATCCTTCAAACATAGACATGACAAAGGCTGACGTCAATGGCGACAAGAAGATTACCATAGCGGACGCTAATGCTCTGATAAACAAATTAAAGTAAAATGAAATTGATTTATTTTCATGGATTCGGCTCGTCGGGAGCCAGTGGTACGGTGGAATTGCTGCGTAAGCTGCTGCCTGATTGGGAAGTGGTGGCGCCGGATATTCCTGTCGATCCGCTGGAGGCGATGCCGTATCTGCGTGAATTGTGCGAGACGGAACAACCGAACATTATTCTCGGCACAAGCATGGGCGGTATGTACGCTCATCAGATGCATGGATTTAAGCGTATCTGCGTGAATCCGGCGGTGAATATGTCAACGATGTCGGGAGTGATGAAAACGGGCGAGCATAAGTTCTTCAACGGCAGAAAGGACCACGCAAAGACGTTCCGCATCACACGCGACATAATACAGCACCACAACCAGATAGAACGCCAGCAATTCAAAAACCTCTCTGACGAGGACAAGACCCACGTGTGGGGACTCTTCGGCATCAACGACAAGACATGTAATACCTACGGTCTCTTCTCAAAGCATTACCCTCAGTGCCAACGCTTCGAGGGTGAACACCAATTGAACGAAAAGGTACTCAAGAAAGTCGTCCTGCCACTCATCAGCGAGATCGTCCCTGACGAGAATTAATGTCTATTTTTGACGATAATATACTCTGATGACTACACGAATATATTGCTTACGCTAAACGAAAATTAACGTAAATGTAACGTGAATTAACGTAAATTTTTATAGATTATAATTTTCGAAAATTCACGTTACATTCACGGAAATTCACGTTAAAAAAATAAATATCCTCATTTGTGGTCACCTAGTATATAAGTGCCACTTTCCATTTTCAATTTTCAATTTTCCATTTGGATATAGTTCAGTTCAAGAAATACTTGCGATTATTGAGGGGATTGTCCCCGAATACACTTGACGCTTACCTGCATGACGTGGGTAAGCTCTTTGCATGGTGCGAACAGGAAGGCAAGGACGCCGTGACGCTGACGCTGGATGACCTGCAGACGTTCTCGGCATCGCTGTATGACTTGGGCATAGCATCATCCACGCACTCCAGGATTCTCAGCGGCGTAAGGGCGTACTACAAATTTCTGGAGACGGACGGATACATAGAACAGGACCCTTCGGAACTGTTGGAATCGCCAACGAAGAAACGCTATCTGCCAGAGGTTCTGTCAACACAGGAGGTGAACATGCTGGAGGATGCCATTGACCTGTCGAAATGGGAGGGACATCGCAACAGGGCCATCATAGAGGTGCTCTTCTGCTGCGGTCTGCGTGTGTCGGAACTGGTGACGCTGAAGTTATCGCAGGTGTATGAGGAAGAGGGTTTTGTGCGCGTCTTCGGAAAAGGCAGCAAGGAGCGTCTCGTGCCTATATCGCAGAGCGCGATAAAGGAACTGCATCTGTGGTACAGCGACCGTTGCCACATGAAGATAAAACGTGGCGAGGAGGACTATGTCTTCCTGAACCGACGCGGCGCGCATCTCACACGCACCATGATTCTCATCATGATAAAGGACTACGCCCGCGCCGCCGGCATACAGAAGACTATCTCACCGCATACATTGCGACATTCCTTTGCCACTGCATTGCTCGAGGGCGGTGCCTCGCTACGCGCCATACAGGCCATGCTCGGACACGAGGACATCGGCACCACAGAGATATACACCCACATCGACATGACAACCCTCCGCGAAGAGATAGAACACCACCACCCAAGAAACATGAAGGGAAATAACTGTTAAATTGTGTAAATAGTTTGTCTATCTCATTATTTATATGTACCTTTGCAGACGCTTTACCAAAGCATCACGGCTGCCGCAATGGTGGAATTGGTAGACACGAGGGACTTAAAATCCCTTGACCCGAAACGGTCGTGCGGGTTCGAGTCCCGCTCGCGGCACTAACAAAGAAAATGATCATGAGACAGTTCATTGACATGACAATAGCTACGGCACGGAATGCTGTAGCTATTGTTGCTATTACAGCCCTCACCGTACTTGCTGCATGCTCTAAAGACGGCAACAGCGTAACGATAGACGCCAGGTTCCTCAACATGAACCAGGCACACTTCTATCTGTATAGCCCCGACGGAGCGATACAGGGCATCGATACCGTGGAGGTGCAGGCAGGACGCTTCACATACAATACACAGATACTGCAGGAGGGCACGCTAGTCATCATCTTCCCTAACTACGCCACGATACCCGTCTTCGTGACTCCCGGCGACGACATTGACATCGACGCCAACGCAGCACACCTGCGTACAATGTCCATCACAGGAAACGATGACAACAAGCTGTTCACCGAGTGGCGCAAGAACTGCGACAAGCTATCGCCTGAGCAGATGAAGAAACAGGCAGAGCAATTCATAAAAGACCATCCTGCATCAGCCGCCTCACGATGGCTCGTAAACCAATACTTCATTCTCGACACAAAGCCAGACATCATAAAAGCAAAGAAACTGCTCACAATGATGCTGAAGGCTTCAGACAACAACATTCAGGTGAGCCGCATGCTCAACAAAATCAACGAGATAGGAGCACTGCCTGTAGGTAGCACGCTGCCACGACTGCAGGCAAAGGACATCAACGGCAATGCCATACTCAACGGAAAATTCGTAAGCGGCAACACGCTAATCATACTCTGGGCATCATGGAACTACGAAAGCCTCTCCATGCTGCGCTCCATAGCGAGCCATCAGAATTTTGGCAACGAGGAGAAACGATACGACAACGTTGTCACCATCTGTCTTGACCCAGACATAAAGGAATGCCGCAAGAACCTGAAGAATAGCAACGCAGAGGAACTGACAAACATCTGCGACACGATGATGTGGAACTCCCCTCTGATAAAGGCACTGGGATTCACTAACATACCAGATAACATACGACTGAAAAACGGTAAGGTGACAGACCGACGACTACCAATAAGCGATCTCTATAAGTAAACACCATGATGAAACCTTCACCACATATACTCCATGGCTTACGCGATGGCATTCCAATAGCACTGGGCTACTACGCTGTGGCATTCTCGCTTGGCATCATAGCCAAGAGCGCCGGCGTGACAGCTCTGCTGGGATTCATCTGCAGCGCCTTCACCAGGGCATCGGCAGGAGAATATGCCGTATATACACTCGCCGCCATCGGCGCCACATACGCCGAAGTGGTGACGATAAGCATCATAGCAAACCTACGCTACCTGCTCATGAGCACCGCCTTGACGCAGAAGTTCGCAGAAGACACACCACTATGGAAACGCATACTACTGGCATGTTGCATCACCGATGAGGTCTTCGGCATATCCATCGCCTATCCCGGAAAACTGAAACCGTCATACACCTTCAGCGCCGCCGCCATCTCAACACTCTTCTGGGCCAGTGGCACAGCATCAGGAATCATTGCCGGTAACGTGCTGCCAGCGAATATCGTTACCGCACTGAGCGTATCACTCTACGGCATGTTCCTTGCCATCATCATACCACCAGCCAAGAAAGACCGCGCCGTAGGCGTAGCTATCATAGCCAGCTTCTTCTTCTCGTGGCTCTTCTCACAGCAACCGCTGTGCGACTATATCAATACAGGCACGAAGACGATACTTCTCACCATCGTTATCTCTGCACTCGCAGCAGTGATAAAACCTATCAAAGACGAGAAATGAACAACAGCACCATAATATACATACTCATAGCCATCATCGTCACCAACCTCATCCGCATCATTCCCGTCACACTCATCCGTGGCGAGATACGCAACAGGTTCGTGAGAAGTTTCCTGTATTACGTACCCTACGTAACACTGGCGGTGATGACATGCCCCGCCATCATCGAAGCAACGAACACACCCATTGCCGGCGCCGCCGCCCTTATCCTCGGCATCATCGCCGCATGGATGGGACTAGGACTATTCCCCGTCGCAATAATATGCTGCCTCGTCGTCTTCTTAATTGAAAATTGAAAGTTCATGACCACCACCAAATGTGATGACTTCATCATCACCCACGATGACATCAGCCAGAGTATAGTTCAACCACAAAGAAAATCCCCTACACGCGCCCATATCGGGTTCGTGTAGGGGACTTTTATTTAAAGATTTATCACAACAATAATAATTTATAAACGATTTTTCTTGTTTTGAATGATTTTTTACTAACTTTGCACTGTCTTACCTACGCCGTGCCATCCAATAAGGATGTGCGGTAGGGTGGGACATTACATAAAAATAGCGTCATAGATGCTTTGTTCTGCGGCAAACTGAAACCTCGGAAATTTCAATTACCAGTCAAGAACAATGTCAGAAGTGGCTGCTACGGGTATGCATATATTGTATCCCCAGGTGTGCCGAGAGGGTATCCTATATCCTCGCAAGCACACTTTCTTGGGTTACGTGCATCATACGGCGTAGGCAGACACTCTACAAGTTCACTGGTAAGGGTCATCCGAGGACCTCAGTTGCGGACAAGTAGAGGTGGATGTCTACGTTTTTTCTTATAACCTTGGGTCACTTATTGCATTTTTTTGCATTAAGTATAGAAAAACAAAGAATAAATATGTATAGAACCGAAAAATACAAACTATTATTGGTATGTCTGCTAACAACAGTTATGCAGTTTTGTTATGCTCAGGAGAAATTGGAATTCAATATCATCAGTTTTGATCCGGATCCATTCTCTACTTCTGCACAGGACAAACGTTTTGAGAAGACTGACGGAGACAACAACAGGTATGCTATCATCAAGGTCAAAGACGCCAATGGTGAGACAGATCTAAAAGGATTTACCTTTAACTTTGGCAGCCTTAACAGTTTTGTGGAATCCCACGATGATGAGCTGTGGGTATATGTCCAGCGCAACGCAAAGACGGTCACGATAAAGCGCCCTGGATATAAGACCATTGAAAAATACAACCTCAACCTCACCATTAAACCTGGCAAGGTCTATGTGATGAAAATCACTATGAGTCGCGCCAAGATAATCATAGAGCATGACATCACCAAACAAGTTCTTCAGTTTGTCGTAAGTCCCTCTAAAGAGAATGCTGTCGTTAAAGTTAAGAAAGTAGATTCCAATTCTGACTTTGAACTATGGGGAGTTGTCGATGAAACAGGTTCCATTGACAAGATCATGGACTTTGGTACGTATGACTATATGGTCAGCGCTGTCAATTATGAACCATCATCAGGAAGAGTTACACTTTCCGATTCCAAGAACAACTTTGTTGAGAACGTAATGCTGAAACCTAACTTCGGATTCCTCGTTGTTGATGACGCATACGGCATCTCTGGGGCACAAATCTTTGTTGATGACGTTATGATTGGTACTGTGCCATATCGTGATACCAACAAAAGGTGGAACTGCGGAGAACATAAGATAACCATCACCAATGGAGACTTATACAAGCCATTCAATTCTACCTTCACTATAGAACAAGGCGACACCACACATCTCTCACCAAAGCTTGAATCAGACTTTGCGCAGACTACCATCCATGTGGATGCTGATGCGGAGATATTCATTGACGGAAAGAGCAAAGGCCGTAGCACATGGACAGGTCCATTGAAGGCAGGCAAATATGTAGTAGAGTGCAAACAAGACAATCATAGACCTTCAAGCATTGCTATAAATGTGAAGGTAGATAAGGCAGAGACGTTTGAAGTCCCTGCCCCTATTGCTATAACAGGTTCGCTCTATGTCAGGTCAACACCATCTGGAGCAACAATAGAAATTGACGGAAAAGACAATGGCACAACGCCAAAGCTGATTCAGAATGTTCTCATCGGCAATCACACTGTCCGCCTCACAAAAACAAATCACAAGACAGAGCAATACGACGTCATTGTAAAGGAAGGACAAACAGAAAATCTGGAGGCAGTGTTAAGCGATATTGCCCACATGACCATCACCAGCAAGCCTTCTGGCGCAAAGATTATCATAAATGGAGAAAACTGGGGCTCAACCCCTTACTACGGAGACATGTCATCTGGTGACTATGATATAGAGATACGCCACAAAAAATACCAGACATTCCATAAGAATGTACATCTCGATAGTTCTAATCCTACAATGGAAATAGCACTCAAGAGACAATACCAACGTCCTTATTCCATCTACATCCAACCCTTCTTCCAAGTTGGTAGCAACATGTCTGTTGGCGGTGCCGTTGGTGGATACATAGCCAATGTAAATGTTGAGGGATATTATGCAATGGGAATGAAAGAGAGCGAGATGATTTACTGGAACGCCACAGAGGGAAACGAGAAACCATGTGGCTATACTTATAAGGCAAGTACGATGGGCGGAAGAGTCGGCTATGGTTTTGTTCTGAAGACAAGAATGAGACTTACCCCACAAGTTGGTTTAGGAGTGACTAATATTTCATCGTCAAAAACATATAACACAACAGCATCATTCGATGCTTCAAAGGCTTATGCCGTAAATGCCTCCATCGGTGCAAAGTTCGAATATGCGTTTATAAGCTGTTTGGGTGCTTTTGTAGCACCAGAGTATTCTTTTGCTGTAAAGAAGTCAAAATACTTTGAGGATATGGAATCTGTATCATCAACGATAAAGGGCTTTGGCTCTGGCTTTAACTGCAGAATAGGTTTAAGTTTATTCTTCTAATACAAGTATGAAAAAATTACTATTATATATAACAACCTTATTCCTCCTTGCTAGTTGCTCGGAGAGTGAATACAACGGAACAAGAACACCTTCGTTGAACAGAAGGTATCTCCATGTTCCTACATCATCATTGTCATTTGATGCACAACCTTCAACTCAAGAGTTAAGTATAGAGTCAGAACAGACAGAATGGAAGATAGAAATTCCCGCAGACTGGGTATCTGTCAATCCTACATCGGGTAACAATTCTGCGATGGTTGACTTCACCACTCAACTCAACAACTCAGCAGATGAGTCCCGTGTGTGTGTCGCTACTGTCGCTTCAAACGTCAGTGACTGGAGCAGATCTTTCCCAATCACCATAACCCAAGGAAAAAACTCTCCTTATATAATATTGTCAGAAAATAACATTGTTTGTTCTGCCGTGAAACAGACTATGGCTGTCACTATCAGCACTAATACCGAATATGTTATAGATAATACAGGAAGCTCATGGCTTCATATTGTATCTTCCACCCCTAACGAAGTTCAGCTCTCTATAGATGAGAACAACACTGCTGAAGAAAGAAGCGCGGTAATAACACTCAAGGCAAAATCATACAATGGTGTAAGTGCAACATTCAACATAAGACAAAAGATAGCGAATATCTCATCTACTAAAGAAACGTTGAACTATGGACATCCAGCATCCTCACAAACAATAGAGATAGAATCTGAAGCATCATGGAGAACATCTTCCACAAGCTGGCTTTCCGTATCACCAACCTCTGGCAATGCAGGAAAGACACAAGTAACAATCTCTGTTCCTAAAAACGCATCAGTCAATAGCAGAAACGGCTCTATCTATTTCAAAATAACAGAAAAAAACAATATAGAAGTACCAGTAACGCAAGAAGGAGTAACTCTTAATGTATTACCTTCAAATGTTTCTTTCACCTCATTTGGAGGAAATCAATCACTTACTATTACCTCTAATGATAAATGGACTATTACATCAAAACCAGAATGGATAAATGTTGACAAAACATCGGGAGAAGGAGATGCTACCATCAAGATGTCAACAGCAGAAAACAATACCACATCAGAGAGAAATGGAGAAATCATTATCTCTACCGATGACGGTGTTATATCAAAGACAATAAATGTAAAGCAGGAAGCTAAGACTGTTGATTATGGTGATGCCTCTCTTGACTTTAATTATAGCGCAGGTAGTCAGTCAATCAGCTTCACCACTGACGGCAACTGGTCATTAACAAAAAGCGCAGAATGGTTCTCTGTTGACAAAACATCTGGCAGTGGTAGTACGACTCTAAATATCACAGTTAAGGAAAATAACACTACCGCCAAGCGTGATGGAGTTATTTCGCTACAAATTGCGGGCAAACCATTTATCGTTACCATCCATCAGGATTGCAAGTATGTAACGCTTTCTTCCTCTGCATTCACCTTTCCTGCCGATGCTGGCAACACTAAGGTTTCTGTTGGATCTAACACACAATGGAACGCAAAGGTTACTGAGGGTAGCGAATGGCTAAGCGTAACACCAACTAGTGGAGCAAACAATACAGACCTCACTATCAAGGCAACAGAAAACAAGACCGTCAGCAACCGTATAGGCAAAATAGAAATAGAGATTCCAAACGTACATACATACGTCATTGACGTTACTCAGAACAGGAGATATATAAAGACAGACATGGCATCAGTTGACTTCCTTCAGTCTGGTGGACAGATTTCATTCAATGTCACGACTGACGGAACATACGAGGTAAGTAAAATCGGAACATGGTTCGGATATATCAAGAATGGTAATACCATTACCGTTGTTGCGCAAGAGAATACCACAGGTGCAGAAAGAGTAGGAGCTCTACAGTTAAAGATGACGGGACTGACAGGAGGAACATACACTGTGCTTGTACCTGTGACACAGTCTGCAATAAATACTGCAAATGCGAAAGAGAGTGGAATCGTAGTTGAATTAAAGTAATGGAAGGATTATTTATGAATTTTACATATGTAGCAACAATTGCAAGCCCTATAGTTGGTGTTCTGGCAATTATAGTTTCTTTGTATTTAGGAAGGCAAAATACCAAAGACTGCGATAAACAAATTAAAGCTATAAACGAATCAACAAAGAAGGAGTTAAAATCTCTAAAGGAGATAATTATAGTCATTTCCAAATATCAGATATTTAAGCTAAGTGTTGAAAACGTTGATGTAATAAGAGAAAAATGTGAAATAAAAAATAGAATAAGTGAATTAGAAGCAAAAAGAGAAGAACTAACGGAAATGAAAATTCAAGATGTCTGTAATGATAATATAGATGATATTAATACGCATTTTTATGAGTTATCCAATGCTCAAAAAGAATTATTAATCACAAAGGAACGGTTAGTCATTCTTCAGAAGAAAGCAGATAATATATCAAAAGCACTAGAATCCCTTCAAAACATTTTATAGTATCTATGAAAAGATTAATATACTCTCTGATATTTTTTTTAAACGTTATTACGTCTTTCGCAACTGATATTTCAACATGGAATCCACCTGCTGGCGGATTAAAGAATACATATTCTGACTCCAAGACGTTCGTTGCGAAGAAAGGCGACATCTTAAATTGTCGTTGTAAAGGACAGATTTCTTCAGGAAGTTATGTAAATTTATATATAACAGGACAGGGAAAAAGAGAAAAGATTTTTTCCTATAATACCTCTAACAATTCATTTGATAAGACCATTACATATGATGTGCCTGAGGATACAGAATATACTTTAGAATATGAGTATTATCATAATGGTGGTGGCACAGCATATAACATTAAAGTTTTCGCTTCGCTTACGGAGTCAATAAGTGAGGAATATACATACCCATTGGAAGACAACGATATTATTCATGTAAATGGACTTCATTATGTATGTAATGGAGGAACTTTGACATTTGGAAAATGTGACGCTGATAAATATTCTGGTGAAATCACGGTCCCTGAAACTGTTGATTATCGCGGATATAGATATACTGTGACAGGAATAAAAGCATATACTTTTCAAAACAACAAGAATATCACTAAATTTATTATGCCGAACAGCATAATTGATATGGGTAATAATGTATTTCAAGGGTGTACGTCTCTTGAATATGTCAATTTGTCTAGTAACTTAAATGAAATACCAAGCCATACATTTTACGGATGTAGTAAAATAAAAGAATTTAATATACCCCTAAATATATCAACAATTGGAAGTTACGCATTTTCTGGTACAGGAATAAAAGAATTGATAATCCCTAATTCTGTAAAAGAAATTGCGTCTAATGCATTTGAAAATTGCATGTCATTAACCACTGTAGTCATCGGTAATTGTGTAAGCATTGTCGGTAATGAAGCATTTAGAGGTTGTAGTGCATTATATACAGTAACCGTCGGTCCCTCTGTAACTTCTTTGGCAGATGTATTTACCTACTGTACAAATGTCAAAGAATTAATCTATGCAGAAGGATGTAAAGAAACGATATATACAGGACTTTCAAGTATCGCTACTGTTCGTTTTCCAAGTACAATGGAGGAAATACACGACAATGCATTTTACAGATACCACAATCTAAAGTCTGTAAATTTTGTTCCATCGATAAAATCAATTGGAGAGTCTGCATTCCAAGGATGTGAGGGTTTGACCACACTATCTTTGCCAGAAAATTTACAGAATATAGGAGTTAAAGCCTTTTACTATTGCAAAAATATTGTAGGTGAATTGATAATACCAAGTACAGTCAGAGAACTTGGAGAATCATCTTTTGATGGATGCTCAAATATACAGACTCTTATCATAAAGGATGGCGTGGAAATAATAGGAAATAAGGCTTTTGAAGATTGTAAAAGTTTAGAAAATGTATATTTTTCTAATACCCTTCAAAGTATTGGAGAATATGCTTTTTATTGTTCTAGCTATTCAAATCAGCTTAAGTCCCTAAATTTTCCTTCATCCTTAAAATACATAGGAAGTTATGCATTCAGTCGAAACATGAATTTAACCACTATTGAAATTCCTGGCAGTGTAGAAACGATAGAAAATCATGCGTTTTATAATTGCAAAAACATCAATCATGTCAAACTTAATGAAGGTATAATAAACATTGGGAATAATGCTTTCTGGGGTTGTTATAACTTTGATGACTTATTTATACCAAATTCTGTTACAAATATTGGTGAGGGAGCATTTGCGCCATGGACAGGCGGTGAAATCACTTCTCAACTAAAAAATATAACTATTGGTAATGGCGTTAAAACTTTCAAAAACATAACGTGTGGTTTAAATCAAGGTTCTGCTGCACTTGAGAAAATTGTCATTGGTTCTGGGATTTCATCCATACATGATTATAACATTCAACAGCGTGGGGTGATGTTCTTGCTTACCAATAATATGGTAACAGGAATAGGTCCTAAGGTATATGTAGCGGATTCTACTAAATATAGTGATACTCAAATAAAAAACCATAATATCAGAAATCTAATAAAATCTTCGTCATATAAAGGAGAGTATAATGGTAAAGCTCCGGAAATTGGAATGGTTAATAACCTTGATGGATACACCGCGACGATTCTACCAGAGTTTTATAATGCAGGAACTTATACATCCATGGACGTTGAGTTTACCGATGAAAGATTGACATCTATTGTGTCGATTCCTTGCAACTATACAATAACCAAGGCACAACTGAAGGTTGTAGCCAATGATATTGTAGTTTCGTATGGTGAAGATATTCCTAATTTAGAATACTCATATGTAGGTTTTAAGAATAGTGAAACAGAAGATGTTGCTATATCTACTAAACCTACAATAACAACATCTGCAAAGAAAGGTAGTCAATCTGGAACATATACTATCAGTATAGCTGGTGCAGAAGCAAGAAACTATTCTTTGTCATACCAAAACGGAACGTTGACTATCAAAAAGGCTCCCCAAACAATAGAATGGAATCAAACTTTTCCAATAGTTTATAATGGAGACCAGATAGAATTAACTGCTGCATCTTCTTGCGGATTACCTATTACCTACACAACATCAAACGCAGATATTGCTTTCGTGTCAAACGAAAATGGCAAGGCTATTCTTCATTTATTGAAAGATGGTATAGTCCAAATTACGGCAACGCAGTCTGGCAACAACAACTATGAAGCAGCTATAAGTATTAGTAAGGCTATAACGATTACGCCTCGTGCTGCAACAGGAATATCTTTGAACTGTTCAACGACATCAGTAAAAGAAGGTAGTAGTGTGACTCTGACAGCTAAGTTGTCACCAGAAGCTGTAATTGAGAAAAAGGTGAAGTGGACTACGTCTGATGCAACAGTAGCGACCGTTGATAACGGTATCGTTAC
>JAGHTW010000163.1 GCA_018065145.1 Candidatus Prevotella equi
AACAATTATCAACTTCACTGTTGGCGACGATATTGTTACTGTTATATCTAGCGGCGACAATATGTCTGACGTTGACTCTGACGAGTTCACTGTTACTGCTCCAACACAGGTAGTATGGCCTGCAGAAGGTAACGCAGAACACTGTCTGGATGCTATCATCGTTTACCAGTATGACGCAGAAGTTGCTGCTGACACTGTAGTTGCTGATGTTAATGCTGACGTTGAGACCATCAAGGTTATCGAGAACAATCAGCTTGTCATCAAGACTGCTAAGGGTTGCTTCAACGTTGCTGGCATGCAGGTTAAGTAATAAATACCCGTAAGTCAATCACTTGACTGATACATAAATTAAGAGCTCCGCAAGAATTTCTTGCGGAGCTCTTTTGTTTATTGCCAAGAATTACCAATTGATAGTTTGCAAGCCTTGTGATGCGAGCCAGTTGTTGCACTGCGTGAAGTGATGGTTGCCGAACCAACCGCCGCGGTTGGCGGAAAGAGGAGAGGGGTGAACACTCTCCAGGACCAGATGCTTGGTGGTGTCTATCAACTTCTTCTTTGAACGCGCCGGACCGCCCCAGAGTATGAAGGCGACATGCTCCTGACGCTCGGAGATAGTCTTGATGACAGCGTCGGTGAATGTCTCCCAACCATGTCGCTGATGCGATGCCGCTTCGTGTTCGCGAACTGTCAGCGTAGCATTGAGCAGGAACACTCCCTGTTCTGCCCATCGGCGAAGGGAACCGCTGTACATCTGCTTGCCGTTGACGTTGAGGATAGGCGGGATATTGCCAGTGTCATCCTTCACCTCCTTGAAGATATTTATAAGAGATGGCGGCAGTGCCACGCCTTCTTTTACGGAGAAGCAAAGTCCCTCTGCCTGTCCCGGACCGTGATAAGGATCCTGACCGAGTATTACCACCTTCACGTTGTTCAACGGACAAAGGTTAAAGGCATTGAATATCTCGTTGCCAGGAGGGTAACAGCGATGCTGTTGATACTCACTGCGCACAAAGTCTGTCAACTGATGAAAGTAATCCTTGTCAAACTCTTCCTTCAGGGCGTCGCCCCATGATGATTCTATCTTTACCATTGTTGTAATGTTTAATTGTAGCAAAGGTACGCAATTTATTTTCTTCTGGCGTACGGTTTCACTCTCATTATGGTTAAACATTGTTAAGAGCAAAGGATAATGCTGTGCGATAATGCTGTTTTTATTATAAATAATCGTAATTTTGTACGAATTATCTTTGAATATACTTGATATGGGAAAAACTATAGCGATAAAGAAAACTCGCGTCACGTCACTGATGACGGCACTGTTTATTGCTGCAAATATCGGTTTGCCGCATCTCTTTCACCTGATACCGGGCGGAGGCATAATGTTCCTGCCTATTTATTTCTTTACGGCGTTTGCTGCTGTAAGCTTCGGCATGTGGACGGGCATACTGACGGCAGTCCTTTCGCCGCTTATGGGTTATCTTGTCTTTGGCATGCCGCAGATAATGCTGCTTCCCGACATGATGCTGAAGGGCGTGTTGCTCTCTTGTACGCTGACCTATATGCTGTCGAAGGCAGAGACCGTGTTGGCACGTTTTCTTGTTGTTCCGAGTGCCGTGCTGATAGCATGGGGAATAGCGGGAATACTGGAACTGACAATGAGGACGTATGAGGTGGCGTTTCAGGATTTCTTTACGGGAATACCGGGACTGTTGATGATGACAGTAGCAGGATGGATGGCGCTGTTCTTTAATAAACGCATAGCACAATAATGACGCAAACAAACAAAAACAAAGATATTATGAGTTCGAAAGTATTTTTTACAGACATGCGCGCTTCACAGTCAGGTAACCTCCTGCAGAAGTTAGAGCGTATGGTGAAGAAGGCTGGCATTGACAAGATTGATTTTAAGGACAAGTTCGTGGCAGTCAAGATACACTTCGGTGAGTTTGGTAACATGGCATATATACGACCAAACTATGCCGCTGTCATCATAAAGATGATAAAGGACTTGGGCGGAAAGCCTTTCCTTACCGATGCCAATACATTATATAAAGGTTCGCGCGATAATGCCATCGACCATCTGCATACCGCTATGGTGAATGGCTTCAACCCTATTGCAACAGGCTGCGATGTTATCATTGCCGACGGTTTGAGAGGCA
Organism: Candidatus Prevotella equi; assembly: GCA_018065145.1. Lineage (GTDB taxonomy): Bacteria > Bacteroidota > Bacteroidia > Bacteroidales > Bacteroidaceae > Prevotella > Prevotella equi. Next base: position 2,160 of record JAGHTW010000163.1, read on the forward strand.
AGGACGAGCGTATCATTGACGTCAACGGAAAGTATTGTCCGGAGCCAAAGATAGGCGCAGCGATAGCAGAGGCAGACATCGTTATCTCGCTGACACACTTCAAGGGCCACGAGATGGCGGGCTTCGGCGGTGCTATAAAGAATCTCGGAATGGGTTCTGGCTCCGTTGCAGGCAAATTGGATATGCACTCTACGGCGCAGCCAAAGGTGGAGGCAGAGAAGTGTATAGGCTGTAAGGTGTGCGAGAAGAACTGCAACCACGATGCCATTCACGTGACGAACAAACTCGCTGCCATTGACTACGACAAGTGCGTAGGCTGCGGACAGTGCGTGGCGCTGTGTCAGCATGAGGGCGTGGTGATGAGCAGTCAGGAGAGTGGAGAGATTCTTAACTACAAGATATCGGAATACACCAAGGCGGTGCTGAAGGACAAGCAGCATTTCCATGTGTCGTTCATCATGAATGTGTCACCAGAGTGTGACTGTTGGGGACATAACGATGCCGCCATCATACCAGACCTTGGCATGGCATGTAGCTTTGACCCAGTGGCATTGGACCAGGCGTGTGTGGATCTCGTGAACAAGGCATGCCCATTGCATACTGAAAACATGCTGATGGAGAAGGCGCACGACTGCGGATGTGACCATCATCATGCAGACCTTCAACACGGAAATGCAGACCATCACGATGCAGACAAGTTCCATGTGTTGCACCCTGACACCAACTGGGAAGCAGGACTCATCTATGCAGAGCAGATAGGCATCGGCACAAGGCAGTACGAACTGGTGAGATAAATGAAACTTCGGTGTGCACTATTTCGTGCTAAAGTCGTGAAGGCATAAAAATATGGCAACAGTGTGATATTAAGCCCCTTCAGACGTGTGGCTTATGTGTTTTGAGCAGATTTTCCCCACTTATGCGTCCTTTTTGCAAATGAAACATATGGTTATTGACTAATTTTGTAGCCCGATAACAGTCAATAACATATACTTCAATCTAATAAACAAAAAAAATGAGAAAGAAAATTATTAAACTGACGTTAATGATGGCAATGCTCTGCAATACTGTTTCGGCATTTGCCAGTCAGAGCGTGGTGGCAAAATGGTTCTTCAGTACGGGCTACGATGTGGAGAAGAGCGGTACTACTGCTACCTACAAGCCTAACGACCTGGGATGGTCGCAGATTGCCAACGTGGCATGGAAGAGTTTGCAACCGGCATTTCTTCCTAATGAGTGTGCTCTCTTGCCAGAAGACTGCTATGTCACGGTGCATACGAGTGATGGTAAATGGCAGGTGACAAGCAGTGGTTCGACACCTAATTATCTTTTACGCTTGAACACTGCTTCCATTGATAGGTTTACTGCTAAGGCAGACTATAAGAATGGTAGCAAGCATGACCAATACTTTGAGATCTCCATGCCGACAACTTCGCTGAGCAACATCAAACTGAACTTTGCCATCGGTGACGGATCAAGTTCGGCTACTAAGTTTGGTGTGGTATATTCGGTTGATGGAGGAGAGAACTGGACAGTGTTAAGCGACTATACATCGGGCTCGCATTGGAACACTTACAATGATGCAAACTACGCTCTCAGTGCCGACAACAAGGATCGTCTTATCGTACGTCTGCTTATTCAGTCGGCTACAAAGACAAGCAACTATAACCTCAAGTACGTGAACATCCTTGCAGAAGACACTCAGGCACCAAAGTTGGAAAGCAGTTCGCCTACTGATGGTGCGGAAAACGTGATGCCGACGGGCAGCGCCATTCTGATCTTCAACGAGGGAGTTACACTCAAGACTGGTGCATCTGCTATATTGAAGAACAACGCTACGGGCAACAGTCAGACTATAGTGCCTATAATAAATACAAACAAGGTAGTGGTAGGTTACGAGGAATTGGATCTCACCACATCATATACTCTCACCATTCCTGCAAACAGTCTCTCAGACCTTGCCGGCAATGTACTTGCAGAACCAGTGAGCATCTCGTTCACTACATCCGATACACGTCCTGTACCATCGCCTATCCTTGAAAGTAAAAACCGTCTGTGGTATCATCGTCCGGCAATGTATTGGGAAGAACAGCTGCCACTTGGCAACGGACGCCTTGGTGCAATGGTCAGCGGCAGTGTGGCATGTGATACCCTTCAGCTCAACGAGGACACCTTCTGGGGACAGTCGCCTAACCGCAATCACAACGCCAATGCAAATGGAGTGCTCTCTGCTGTGCAGCAGTATATATTTAAAAAGGACTATGTGTCTGCACAGAAACTTGCCATTCCTAACTGGATGTCGCAGGCATCGCACGGTGCTCAGTATCAGGCTGCAGGCTGTGTGCTCGTAGGCTTCCCTGGCCATCGCTTTGACTATGCGGAGGCAGGACAGACCGCCGATGCAAAGGATGTGCAGGCTTACGTACGTTCACTTGACATGAACAATGCCACCGCAACGACCTCATACATCGTTGATGGCGTGACATACATGCGTACTGTCTTCACGTCGTTTGAAGATAATGTCACCATAATGCGCCTTGAGGCATCGGAACCAGGAAAGCTCAACTTTGACGTGTGCTATGCTGCGCCTGTCAAGACTAACATGGCAAAGCTTGACTTAAACAAGATTACAGCTGACGGCATGCTGGAAGCATCGCTCATTCCTGCAAGAGAGCAGTCTGAGAATGTTGACAACAAACTCTCATGCTATACTTTCGTGAAGGTAATCAACGAGGGCGGTACACAGTCGGCTGCTGGTACACAGAATGTAATGCAGGCAGACCTCGTAGCAGGCAATCCTAAGGCTCCAACTATTGCCGTGAGCAATGCCGATGCCGCTACCATCGTTATCTCTTCGGCTACTAACTTCGTTAACTATGACGATATCAGTGCCAATGCCGAGGCAAAGGCATTACAGTACATGAAGGACTATCTCGACAAGAACAAGACCTATTCGTCTGCTCTCGCTGACCATACATCGAGGTATCAGAAGCAGTTCTCACGCGTAGACCTCGACCTTGGCAGCAACGTGGAGCAGGAGAAGAAGGACACAGAGACACGCATTAAGGAGTTCCGTTCGAAAGGCAATGACCCAGGTCTCGTATCCAACTACTTCCAGTTCGGACGTTATCTGCTTATCTCTTCTTCACAGCCAGGCACACAGCCAGCCAACCTTCAGGGTATCTGGAATCCGAATGCCCGCCAGTATCCTGCGTGGGACTCAAAATACACGACGAACATCAATGTGGAGATGAACTATTGGCCTGCTGAGGTGGCAAACCTCTCGGAGTGTCATGACCCATTCATACAGATGGTGAAGGACGTCAGCGTGACAGGACAGCAGACGGCTCAGGAGATGTATGGTGCTCGCGGCTGGGCATTGCACCATAATACAGACATCTGGCGCACCACTGGTGCTGTTGACAATGGATCAGTTGGTGTGTGGCCTACATGTAATGCCTGGTTCTGCTCACATCTGTGGGAGAAGTATCTCTTCTCTGGCGACAAGGAGTATCTTGCAGAGGTCTATCCTGTAATGAAAGGCTGCGCACAGTTCTTTCAGGACTTCCTTGTAAAGGATCCTAACACTGGCTATATGGTTGTATGCCCTTCAAACTCACCAGAGAATCATCCTGGACTTGAAAAATACACCAACAATGAAGGCAAGGAGATGAACTGTGCGCTCTTCGGGGGCGTGGCGATGGACAACCAGATGGTGTATGACGTTCTGAAGAATACAGCCTTGGCAGCACGTGCACTTGATACTGATGAGTCGTTTGCTCAGGAACTTGATGCATTGAAGGCAAAGCTCACACCATACAAGATAGGCAAATACGGACAGGTACAGGAATGGCAGGAAGACTGGGATCGTGAAAACAATTCACACCGCCACCTCTCTCATCTGTGGGGAGCATATCCAGGCAATCAGGTGTCACCGTATGTTGATGCCACAATATACCAGGGTGTACATAAGTCTCTCGTAGGTCGTGGTGATGCAGCACGCGGATGGTCTATGGGTTGGAAGGTATGCCAGTGGGCACGTATGCTTGACGGTGACCATGCATTGGATATTATCAAAAACCAGTTGCGACTTGTTGACCCTAACATTACGATGAACGATCCTGACGGTGGTACGTATGCTAATATGTTTGATGCACACGCTCCATTCCAGATAGACGGAAACTTCGGTTGCTGTGCTGGCATAGCAGAGATGCTGCTGCAGTCACATGCTGGTTTCGTACATCTCTTGCCTGCATTGCCATCAGCATGGTCTGAGGGTGAGGTACAGGGATTGCGCTCACGTGGCGGATTCGTTATCACAGACATGAAGTGGAAGATGGGCAAGATTGTTTCAGTAAAGATAAAGTCAACAATTGGAGGCAATCTACGTCTGCGCAGCACTACTCAACTCAAGATGTC
>JAGHTW010000158.1 GCA_018065145.1 Candidatus Prevotella equi
GAGTGCGACCTTTACAAGAAATCAAGTGAGTTCCTTGCCATGGAAGAGGAACTGCGAAAGACACAGCGTGAGGCAGTAGAAGCACGTGTGCCAAAGTTTACAACCTATCGCGGTGAGCGTGGCTTCAACCGCATCATCCGCTACAAAGGCTTCGTGTTTGAGAACGTGGACGACATCGACCCAAAGGTATGGACTACCAAGCTCGTTGACGGCAAGATGTGCTCCACACCCAACAAGCGCACCAAGGCTGGCAAGGCAATGGATCAGTTCTTGCGAGAGTTCAAGCGCACTACCTGTTGGGATGTTGACCGATTGTTCCAGATAGAGAAGCAGAGCATCAACGGCTCGTTCTATCCTGCCGACCTCTTCAAGTATAAGGACTGCATCTATATCCTTATCGACACTCAGTACCGCAGGATGTTCGAGGAGAACAACCCCGATGCCGTGGAGATTACCTACGGCGAAATGGATAAGGCTATCAATGACTATAACGCGGAATAAACGGAAATAAATTTATAGAGTAAACATTATGTCACTAATTGAAACAAAACTTTATGTTTGTATTGACAAGCAGATTATTGATGAAGACTACAGATATGATGACGACCTCTCTTGCTGGGTAAGAATACGCGAAACAAGAGAAGACGCAGAAAAGTACGCAGAAGAGGAAGATGCAGTAATATGTGAGGATACCCTGTATTCCATAGATAGTAAATGTGAAGTGAGGTACGTGGAGCGTGACCCTGACCCAGAGGAGAATCCTTTGGCTACTCGTTTCGGAGGCAGTGATAAGGAATGGAACAAATACCTAAAGCTACGCAAGGGCGATAAGGTGCGTTTCAAGAAGTCAGCCTTTGAGTATAAAGGACACGAGAACGACATCTACACCATGACTTCCGACGGAGTGTTCTCCATGGGCGGTTCGCTCTGTGGCATGTTTGACAATCTCAGCGGTGCTTATTGCATGAGCGTGTTTGATGTGTTGGAGGAATAGCCTATGTCAGCAGATGTAACGAAAGTATTCATCGAAGGTATGGAAGCATGTACCGATGAACAAAGGGCAGAGATTGAAGCCTCCCTCCGTGAGCATAACGCACAAGATGAATACATCAAGTCACTGCGTGCAAAGATTGACTTGCTGAAGGCAGAGTACAAAGCGGCTACGGGTACAGACTTTGACGAGTATCTTAACGATGCGTTGTAACTTCACTCCCTCTCCCGTAGAGGGAGTGGTTACAAAAAGGACGAGTAAAACAAAACATTTATAGAATATGGCAAAAAACATTATCAAAAACTACATTCGCAATAAGATAACCGAACTAATAGAATGGGCTATCGGTGCGCAGATAGACGGTATCAAGGAATCTATCAGACGGAATGGCTGTCGCGTCACTACCTTGCAACAGGAGCAGAAGAAGCTCCGCAGAACTATCGGGTATGTCACCGACGTTGCCGTGGATCATAACATTGTTGGCTTTCACGAAAAGTCATGGGCGGTCATCTGTACCCATGGCAAGAAGGGCAAGAACCTCGTAAAGTTCTATCGTCTGCAGGATGACCACATCGACACCCTCCACAAGTTGATAAAGGAGTTTGGTGCAGAGGGTATGCTGATAGACACCCATCCGCAAATCAATAAAGACCTTTGTATGTTTTAACAACAAACGGAAACGGAACTATGGTAGATTTCAAAAGACTCCTTTATGGCAAGACAAACATCGTCAAATGCCGCAAGTGCGGAAAGGCTAAACAGTATCGCAGATGTCAAGGGTTGGTTATCGCATAGATAGTTATGGATGATAGAAACGCAATATTGATGAATACCATGGGCGAGTTACTTTTCGTTGAACGTAAGGTTCGTCACATGACGCAGAAGGAAATGGCTGCTTGTTTGGGTGTCTCAAACGCCACTTTGTCAAAATGGGAGAACGGCACAAGACAGCCATATATATCAATGTATGACTTCTTCCGTTGGTGTGAGAAACTTGAACTTCATCCGGGTGGTATCATCACATATCTCTTCAAAGAAGTTGCGAAGAGAGAAAAGAAGAAAGGTGACAAAGTATGACACACATAGAAGCAAAACAACGAATTGAAGCTATCCTCTACAACAACTGCGCTACAATGTCAGAAAAGATAGAACAGATAGCAGAACTTATAGAATCTCCAAAAAGAGAAATACATTTACACACAGACATAGTTTGCGACCCAAATCTATGGCATGAACCAAAACAACAAGAATAGCATGGTACAGTATTTAACATTACTACAAGACATCTTAGGAAAAGGTGTAACAAGGATTGACCGCACAGGCACAGGCACTATGAGTATCTTCGGACATCAGATGCGCTTTGACCTATCAAAGGGTTTTCCTCTCCTCACAACAAAGAAGCTATATGTCAAAGGCATTATCTACGAACTTCTTTGGTTTTTGAAAGGCGACACCAACGTAAAATACCTCAACGACAACTGCGTGTCAATATGGGACGCATGGAAGGACGAAAACAACAACCTTGGCTGTATTTATGGTCATCAGTGGCGTAATTTGTACTCTATAGATACCAACGAATGCGAAATCGTAAAGAAATTCAATTTTATAGAAACATACACAGAGCCATGTCAACCATTGTTGACAGTATTACCTTGCGTAGAAGATGCAAATGTAGGCAAGGTCATACAAAACAATGAAGGCTTAGAATATGTTGTTGTTGATTATGAAAACAAACACATAAATGGACGTAACAGAAAATATTATACTGTACAGTTTCTAAAAACGCACTCTGTAAAATCAGCACGCTACGACGTTGTAATGTCTGGTGCGGTCAAAGATGATTTTTATCCTTCAGTATATGGTGTAGGATATATGGGTAATACGCCAGCACAATATAAATCCACACCTATGTATAGAAGAGCACAAAAAATATGGGGCAGTATTTTACAACGATGCTATGATAAAAATTTTAAGGAGTACAAAAATTACGGAGGTAGAGGCGTAAAAGTTTGCAACCGATGGAAGAATTTTTCTAATTTTTTTAACGATTTATCAACCATTAGAGGTTTTCAATACTGGATAAATGATGATTCGTATGAAATAGACAAAGATTTCTTTGGTTCAGATGTATACTGCAAAGAAACATGTATATTCTTGCCAAAACGTATTAACGCGCGACTGGTGCATGCACGTCCGTTGTTGTATAACGATAAATTATATCTATCAGCAAAAGACATAGCAGATAACAACGAAGGCTTACAGCAAGACCAAATAAACCATTGTCTTTTGCATCCGCGAACAAATAGCAAATATTCTGCTATAAAGCAACTGACCCTAAATGAGGACGAATTTGTTAGATATAAATTTCGGCGTTTTGACCAGATTGCCAACGTAATAGAGCAAATAAAAAAAGACCCATACTCTCGCCGACACATAGTCAGCGCGTGGAACGTGACGCAGATTGAAGGAATGGCTCTTCCTCCTTGTCACTGCATGTTTCAGTTCTATGTAGCCAACGGTAAACTATCGTGTCAGTTATACCAGAGGTCAGCAGATGTGTTCCTCGGTGTACCGTTCAATATTGCTTCATATGCATTGCTTACTATGATGATGGCGCAAGTTTGTGGACTTGAACCCGGAGAGTTTGTTCATACCACTGGTGACACGCATCTTTATCTCAATCATGTAGAGCAAGCCATGACACAGTTAAGGAGAGTGCCCCGTGACCTCCCAATAATGAAAATAAATCCTAGTGTGAAGGATATAGACAATTTCAGATACGAAGATTTTGAGTTGACAGGCTATGACCCTCACCCACACATAAAAGCAGAGGTAAGTGTATGATAGAAAACAAAGACATGAGAAAGCGTAGTCATCTGACTGCATACGACAAGATGTTTATAATAGAGAATATCGATACCCTTACCCTTAGCGAGATAGCAAGGCAGTTAGGGTTTACCGTTGGTGCTATACAAAGGGCGGTGCATAAGATGTTTCCTGACTACAAGAGAAGGAGGCTTGTTTCACGTTGGACTCCAGAACGTGCGCAACAACTTATGGCAATGTGGAACGAAGGCTGTAGATGCAAGGAGATAGCAGATAAGATATATGTTGCAGAAAACAGCATACCGAGCATACTAAGACATGTGTCAGACTATTACGGCTTACCTTTTGAGCCACGATTTAGAAGAACAAGATAGATATGTACACAACAGACGATTTAAAATTACAACTTTTCGACCTCGCAGAGGCGATAAATAAGAAACTCTTTGACGGATGCCGAGAATGGCATTGGGTAGGAGACATGATAGGAGGTGTATGTTGCTTCGATGATACCGACTTCATCAACGTAGAGGATATGATACTCATCGTCGACAAAGATGTTGACTATGACACCTACGCAGAATGGCGTAACGCAGAGTCAGACCATCCGCATCAGCATATCAACCTTCGTTCATGGCTAATGGGTGCAAGGCACGAAATGCGCAAAGTCACCAAAGAGGATTTCTTTGACGAGCTACATGACATAAACAAAAGGGTCAGCAGACTTGCAGACATATTTAAAAGTGATATTTTGGTATGGCAATGATAAAACTACAGGACTTTTCATTAATACGTGATACGCAGTGGTATGAGCATGGTGCTGATGGTAAGCACTACCACAAACGCAGAGTAAAACTCCTTGGTATCACTATATACAGATTCAGTAAACAACTACAAAGCAAGAACAGATAGCACTATGACAAGTATCAACGTAAAATCATTCAATAACCCTAAAGGCTACACTCAGTACAACGAGGTAGTAGAGGCATTGGGACATTGCGGTTCAGTTATAAAGCACGTATGTGGCATAGCATACGCAATGTCATACTACACCATGCTTGACGCAATAGACTATATCAAGAAAGATGGTTTATACAAGCAGACCGTCAAACAAAAGGTCAACGATGTAATGAAGGAACGAGAGAATTATATCTCACGCTTGAAGAGCCCAGCACCCGGAGAAGCGGAGTTCTTTAACCTCAAATACCTACAACCCGAAGCACGCAGACGCTATCGTGCCGACCTTACCAACGAAGAATACTTTCAAACATGGCTTGACATGGGCGCATCGTCATACAAAGGTTATAAGCCTATGATTGACGCATTGCAACACAAATACTTCAAGTCATTGTCAGAACGTGGCGTAAAGCATGCAAAGGCTATTGCTTGGTGTATTACAACAGAGGTGACACTGGAGATTGCCGTGGAAGCTTACAACACATTACTGAAAGAGCTTAGAGACGGTAGAGGACTGCCTATTGACATCATCAATATGGAATTTGCTCCTTTCTGTCTTATCAACGTACATGAGAAATGGTGTGAGGCACTGAAACAGATCTATCCATCTATCGAAGAATACGAGAAGTCCGTTCACGGTGACAGAAACATTACCATGGGAATCAACGACCTCAAGGAAGCTTTTTCAAAGGAGATAAGCACCACCAATGCTATTCGCGAATCCGTTGAGGACAACGCGGACATCTTCGCTACCAAAGGTTTCTTCAAGAAGGAAATGACAAAGATTGCCGAGACAGAACAGGAACTAATAAACCAAAAGAGTGCGTAGTAATGGATATACAGGAGATAAAAGAAGAAAAGGCAAGGCTCGCAGAGAATATCTGCAACCTTGTCACCTCCTTTGAGGAAAAGACTGGAGTATCTGTTAACGATATAGACTTATCACGCAAAGAGGTGAACACCCAAGGAAAGCTTGATACGTGGTATAACAAGATTATTATAGATATTGATTGCCGAATATAAAGACATGTGTGTCATGAATACAGAAGAAAGGAAGGAATATATGAAGAGGTGGAGAGCAGCGCATAAGGATAAGGTACGCTCATATTCTCTTAAATATTATTATCAACATAAAGATGATACTGACTTCATTATGAAAAGAAGCGAGTATGCTAAGAAAAGGTACCATACAAATGAAGAGTTCCGGGAACATCGCAAAGCACAACAATTACGTTATTATCATTTGCAGAAGAAAAAAAATTACCACCCTATCCTCACGGACGAAGTGGTAACATTAAACTAATTTATACATGTACGAAAGTACAAGTACGATGCAAAGGTACAACTAATTTTTGATATATGCAAATTTTTCCCTTTTTAATAGATGTTTTCGGTAATATAGGCATTTCTAAGGTCTAAAAACGCCCCTCTTCAACCTGTTATGTGTTGAAAAGGGGTATTTGCATTTATGCTAATTCCTGCGCGAATACCCATCCCTTCAGGGGTGGGATGATAGCAGGTTGCCAGTCGTGAACTGGCGATTAAGTTACACTTTCTTTTGATCCTCAATATACCTCACGATAGTATCTTCGGATATGTGACCAATGGTCTCACAGTAGTAAGATCGAGTCCAGAGAGTTGGAAGGCGGCTCTTGAGCTTGGCGAACTCTCGACGTAGAACAACAGAGGTGTAACCCTTCAGTTGATTCACGATGAAGTGGACGGCAAGGGTTGGCGTTCCCTTCACGAAAAGATGCACATGGTCTGGCATGACCTCCATCTTTTCAATGGTGATACCAAGTTCTGACGCTTTCTCCAGTAGCAGCTCCTTCAGACGTTCATCAACACCATCCACAAGAACCTTTCTTCGGTACTTGGGACACCATATCAAGTGATAACTGATGTTGTAAACACTGTGTGAGCTGTAAGCATATCTATTCTTTGTTGTCATATCTGTAAGTTTTTCCTGCAAAGGTAAGAAAATAATATATATCTGCAAAAAATATAATGTTTTTTTTGCATATTTGCTATAAAATAGCTACCTTTGCACCATGATTGCATACAAGTACAAGCTATATCGAACCGATAAGACGAAACATCTGGATAAGATGCTTCGCGAGGCTTCGTTTGTATGGAACCATGCCCTTGCCTTGCAGAAACGCTACTACCAACTATACCACAAGTATATTGGTATTGGACGGATGAAAGCTCACTTTGTTAAGCACATCGACCGTTGCTTGCTGCATTCCCAGACGGTCCAGGAGATTCTGGAACGTCTCGATGAAGCATACATGCGTTTCTTCAAGCATCTTGCCGTCCGTCCTCCGAAGTTCAAGAAGGCAAAGCACTTCTCTTCATTCCTCTTCAAACAGGGAGGTTTCAAGCTGGACGGCAACAAGATTCGCATCAACAAGATTTCAAAGACCTACAAGTTCTCACTATCAAGAGAGTATGAAGGTAAGATAAAGCAGATAATGATAAAGCGCAGTCACTTGAACGAGTTCTACATCTTCATCGTCACAAATGCAACACCGAAACCTTACGAAAAGTCACATAATGGTGCATCCGTAGGTATAGATTTCGGCTTGAAGTCATATATGACAATGAGTGATGGTAGTACCATCCAGTCACCATGCTATCTCAAATATGACTTACCACGCATTCAGTCAAAGAGCAGAAAGTTATCACGCAGCAAGAAGGCATCCAACAACCATGAGCGCAGAAGGCTTGACCTAAACCGTCAGTATGAGAGGATAGTCAACAAACGCAGTGATTGGCAGTGGAAACTTGCTCATGACCTTTGCAGGAAGTATGACTTTATCTTCATTGAGGACTTGTCACTGAATGGCATGACAAAGATGTGGGGCAGAAAGATGTCAGACCTCGCACATGGTGAGTTTGTCAATAAACTGGAGTATGTTGCAGGAAAGTACGGTGTCACCGTCCATAAGATCGACAGATTCTTCCCATCGAGCAAGACCTGCACTTGTGGGTATGTCAACAAAGAATTAACCCTCAGAGACCGTCATTGGACGTGTCCTGAGTGCGGTACCCGTCACCACCGTGACGAGCTTGCCGCATCCAATATTCTTCGGCAGGGCATTGCCGAATTGGAGAGTGGCCGTAAGACTACATGCCGTCCTAAGACGGCGTAGCAGCCACGTTTGCATCCAAGAATCTCATTCCCTTTAGGGGTGAGAGTATGTCAAAGAATTTCTTTTACCGTATTCACCTGAGGAATTTTGCCCATCTTTCCGTTCATGTATCTGCCACGCTTGCATAACTTTATCCTTTTACGGAACTCTTCGTATTCTTTATCGTTACAAAATTCGAACGCTTTAAGTACAGCATCAAGCAACCACCATTTGGAATTAGCATCAGCAATCATCACATCTTTGAACAGACTGCGAACATTATCTTCGACTGCCGAGGTTTCAAGACCAATAAAGTTTTCATTGTCGTTTCTCTCTCTGCCAAGAAAGAAATAGTCCTTATATTGGTACTCCAGAGCCTCTTGTATTACTTTCTCCATACAACATCGACAATCTTCGTTTCGGACACGGATGTTACCTTGTATTCACCGATACCATGTCCCATGACATCAGCGAGGTTCTTGTGCGCTTCTTCCGTTGAGTTTGCTCCTACAAGATATACTGCTGACTGTTGCTTTTCTTTACCACTCTTTTCGTCAAGTGATATAAAAGCAACCTTGCACTTGTAGAATTTCTCAGCATCATCAGGTAGAAAGACCTCCTTGTAGGATGCAAAAGCTTCCTTACGTACTTCTAAGTCAGGATATGCTGACAACTCTTCTGTAACATTGGCTTCTGCTTCCGTAAAAGTCTCTGCTTGCACTGTGTACACCTCTGGCACCATCTTCTCTGTACCATCTTCCAAAGTCTTGCGACTGCGTACCGTTACCTCAAAAAATGTAGAATTAACAGTTTTCATTGCTTTGAATATTTTATTTGTTATTTGTAACTTTATCGGGTTATACCACTTATCCATGATATAGCCATCTGCTTTGCATCATCAAGGGTCTCTGCTTTCCATTCACCTCTGCCGTATTGCTCCGGGAAATTATAGTGGTGTGCTGTGAAGCCACCTCGTACGCTTTTATTCTTCACAATGTCGGGGTCTGTTGACCAACGAAGAATGATGTCAAAGCCTTCCTCTGTCTCGTTCTCTATCGTGACCTTCTCGTATATCTTGCTGTCCCAAAACTTCAACGCTCTCAGTTTGAATGTTTCCTTGCAGTCTGGCTCATAGGCATCATCACCCATTCTTACCTCACTGCCGATACCAAAGGAACTGTTGTAAGTGCCGTTGTTACTCCATGCATACCATCTGTTTTCCGTTTCGGATAATCCATAGTGCATCTTCTCTTGAATAGTGTACACGCTTGTTATGTCGTGTTTCAACACTATGCCAAGGGTGAAGTTCTTCTTTATGATACCTCCTAACGTATCACCCTCTGCTATCAAGGATGAATCCTGTTTTGAGCGTATTATTATTGTCTCATCCTCTTTCGTGATATTGAAAACCTTGTTGACAATATCCTTCTTTTGTTTCATTGACTTAATCATCGTTAATCTCGTATATGAAGTCGTAAAACTTTTCTGCAATATTTATCACTTCTGTACAACCGTAAGGGGTATGGCTGTCTTTTTTCAAGTCCATTGCCAATCGAATGCACTCCAATCTTGCTTTTTCTCTATCCATATCTATTCTTTCTCGTATTTGTTATGCACGAACTGACACAAGTAATACAGATACATACTTATGTCACTGAGTTTTTGGTTTATGCCGAATAGTACACCAACTGCAATGCCTATTCCTATCAGTATGTAGTTGTCTGTTGTCATCTTTATGTATTCATTAAATAGGTACACTCTTCACCTTCTATAGGAGGTTCCTCAAAATAAGTTTGGCATAAACCTGCTATAGTGTTTTTGTCATTCCTATAGCACCTCTTGCATATCTGCTTGTCCGTGCCTACGCACATTGCTATATCTGGCATAGTTCTTCCTCCCATACAAGTCCACCATTGAGCACGTGTTCCTGTGTCGCAGGTGACAACTTTACGAATTGCTCAAAAGTTGGTCTTACCCAATTCTTTACCTTTGATGTTTTAGGATGTTCGGGTGGCGCAGTCCTTGATGTTATACGATGTATTGATTCTTCACCGCATTTCGGGCACTTGATTATAAATGGCGTTACACCTTTGTCTTTGTAGAGTGTAGCGACTGTATATCCACATTTTTGACAAATATAGCCATTGTATTCCCCTCTACCGTCGTACATCTTTGCCTCTTCAAATTCGAGACACTTCTTTTTGTATTCTTCTTTTGTCATTATTATTCCTCCATTGCTTTACGGAAATCATCGTGCATTTCCTTATGATTTATATTCCAACCGTCCATTTCATTATAACAAGCATAGTCGATTATGTGTTCAGAAAACCACTCGCAAGCATTGTTTATTATTTCTTGCTTTATTGTGTTAATAAGTTCTTCGGCATCTTCAACAGCCTTTGCTTCCGCAAACTCAGTTCCATGCCCTTTGTAATGATGTATCAGTATGTTTGAAATTTCACTACACAAATCTTTTGCTCTTTCTTTTATTGTATCTGCCATAGTTGTTATATTAACTTGTTTAAGTTTGAATATATTTGTTCTGATACATATCCATCCAAATAAGCAACAGCCTCTTTTTCATCTTTGATTAAGTGGACATTACCTATACGGTCTATCAAGTGCCTTTTTTCGTGATTAAGAACATTATGGAAAATATTGGTAGATTCAAACCTATAAATTAGCAACAGTGCTTGTCTTGCGCCTGCATTTGCATAAGTTTCTCCTCC
This sequence comes from Candidatus Prevotella equi, assembly GCA_018065145.1. Lineage (GTDB taxonomy): Bacteria > Bacteroidota > Bacteroidia > Bacteroidales > Bacteroidaceae > Prevotella > Prevotella equi. The sequence continues at coordinate 10,635 of JAGHTW010000158.1, forward strand.
GTTGCATCTTTCATAAACTATGTTATCTATAGCATCTTCATCTTCTATTCCAAATTCCTTAAAAATTTCATCAACAGGATTTTTATCTTCTTTGTTGTAAATAGTGACTACTGTTACATCCCAATCGTAAATAGGGATATGAAAATCTAATCTCTTCATAGTTGTTATCAAAATAAAGCAAGCACTCTAACCACTCGCATCCCACCGCCTTGTTACCTACTAACCATCGTAGTCGGAACAATTACCCTTGGTAGTTTTAACATTGTAGCATAGGGTGACGTTCCTATGATAGCAATGTGATAATCTCCTACTATCGGTTTTGAGTTCATGCGCCAAAGCCTTGTCCGTTGAATGCTTGCCATAGTTGTTATACGACTTTCCCAGATGCTATCAAAGTCATCGTGATAACACTTTATGCGCTCTTCGGCTTCCTTATTTTTCCATGAGCAGATGCAATCAACAGCTTCAATGTTCTTCGTCATACGCCTTGAACTGTTCTATCTTTTGTCGCATTGCTATAACCTTGCGCTCGCTCTCGGCAAAGAATTCTTTGTTTATCATGAAAAATTAGTTTAATGATTTTTTATAGTTGGTCAATCAGGAAACTCAAACGGCTCACACATCAGAATGTCACCCACAAAGAAGTCCTTGTGATACACAATCTTACTCTCAAATGTTGCCTGAACGTTTAAAGGATAACCTTTCACCTTACCACCTTCATTACATACCCACCACTTGTTGCGTAATAAAATAGGTTGTATATCACCACCCACATACGTTTGTAATTCGGTAAGTGAGAATGTCTTACCCTTACGTGGATGTACCTCTATTGTGGTACCATCCATTTTGTATAATATCGCCATAGTCTCTATGCTACATCTACATTGTGATATACAAATGCTGACCTGAACGTCCTCTCGTCATATTCGCAGTCCATTTCATATCTCTTTGGCTTGCATACTATGTATGATGCCTCAAAACTGTTATCATCATAATAATAGCCATAGACAATGAAACGTATGCCATACAAGAATACGCTAACACTCGCCTTGAAGGCACTCTCGCGTACAAAATCCTTATTGTGAACCTGTGTAGCTATAGCGCAAAGGTCACTGTAGTTTAACTTGATGTCCATGTCTGTAAAAATTATGCAAAGAAAAACATACCACCAACCATTACTACAGCAAAGAATAAAGCTGATACCAAATCACCCATGTTGTCTGAAAAATACTTGTACATAATTAAATTAGTTTAAATTCGTTATTGATGTATAAATTAGTTTGATGATGCAAAGGTACTATATTTATCTGTACCTTGCAAATATTTTTGTATATATTTTACAATGTTAAGGTATATTAACACATATACCTATAATATATAATAGTATATAATATGCACAATGTCCAATTATGCCTGTAGTGTGTCTTTCATTTGCTTTGATGCCGTAAACTTAACCTTTCGCCTTGCTGGTATAACCTTGTTCTTGCAGAAACCATTTGTCAGCATCTTCTCTTTTGTCTCTACCTTAGAGAATATTCCAAGACCTCCTACAGATACTTTGTCATCGTTCTTTACGTGATGTGTCACCAATGATACAAATGCATCCATTATCTCCTTTACGTCTCTTATCTCTCTACCTGTTGCCTTTGCAATCTGCTGTTCTAATTCCTTGTTCGTCATATTCCTGTTTTTTTTAATTACGAGGTAGAAGTACGTGGATTCGAACCACGACAAACAGAACCAAAATCTGTTGTGCTACCATTACACCATACTTCCTTGAATTACCTTATGTCTGCTCAAACGCAAGTCCATCTATCCTTTTAAGGTAAGCGGTCATTTCTTCTATTCTGCGTGAGTCAACCTTGAAGATATAGGCACCATCCTCTGATGTCACCTTTCTCCTGTATCTGCGTCTGATGATTTCTATCACTTCTTCCAGCTCAATGGCATACCCCTCTTCATCATGCAGGATATAATCAGTATCATAAATGGTAATCGTGTAAATCATATACAAAGGTACTAGAAATATCTATACTTTGCAAGTAAAAAAGAATATATTGTGCTTGTGTTGTGTATTTTTAACAATATAGGGATGAGCAAAACACCCACCCCTATACCTTTGTGCGCTTTTTACCTACATTGTCTATCGGTCTTCGCGCGGTCTCTCTGGCTCTTTACGAAACTCATCCGTAAGCTTCCAATACTCAGTGTCAGAGATAGGCAGTTCCTTTCCAGAACGCATTACTACCTTCCAACCATTTGACTGATACACTGTTTCGATGTTCATCAGGTTTATCCATGTCTGAATACCCTCTAAATAAAACATAAATTTCTTCATTGTCTCTTTTTAGTTTATGCGCTTGCCCAACTTGATAGCAAATGATGTATGATGGTCGTAGACCTCTATACCCTTCACCTCCATAGTCAGCACTCGCTGGTTATTATGAAATACTATTGCATCTATCTTCTTAGGATAGAGTTTCGCACCCTTGCGCAGTTCTTCAAGTATCTGCTCGGCATTTAGTCCGGGGTACTTGCTCATGTCCACTAATTTCTCTACGTAATAGGGCGTTCCGTCCCTATATTCGGTTTTCTTGATACCTCTGTTGATGGCATCGAAATATACCGTCTTTAGGCTGAGATTTATCTTAACCATTCCTTACTCCTCCTCTTCTTGTTGATTTTGTTGGCCTTCGTTCTTAGCCTCGTTCCTTACAAACTCAAGCTCCATGGCATTCATCTTGATACGGTCAATCTCTTCATCCACGTTTTCTGCGAGTGCAATCTTCTTTATTGCCGTTTCTAATGAACACAGTCCTGCTGCATAGAGTTTCATTATTGCATCCCAATTATCCATATTGGTGGCAAAAGGATCTGTTAGCTCACATGTCAGGAGCGTATCATCCAATTTGCCCGCTATCTTTGGTTCTGTAAGACGAAGTATCTCAAAGATTACCGACCTCATTCTGTCTAACATCGGCTCGTAAATTTCCCTGAGAATGTCCCTCTTCATATAGCCAAGTATCAAAGCATTGTGCATAGCTGCACCACTGAGAGTACCAAGACCCTTGATAGATTCGTACGAGAGGTCAGGAGTGAATGTGTCAAAGAAGATGCTCTTGTGAAGGTCAAGTTTCTCATCCTGTCTCGTAACGGAGTTCTGAGGTGGGTTGATATATTCAAACTTTGAACCTGCGCCAGTCAGCTGCACCATATTACCCGCTACTTCTGGGTCACTGATGTTCGCTATGACATCTGCCGTTGCCGCCGCCTTCGGGTCTGCGAAGTAGTTGTTGGTATCTCCTACCTTGGAATCAAGCATCTCCTCACGGTGGATACGCTCTACTGCACCATCCCACGCTTTCTTCTGCTTGAAGTACAAAGCATTGATTTTCCCCGTAGGGTTATCGTAAGTCTCTACCTCCCATCCTTTTTCGCCTTTCGTACACAAGAACGTAAAGTCCTTGGTCAGTATGTCGTAATGCAGTTCATTCTTGCCCCCCTTGCGAATCCTATAGCCATAAGCAAGAGCGATAAGGTCTCCGTATTGGTCAAACATCGGACGTAGCTTGTAACCTAAAGAGCGTGCAGCCACGAATGGCTTGATATTTATAGTACCATCCGTATTGCGTGTAAGGTTGAAAATGATAGCACTCTCCGTCTCTGCTCCTGCCAATCGCTTTGCCTTGCGCAGAAGTCCGTATATCCTGAACTTGCGCATGAACCTGTTGAATGAGCTGAGCACCATGGCATCACCATCCTCCAACTTCCATGTAGGCTCTTTACCAAAAAGGAAGAACAACTCTACCTCGTTGATGTACTGTTGCTTGTTGCGTGGCAGTTTCTCCGTGATGTACGCAGGCATGTTGTTACGTGGCTTGTTTGGTCTGCCCTTCACCTTATGCGTCTGCGTATTATATTCCTTAATGGCGCACTCTACCTCGGTGTCGTTGTTGTCCATCATATCTACAACACCAAACACATCGTTCTTGCCGATGCGCTCGTAGATGTCCTTTATCGCCCCCGTACTGTTCAGGGTTACATATTTGAACTGCGTACGTATATCGTAATTGTAGTCTATCGTCATAACCGTATATTCTCTATGCGTTGAATATCATTCCCTCTATATAGTATTCCCCGGAAAGGGAGAGATTGTAAACATTGTCGTAGTCCAATTTCTCCTTCTTTATCTTCTTTACCATGGTGAGACGCTTTGGGGTGAATGCTCCGAATACATAGACACCATCGCCGGGTTTCAGCGATTCTATCTTCTTGACTCCCTTGTCAGTCACCACCTTTGCGCCCGGCATACATTCTATCTTGTATGTACGAAACAATGTCTCTATAGTATAGCATGTAATGTCGGCAAAGTTTTTCTCTACCTTCTTGATTATATCAATCCCCTTGGGAGTGCTTACCGCCTCTCCTTTCTTCGTCATCCATACGTATAAGTTATTGCCCCCCATACGTACTTTCATATTGCCCGAAAAGTAATTTGCCATATCTTTAATCTTATTCTTAGTTTAACGAGAATGCCACAGGTCGCTTTCCGCTGTTGCCTTGCTTCATTTCTTTACGGATTACCTTGCCCATAATCTTTCCTAGTACCCCATAGCGTGCTGCGTCACAGTTATGCACAAGCATCCCGTTGGCAAAGAATTCATGTTCGTCTTCTACTTCAAGATTATACACTTCGGCTCTATATCTTTTTATATCTATTACGTCCTCCAATACTTTTTCTGACATTGGTACATTCTGTTGAACACGTTTTGTAGGCTCGGTATTTACTTGTTTGAAACGACTTGCCACATACCACACAAACTCTTTCAACCATGTTACAATGCGCATACATGCGCCACTGCTCATAGCATCTGGCTGAACAGAATTGCGTTCTTTTACTACCAGGTAAGAATTCTTTCCCACAATACTTGCACGATATTGGTTGCACTGTGTCCCAATGTTTTGCCCATCGTTCTTTATGGTCTCTTCTTGCGAAACCGAACGATTTAAGTTCTTCTGGATGTTCCCTTCTGAATTTACCGAAGTTATCGTGGATTCGCATGTGGTCTCCCCGTGATATTGCAACAAGATTTTCAGGACTGTTGTTGAATGTGTCTTCGTCCAAATGATGAACGATATAACCTTTTGGAATATCGCCATTGTAATAGTTATAAACGGCGTGGTGCAAAAAGACTTGGTTTTCTTTACCATTTTCGTACCATCTGCATCTATAATATTTATTATTCTTTCCTCGCCTATACAACCTTCCGTTGAATTCGACAATATAAGACACTTGTCCCCTTTTATCAAATGTTCGTATTTCTTCCAACTCGCATTTGCGTAAATTTTGTGGTCGCTCGTTGCGCATAATTCTACCTTCTCTTTGTTAAATACCAATTCTTTTGTAATAACTTCTTTTTCGTCATTATTATAGACTTTCAATACTCGCTTATACCCCTTTCGAGTCAAAACATAATCACTCGTTGTTATTTCATCAATTCGCTTTTTCCCACATTTCGTTGTAACAAGCGTCTCTCCGATAAAACATGCGTGATTATAAGCATCAATAGGCTGCGATATATAATTGCCATTCTTGTCTTTATCCCATGTATAATTACGCAGTTCCTCTTGTAGATTATATGACCTTTTGGTGACATAGATGTGGTTATAGTCAAGCATCTTTTCTATTCCTGCAAGGATAGACCCCGCACCCTTTACCACTCCGTAGATGATAACACCACCCAACCCTATTTCATCAATCAATCTTGGGTCGGCACTATCAGCATAGACAAAGGTCGGGTCTTTCTTTAACTCCCTTATAAGGTCAGAAATCAGCATTCCCGTTTGATAGAATTGTTCATCAAGATACAAATCAACACCTTCTGCCGTATATACCTCACCGAACTTAACGCAAGCAGAGGGGTCTAGGCTAAACCCAAAATCAAGTCCTCGTCCAACGTTCCTCGCGTTACTTGGGAACTCATCAACAATGCCCCACTTCTTGAATATGGCACCCTCGGCAACATCTGCCCATCTGCCTATCACGATATGTGCATACTTCTCAGGGTTCTTCTCCTTCATGTCCCTAACCTCTTTTAAGAACTGCTCACCGCAATGCTCTATGTTGTCAAGGTAGGTCGTATGAATATGGAGCACGTTAGGATGCGTGCTGATCTGTACCGGCACACCATCAATCATTTCTATCCTATGGGTGTCCTTGATGTATCTCTGGTATATGAAGTGATTGGAATCGGAAGGGTTCATGATTACAATGATGCGGTTCTGCAATCCCTTCTGACGGATAGAGAGCATGATAGTATCAAACTCCTGCTCGCTCGTCCATTCCTCTGCCTCGTCCACAACAAAGGTGGTGATGCCGTGGATAGATTTCAGTTTCGCAGTCTGATTGCCACTTGATGTATTGATACCACGGAACATCACCCTGCTGCCCGTTGACACATTCGTTACATCGGTCTTGGTCTTATGGAAATATTTGCTCGTACCATCTGCCTCTATCTTATCCATAAACTCAGGGATAACGGAGATACCTGCCGATACCATAGTGTAACGGGTGTAGAGTATCTGATGCGCTATGCGCTTACCCTCTGTCTCGCCTAATTCAAAGGTCAGTCTCTCTATGAATGTACCAGTTTGGAACGAGTTATGGGTTATTGTTGCGTTTCGGGTGAAAAATAAACCACTTTTATCACTGACAGAGATACATCTGCCTACTCGCTTTCCTACGTTCTCAACCCTAATGATGGTCTTATACTTTTTTGCGAAACTTATGTATGCGTAGAGTTCATTCTTATAACTGAACTTACGGACAAACCTCTTTTGCTCACGGTACATCTGACATTCTAAGTCCGTTATGCCCTTCTTGATGAAAACAGGACGTCCTTCTTCCTCACGATGACATACCAATGGTGCTGTTGGGTGATAATCATAATATGCCCTATTTGCCTCACCAAGTCGCACTTGTTCCTTGCCTTTTAAGTTCTGTGCTTCTGCGACACTGCGCACTCCATTGACATACACCTCCCAAAGGTGCTCTCTTGAACATTCTATCTTAGAGCCATCGTCAAATGATATGCGCACATACTCTCGCACCTCTATTGGATGCAGTTGCGTGATGCGTTGCATACCGCCATCTACTGAACAGATATATTCACCCTCTACGAGTAAGGCTATCTTCTTATATCCCCAAGGCGTCAATACGGCTTCATCCAATGGTAGAGCCTTGCCTGAGCTACGACCTCCCGTGATAAGGATAATGAATTTGTCCTTATCTTTATACATTGGATAATATACTGGGTGAGTTGTGACCATGTTTCGTTTAATTGTAAACGTATGTTAAAAGAAAAGTGTTAGAATAAGGCTGATTTTTGTCTCGGCTCGGAGATTTTTGAGACAACTCAAAAATATTTTTACACTTTTTCACATATCAGTACGTTGTAATTGTTAATTTTTGTTGCGGGAGGTGGACTCGAACCACCGTTCTCTTGGTTATGAGCCGAGCGAGTTGACCACTTCTCCATCCCGCGTTATATATAATATGTGGTTATTCTGTACTCTCTACTACTGAATCAGCATCAGTGTCTTCTTCCTTGGCATCAAGCAACTCCTTATCCAACCACGATGTGATGTCAACACCTTTCTTTACCTTCGCGGGGGTAGGGGCATTGTAAGGGTTCTCCTCTTCCTCTATTCCCATTTCACGCTTGCGCCACTCCGGGTCATGGTGTTTCAACCAAAGGGATAGTGCTTGCATATTAGGTGCAAGTCCACTCGTTACCTCTGTGGTCTGTATCTCTTCGTTATCTGTCAGTTCTCCGTCTATACGCAGTCTCTTCTTGACTACTGTCTTGCTCGTAACTGTCTTGTTTCCAAGTGCTGTAGCGAGATATGTAGCCTTGACAATCCTGTTGGTATCGAGGCGCGCGCCCATCAAAACTTGACGGATGGCAGAGCCTCTCCGTTCGTTCTCTTCATCAGTCCAACACTCATATTTCCCATTCTTCATTGAGTTGAAGTTTGTTGGGTCTATGTTGGGACCATATTTAATAATGTGTCCCTGTGAGTCTTTTTCTGTGAGAACGGCTTTCAGTCCTACTGCTATCTCGTCATCTGATGCTCCGTTCTTTGCGAGTACCTTTATGGCATCATAGAATTCGGGTGCATCGTAGTTATATGCTGGTTTCAGTCCACCTGTATGTTTTACCGCCATAGCATTTCATCGCTTGTTAGGTTTACTCATCATCGTCTATGCCCTCCAGTCTTTTTTCAAAGTCCTCGCCTTTGATGAATTTCTGTGTAGGGTCATATCCGAATCTTTGACAGAACAGTGCTTTGTTTTCCCATGTATCAAAAGAGAGCATAAAGTACGCTTCCATATTGCCCGCCTTTTCTATTGCTGCCTCTCTGACCTGAGCCTTGACATCTTTCATGTGTTGCGTCTTTTCGTCTTGGGTCATAGCTGGTTGTTGTGCAAGCAAATGTTCTTTCTCTGCCGCCTTGATGGCTTCACGTTCTGCCTTGCGCTCTGCTACCTCTTGCTGATGTTCTTCGTTTACCTCAAACATCATTTCTTCGAGTTCGTTAGCCATGTTCGTTTCTTCATCGGAACGGAAAACTACATCAAGTCCTATCATTGACAGGTCTGCCTCTGTCAGTCCTGCGTCCTTGTAGTCTATGTCTGGCACTACCTCACGCAGTTTGTCCCAATCGAACGAACCGCCTACGTTTTGGTTGTTAAGGGTAAGGTTAAGTGTCTTTTCTGCTTTGAGGTCTATGTCAACCATTTCTACACGCAGAAGGTAGTCATTCTCCTTTGTGTCAGGGTTGTATTTGTTGAGTTCATCAAGAATATCTACTTTCTGATGACCGCCAACGATGGTATTGCCCGTCTGCTTATTAACTACGATACCGCCTACGATACCATTCTTTTTGATAGAGCGTTTCAGTGCCTTGCGCCCTTCGTCAGAAATGATGCGTGGGTTATATTCTGCCGGGTGTATTTCGGAGCGTTGTATCTCCACCACCTCACTATAGGTGAAATACTTGTTTATATCTGCCATAAAGATTGAAGTTTTAACTCTGCAAAGTTACGGCTTTCCATAGGAAAAACATAATGATTTTCTGTCTTATTCTTCACTAAATCATTTAGTGAAAGATTAATTTCTGAATTGCGTTGGGGGGGGTAATTTTGAGTAACTTTGCAGTATGTTTAATCATTAGAATATTCAAGATATATGGCAAGAAGAAATAATCCGTCACGTTATGCACAACGAATGTACGAGACACAACTTGACAAGGAGATTCGTGAGCGTGAGGTTAGACAACGAGGCACGAAGTCTCCTAATGAGATAATGCAACAATACAGACGCATAGCACAAAATTCAGATGGCTTGCGTACTGCAAGAGCAAAAGAGATTATGCAACGTTATATAGGAAACATTGCAGGACCTAATGGATGGGGACAAGGTGCAGAAGGTGCAATGAACCTGTTACGCAATGGAGGTAATATGCGGGTACCTCGCTCAGTTTATATGGGTACTTCAGCGAAGGGTGCTGGAGGTAATGGTTTGTCCCCATATAACGGCTATGAACATGGAGGTATAAGGGCTTTCGCCCCAAGCAGTGTTGTTAAGGGATTGTCCACTGCGTCTAAAGCTGCAGGTGGTGCAGGATAACTTTTTTGAAAGATTTTCATCAATTTATTTGGTAGTTTCAGAAAATATTCGTATCTTTGCAACAAATAAGAGTGTAACGAGTACGGCCCGCCGCCCGCAATAAGGGTACAGAGACCTTCGTTACGCTTTTATTTTGTCTGTGAACGAATATATTCCAAACCTTGTTGTATGTCCTTTTCTGTATTCTGCAACATTTATATACAACGTTTTTCCTTTGTATTTGGTCTTAAAGTAATGAAATTGCTTTATGTACTGATGTTCTTTCTTTGTCTTGTCATCTGGTGCGCTTTTTACGTAACTACTTTTCTTTAACAACTGAGGAATATGCATCATTGCTGGCATATCAAAAACTTTTGTTCTTGTAGAACTTGTTGCATCTGAAAAGATATGCTCATTTAATTTCCTTATAAAGACAATCTTTATCCTGTCCCTGAATTTGTATCTTGTTACATCATCACTTCCATCCTTTGCACCGATAAGTTTAGTCATTTCAAAATTCTTGTATTTCTCGTTCAAGTAATCAAGATATTTGTGACGCTGTATAGAAGATGCAGAGTTACTACGTTCTTCCGTATTAACTGTTAAGTTTTTTGTGTATTTGCGGACATCATTTTCAAGGCTAATCAAACTCGACCTTTCGCTTGCTTTTAATCTTAGCCCTGCCTGTGCACCACCGTCTCCGTTCATATTTATAGTATTTTAATAAAGGGATGTGCAGTATTACCTCCACACCCCTAACGTTGTTATCCTTCAATCTTTCACCTTGTAGTGAATATGTCTTACCCTGCGCCACCTGCAGCTTGTGCTGATGTCCCCATATATTGAGAACGTGTGTATCTCTGATTCTGTACATCATCCCATGAGCCTCTGTTATTCCTAACATCTTGTGCATATCTCTCCACTGCATTTTTGTGCTGTTGAGTTTTGGAGATATTGTCACTATACCTGTTCAAAGCGTTCAATATCCTGTCGGAACGCTGACGCATTGTTGTGGTATGTAGTCCAGGGTCACGAGTGGTAAGCTGCCCCAATACCCTGAAATATTGGTTGTATATCTCACCCCTTGATTTTGTTCTTTCTCTTGCCATATCGCTTTCCTTTCTTTAACCTGTTGCAAGACCTAATGAGCCAGTAGAGCCACCACCAGCACCGTGCATACGATTATATTCTGCTTGTGTCATCTGACCAGCATCTAACATTGCACGTGCCACTGTTTCGGTCATATTGTTAAAACCTTTCTTGACATCATACTCACGCTGACGACGGGTTGCAGTCTGTGAACGTCCTGACTGACGAACGGTGTTGCCATTCTCGTCCTTTTCCGTCATAGTCCATGTACGTGCGCCCTTGGTGTTGTTACTACCCTCTACTGCGAGTTTTCCGCTACGTGTGCTTGTGCTACCCTTGGTGAACTGCTTGGTCTCTGGGTCATAGCCTTGGTTCTTTGCACCACCTGAGGTGTATGCTTGGTTACGGTTCTTCGCTCCACCTTGCAGATTGGTCTGCTTGGCGTTGACATGTCTTACCTTTGTGCCAGCCTTCTTCATCTTGTCAGACAAAGACTGCATGGACTTCATTGTCATTTTTTGTCTTCTTGCCATAATTTTATCCTCCATTCGTTCCCATGTATGTACTGCGTGAGAACTTCTTTTGTTTCACATTGCGCATAGCCTTATCAAACACCACCGATGATGCAGAACGGCTTAATGCATCATTCTTTGCATTCTGAAATGTCTTGGTGTCCCTGATATTCTGCGTATATCTCTGCGCTGCGTTCAATACACGCTGATAGCGGGCATCACTGAGACTTCCATCACCAACAATCCTTGTGAATTGTTTCACGATGTCGGCATACGATTTCCTTCTGTTTACTGCCATTGTATCTTCAATTCCGTTTAACAAATACAAAGGTAGTGATTATCCATAGATCTGTTTATGCAATGACAAAATATTGGTTCACTAAATGGTTTAATGAAGATTTTTGCCCTCTTTATAGTGATATTCAAGCAATATCCTACGGCTCATAGGGAATGCTTTGTAAATCTTTTCAAGGTCATTGGGGCAATGCTCTTCACACCAAAGGAAGAACTCTAAGTTTAGTCCCACACCACCACTGGCTTGCTTTCCGTATCTCACAGGTTCCGGGAGTTGGTGCATCTTCATATATGCCAACACGTCCTTCTGCGTCCAATCTGCCAACGGATAGACCATGAAGTTGTTCTCGTAATGGTTATCCTTATAGGTGTCAAGAAACAATCGTCTGTTCATAGAGTCGGCTCGCTTCATTCCAAGGAACACGTAATCTATGCCCGTCTTTTTACGCATAGCCACGCATACATCAGCAAGTTTCAATAACTTTATCTTTGGGTTAGGGGTACAGTAAAGACCACTGCGCAGTATGTAGGTCAAATTCCAATGAGGCACTTGCATAAACTCCACCTTGGGATATTTTGCCTTTACCCAATTCACCCACCTGTTGATATGTTCCAGATCCTTCACGAAGTACATAAACACACATACTATTCTCTTGAAATGGGGATAGACCATATCCAGCACCACCAACGAGTCTTTGCCGAGTGAACACATAATTATTATCTCATCAGTCTTTTCCTTGATGAAATTAATACTGTCTAAAGCACTTTCTTGTTTTGTCATAATTTTCTTTGTTTTCTGCAAAGATACTCCTTTTATGTGTCTTTAGGTAATGATTTTTCTGTATATTTTTCATTAAACGTGTTAGTGAAAGATTATCCGTGCAAAGGTCATTGAAGGTGCAGGATAATTCCGTTTTATACCATTGTGGCTAAAATTGTAACTTTCACTATTACAATACGTTGCAAGATGCATTACAAAATGGTAGCTTTTACGTTGTAATTAAGCACTGGTTACACTGTAATCGCTATCCTTTTATTGTGTAATATGGTACATATTGCGATGCAATCGCTATGCTGTCCGAATTTACCATCAGCAGTATGATTTTTATCTTATGTAGGGATGATTTATAAACAGAATTTATAAACTTATAAAGGATTTTTATAAAAAAAATGATTGAAAACCGAAATATTCTGCGTAACTTTGCACCGCAATTCTATAACACATAACAGAAATAATGGAAGTTAAGTATCTCGAATCATTTGTTTTCGTTGCAGAAACAAAGTCATTCAGTATTGCATCTGCACGATGTCATGTTACACAACCTGCTATCAGTCATCACATCAAGGCTTTGGAGGATGAACTTGGTTGTAAGTTATTAATCAGGACCACCCACAGTATTACACTCACAGAAAGTGGTAAGGAATTATTGCCACGTGCCAAAGATATAATCAAGCGAACGGAGGAATGCAAGGACAGCATAAACGCCTTGAACAATAATATCACGGGTGAACTGAGAATAGGCATAGGTTCTTTCATAACTCCTTATATCAGGAAGGCGGCTCTTACATTCTTGAAGCGTTACCCTAATGTACGTCTCTGTCCTGAATTTGGCAAGGCTTGTCACCTTAACCAGATGCTCCGTAAGCACGACCTGGATATAGCATTCACGATGAACACTGCTTACAAGGATGAAGGCATAGAGAGCCAAGAGTGCATTCCTTTCAGTATTTGCGCTTTTATGAGTAATACCCATCCACTTGCTTCACAGGAGAAGGTTACTTTTGAAGAGTTGTTGACGCATCAGATAATAATGCCCGATGTAGGAGAGAGGGAGTTCAGCACTTTCCAAAAATACATGAACAGGGACTTGTCCGGTCTTAACGTAAGGTGTATAATAAGTAATCCCGATGAAGCACTTGCTATTCTTGAAGAGAGTAAGATGATTACTTTTGCTACGAAGCTATACATGAAGGACTATCCGCATTTGGCAGCACGTCCTATCGTTGGTCTGGAGCAACAGCTTATGAGCAATGCACATTGGATGCAAGATGTGCCTTTGAAGAAGTCTGCACAACTATTCATGGATATAGTAAGGGAGGAAGCAGTGCCGTACCTTACAGCCTTACAGGAACAGATATAACCCACTTCACTTATATAACTCATAACACTCTACCACAATGAAAATTACTATTGACACAGAAAAGTTAGAACGTCTTGTTAAAGCACAGTATGAGTATTCGCAGATGGTAATGGAGTTCAACGCATACATCGCTGATGTTATCTTACAAGCAACAGAGCAACACTAACAAACGAATCCCTCCACTCGTTAAGAATGGGGGGATTGTTGTAAAGTTAGGTTAACCCGCACCTCCTGCGGCTCTTGCTGATGGCCCGGATTTTATATTTGGTGCATACACACTTCTTGGAACTTTGTTCTCTTCCATGAAATTTGATTGGTTCATATTCCATGTTCCCAATGCTCCTTTGTAGGCTCCACTGGTTACAAATTGGCGAGAATTGTAGTTGTACGAGTTCTGCGCATATCTTGATGCTATTTCGTTAACCTTCCGTAAACGTGCATCGCTTATATTCGGATAATCTTTTATACGAAAGACTTGTTCTGCCATATCGTACACTGATTTTTTCCTTTCTCTTGCCATATTGTCCCCCTTTCTTATCCTACTGCGAGACCGAGACTGCCTGTACCACCTCCTCCAGCACCGTGCATACGGTTATACTCTGCTTGGGTCATCTGACCAGCATCGAGCATCGCTCTCGCAACGCCCTCTGTCATGTTATTGAATGCCGCACGTGTGTCACGATATTGTGTCTCACGTGTCACGTTCTGACCCTTACGTGCCACCTTACCTGTATCTGCGTTAGTATAGGTCTGACGTGAGCCATAGTAACGTCCGTTGACGGAAGTCTGCTCTGCCTGATTCTTTCTACCTGCCGATGTTGGCTGAATGTTGTTAGAACTGTAACGTTGCTTGTAGCCTGTTCTTGTTCTTCTTGCTGCTACTGCCATAGTGTTATCCTCCTATTGAATTAAATGATTTTTGATGAATATTTTATCCTGCGCTTGTACCCATAGATAGACCATGAGAACGTGCGTATGATGTTGCCTGTGCGTTGGTCATGCCGTTGCTGAAACGGAACATATCTTGTTTGGCATACTGATACATAGATCTGTTGAACGCATCAGTTGCCCTCTGACGTTCTCCATCGTTCTTAGCTTGACCATAAACCCGTTCATACTGCCTGTGCAGTTGTGCGTAGTTCTTGAATCTTCTTTGTTGTCTCGTTGCCATATCTCTCTATCCTGCATTTAGTCCTTGACGTGTACGGGTGTTCACCTTTAGTTGTCCTAACTGGGCATCGTTAAAGAAACGTGGTGGTATGCCTAAGTACTTTTTGGAATGCTTCTGCTTGTAAAGATAACTACTCGTATGTATGATATACTTGTTTGTTATCCTCTCTATATTCTTGGCACGTTTATAGTCACCTTTCTTTACGGCTTCATCGAATAGTCTTCTGCCTTGATGTACTACATCGTTGATTGATTTCATTCTTGCCATATCTTTCCCCTATACATAAAAAGGCACACCCCTCTATATTAGAAGGATGCACCTGAACACTTTATGTTTACACTTTGTTGTATGTCATCTGCCTATAGCCTACCCCTTACGGGTCTTAGGCTTGATGTCGCTTTCAAGTATCTTACCCAAATTGAAAACGACCTGCTCGGCATACCAAAGCTCACCATTGTACTCGTATTCTATAAGCTCTTGCTGTGGCTGTCCGTTCTCGTCCATCACAACATTACCATGTTCGTCAATTACATCACGTGTAAACATTTCGCAGTATGCATCCTTGACCTCTACAAGCGCACTGTCACGGTCTGGGTTGTAGCCTACATAGAAGCGGATAGCATCGTATTTGATAGGCTGTGCGTTGCCGTATTCATCCTCTACCTCATATCCATTCTCGTCCAACTGGAGGAGCTTCTTGATAGTTGTAGGACGTACCTCACGAAATTCCTGTACCTTGCGACCTTGCATGATAGCATCAAAGTACTTCTGCTTAATGATAAGATTTAATACCTTCATTGTTGTTTTCTTTTTTGAGTTTATACTATTTAATTACGACTTGTCTCTTGCTATGCTTTATGATAGCAATGCAAAGTTAATGCTTATTGATTTTATATGCAAATTTTCTAAGGATTTGTTTTCACTAAACTTGTTAGTGAATTATTCTCTTGCTTTCTTATTCTGAAAAACACCCATTCTTCACCTTCTGCCGTAGTCCGGGCATAACCTGTCTCACCATCTATATAGAGCGTTGTGCCCATACGTATTGCAGTCTGTTCGTACTTATAGAGCAATGCACCCGCCTTTTGGATGCTGACACCCCTATTGAGAATTACCTCGTCAATAACCTCATACGGGGCATCTGCATGGCAGTATTGCTTTACAACATCGTATAGCATAAGCGGTGATTAATCTACCATTGGTTTCTCGTCTATGCTGATAGTTATCTTCGCTGGCATAGCTGGCATCGTACCTATATTGTAGGGATATTCGTACTCTGACTCGTAAGAGAATTGGTAACCTGTGTCTGACATAACGCTCTTACTGCTTCGTGTCACACTCATTTTGTGAAGTGCAGCCAAAGCCTTTGACAAATCCGTATAGACGCATACGTTCTTGCACCAATCTGGCATAGGTAGGTTCTTGCTCTTGTAAGATACCACCTCTTTGATTATATAACATGTTTTCATATACTTGTATCAATGTATAAAATTAGTTTAATGCTTTCTCTGCTTACGCTACCTTACTCATAAGGCATGGCTTGAAATACATATCACGCTCAACGCAAGGATAACCCCAACGCTTCACACTCTGCAAGTCTGACAAGGTGAAGTAACCCAACTCTCTGCCGTACTGGTTTTCTGTATAACCATAGAAAAGGTAGTCACCATTCTCTTGCTTCTGACCCTCTGTTACGTACCACGTGTACGCACCAAAGAAGAATTTTACGATTACCTTCTTGTCCTTTACACCATCCTGAGAGTAAAGTGGGTACTTTGCAATCTGCTTCTCAATAGTCTTTGTGATAAGTTTCATAATGCTGTTGCCGCTTATAGGTTGCCGCCCTTTCTGAATGAATTAGTTTTGATTTCTGATGCAAAGGTACTATATTTATCTGTACCTTGCAAATAATTACGTGTTTATTTCTATGTTTTGTCTAATATTTAACTTTTGTTTGCAATTAGACACAAAAAAGGTGACACGCATCACTGCGCACCACCTCAACAATAAACCAATAACTTAAACTATGAGTAAATTTAATTGACTATAATACTACATTTGTAAGTTTGCGTACATCATTATATACGTCCCATTCGCCTAATTCGTTCTGTCTGAACTTTATCTTATGCACCTCACCGAATCGTTCTATATTACCTCCAAGGTCTATTACCCACGCATCCTTGCCTTTGTAGGGTCTAAGACTTCTGCCGACTTCTTGATAATACCTGCTCAGGGACATCGTAGGACAACCAAGGAGAACGGTGTCAAGGTCTGGTCTGTCGAATCCAGTTGTCAGCGTAGATACGTTCAGCAACACCTCAAACTTCCTGTTGGCAAAGTCCTCCAATATCTGCTCACGTTCTTTCTTTGGTGTCTTGCCTGATACCACCCTGCAACTGTCTATCTGCGTGGTCATGAACTCCGCTACCTCTACCAGCCTTACAAAGCATAGTATGCCATTGCGCTTGCTTCCGTCCTTTGGGTGTTGCAGTCTCTTGATGATTGATACCATGTAGTTATAGAACTCCGTATGCTCCTCCATCCACTGCAAGGAACGTTCTGAGAAGTCCGACCCTGACGTGTTAGGAAACATTGTCATACTCTTCATCGCCTTGGAACGTACATCGAAGTATTTCAGTTGTGCGAGATACCCTTTGTTCAATGCCCATTCGGTATCAAGGTTGTAGAGTACCTTGGAGAACAACTGACCTTTGCCTACAATCGGTATCAGTCTTGATTCTGCTTCGGACAGGTCCATCTTCTTCTCCTTCCAGTTCCATTTCTGCCCAGTGGTCTCTAATCGGTAGGGAGTGGCTGTTAGTCCTATTATCTTTCTATCCACCCATTCAAAGAACATCTTGTACATACCAGTAGAGGGGTTGCACTGATGGCACTCGTCCACAATGATGTATTTGAAGTGTTCAAAGAGCGATTTTACATTCTTCGCACTGCCTATGGTGGCGAATGTTATCTTGGATATTTTCTTCTGCCCCACGCTGGCAGAGTACATAGAACAATCGTCCGTGTACATCTTCATCTTCTTGTAGTTCTGCTGTGTTATCTCCTTGGAGGGACAGAATATAAGGACATCGGTATTGAGTCTGTCCGCTATCTCTGCTATGACGACCGACTTGCCCGAATTGTGATGCACAAAGAACTGTTCGTCACAATACAAATGATTTCCGTCTAAGGTAAATCCGTAATATTCTCCTTTGCCAATTTCTTTTATACTAAATCCTGTTACCAACGTAGATTTCTTTTGCTGACGTTTTGCCCCCTTGCGTATAGCAACTTTTGTTGGTATTGCAGTTAAATCTCCTGTAATACAAATTCTGTAATACTCTACTCCATTGACAACTTTTGTCTTACCAATCTTTGCATAAAGTCCAAGACTGCGACATAAGAACTCTATGTCACAAGCCAATTGATACGATTTAGAACAGTATTCGTATGAATTTCTATTTACATCGTAATGTGCATCGGTATCAAGCAGACCTGCCAATAATTCAAGACGTTCCTCTATCGGTGCAAGTTTGTATTCTTCAGGTATAAATTTATTGCCAGCAGTTTTTCCGTACATCCCTATATTCCTTAATGCTGTCAGAACAGGATTGGAGTATCTTATATGTGAATGGTGTTCTCCATGAATATAGTAAGCACAAGCCTTGTTCGTCCCGTTATTCTTCAAAGACTTACGTACCGACAAGCCTACACTCTGAGCATATTCGTATATATATTGCTCCACCTCGCTACGCATTGTCGTTATGCTTACGCTATTATTGCATACACTCCCATCACCTAACAGTAATCCTACGAGATAAGGAGGTAGGGGGTGTTCTACCATATGACGTTCAAACTCACAAAGGTTTCTTCTTGTAAGTTTGTGCAAGTGTCTAAAAGATCTGGAAGTCTTTATGTATTCGTTTACTGATATTTCTTGGATTCCCGCATTGTGGCTTGGATAATTATACCCGCGTTTTGTTCTGTAAAGATGTAATATATGACCACCATTTACAACAAAAGGCTTTCCTTTTATTGGGGTTATCTCGTACATAGTATCGATACCACGATGTAGTTGCAGTACTGTTCTATAACCATCCGTTCCTAACAGTCTGTCACCTACTTTTATATCCTCTACGTTTCTGATTGTTCCATCCGACATTATAATGCCTGTTCCCTTTGCGTGACATCCTGTACTGAGCACCAAAAGTCCGTTTCCCTTCTCGTTGTCATCAAGGAGGAAGTCAACGGCTGCCTTGGCTGCGTCTATCTGATAATCTCTTGGTTTGAGTTTCATTATTACTTGTACCTGTATAAAATTAGTTTAATGTCTTTATCTGCCCCATAGTGTACATCCGTCACTCTCTGCATGAGGGTTGAATGTAGTATGCCATTCGGAACATTTTATCCTATCGTATTTCGCATTTGTCCGGGAGTGAATATATCTGCCATATCTGCATCCCTCACATACTTCTGCCTGTGTCATCATATCTCTAATGTTTTTCAAAATCATTACACGCATCATCGTAAGGTGACACGCTTGTATCTTTTACCTCACACTCGTAATAGTGATAACCGCAACAATGGAAATATTGGCAGTCTTCGCACTGGTTGTTATTCTTTGTCATCGTTCTTGCATTTTATCATATTACGTCTCATGGCGGCACGGTATGCCAACGGCTCTGCGTGCTTAAAATCAAGTGGGTTATCGTATTTGGTTATAAGCTCAGCAAGTTCTTCTACACTATATTTTTTTATACGTTTTTTGAGGTGTAACAAAAGTTCGTGCCATCCATTACGCTGAATTGCTTCAAAGCATCCAAAACATTGCTTAGTGAATTCTGTATATGATTCATATTCCAGTGCCTTTGCTTTTGCTGTCTCATATGTCCACATGAAGCGTGGTGTGCATAATTCTTTTACTTCATTGATATATCCATTATGACAAGCAACATTGTATGCACCACCAAAACGTTCTTTGAATATCTTTAGCGTATCGCATTGCGAAGCAACTTCTAGTACCCTTTCTTTCGTCCATTGTTTTTCTCGTTTATTTGTCATGTGTTCACACAACTTATCAAGCCACTTGTGATTACGGGCATAGATATACAGTTTACGCTCTTTGTTGTAAAACTCAATCTTATCAACATAGTCAAGAGCTACCTTCATACATTCATCAAACGTACGTGTTTTTCGCTTTTCGAGGCTGTCAAGGAGATAATCAAGGTTATGTGTCTTGATGTACTGATATGCACTATTCTCATTTTTTGAAAAATCGGAGAGCTTGGTGTATTTCGCAATACGTTTCTTTAATCGTTCTATAGTCCAATTCTCGCGGATTTTACCCATATGAGCAGTAAGTTCATCGTGCCACCCATACTTACGTAAAGCTCTTGCTATCCTTGGTTGTTCACGGTTAAAGATGGTATAATTGTCATATCTTTGAGTTACCTCTATACACTCTTCTTTTGTAATAGGTTTGTGACAGTATTCCATGTGAGCAAAACACTCCTCACTCCAACCATTGTTTAATATGTAGCTGTATATTGTTTTTTGGACTATACGTAATTCCTGTCTTGAAGTGTACTGTCTTGCAATAGATATGCACTCTTCTTTCGTATAGGAATTCTTTGACCTCTGTAGTCGTTCAAGGAGTTCTTTCCAACCACGACGCAAGATATAAGAATACTCATTCTCTCTCTCGTTTCTAAACTCTCTGAGAGTTGTGTACTGACTGACAATTTTACGCATTTCGTCCTTGGTATAGAAATGCTTAGTAGCGTATTCATTATCAAGTTGTGTAAGAAGTATGCGTATATCCCTTATCTCATCAGTGATACGGAAAGGAAAGCCTTTGTCAGTTTCAGTAATACCTGTACTTTCGCCACCTTTTTGACAATCACTGAATTCTACAAAACCGAAGTTGCCTACGCTTTCCATATTGTTAACGAGGTCAAGAACCAAAGGAGTGCGACCGTTGTTGTCTGCCGTAAGGCATCTGCCTACCTGTTGCTCTATGATTATACGTGAAATAGTAGAGCGAAGCATTATGACACAATCAACACGTGGGATATGCACACCCTCATTGAGCATATTGACAGACATTGCCACTTTTAATACACCATCCTCGCAAGGAGCTTGGAAGTCTTCCATTTCCTTCTCCAAACGTTTCTCTGTGTAGTCTATGTTGTAGAAACGGATATGACTGAACCCTGCCGTTGCGAACCAACTGCCGAGGAGATAACGTGCCTCTTTCTTTGTCTCAACCTTTGAGCAGAACACTATGACACGTTGCATATCATGGGTCATGTACTTACGCATGATACCAGGAACACCCTTTGACTTAGACCACGACTGCGCTATACCAGACAATCTGCGCAAGGCATCACGCTTGGTTTCCTCGTTCTTGTTGCTCTTGTTGATACGTTCTGTTATTGTCTTTGTTATATTGTCAAAACTGTATAGAGCAGATACGTATGTAGGGTTGGGGAGTATATTCCTGTCTATGGCATCTTTCAGTGGAAGGCAACTCACGATGTTACCATCAAACAACTCGTCAGCCATGTTTCGCTCGTTATCAAGGTAACGTATGTGTGTTGCCGATGTGCCGAGAACCTTTGCTTGCGGGTTGGATTGGAGTAACCTTTGAACACCTTCACCCCACTTCTCTGCGCCAGATCTATGGAACTCGTCAAGGACTATCAGGTCATATCGTGTAGTGTGCTCTTCATCATACATCACCGATGCGTAAGTACGGAACTTTGTACCCTCTTTGCATACCTTACGTGTCTCGTTAAGGACAAAGTTGTTTGGAGCAATAACCAATACATTGTCATAGTCATAAGATACTGCACCAATGAGATACGACTTACCTGTACCTGTAGCGTGAACGATAGCAATGCGTTCTTTGGTCTTAAAACCCTCTGTAATCGCTTTGTAAGCCTCTTGGTTATGTTGATATAGTTTCATAGTCATTGGTGTGTTAGATTAGTTCTTTCAGCATTTCTGTATACTCTGCGCATACATCTTTCAGGTTGTCACCATCAAATGCCCACTGCGCCCTTTTAATAATATCCTCTGCTTCGTGTCTCTTGTTGCACATAACAATGTCAAGGATTGCTTCTACCCCTATATTGTAGAGTATAACGGCTTCTAATAATCCCTCTAAGCTTGATTCTTCAATCTCGCCCTCGTTGGTGTGCTGAACATACCACGCGCATCTGAATATATCATTGATTATATGCTTTTGCTTCTTATACACGTAATAACCATGGATGCTGCAAGCGGTCTTTATCCCCTCGCTCGGTGCAAAAGGTAACGTTATTACGTATATGTCTTTGCTTGGATTAATGCCAGCATCATAAACGGATGCTATATCGCCACCTATATAGTTGGCAAATTCACGAATACTCATAGTTCTTGATGTATAAATTAGTTTAATGTTTTGCCCGTATGGTCGGTAGCGCATCCTTCATTTGTCTGCTCTCTTAGCCGATTATCTTGTAGCCATTGTTATAGTTGGCTATATACATCGTCAGGTCTTCAATAAACTCGTCAGTGAACTCTCTTGGTGAGAAGTCGCAACCGTACTCGTCACGCAGGTATATGATACCTCTCTTGTTATCACGTGCGATTGAGACAAAGGTTCTCGTTTCTGTGTCCGGGCCATTCAGGTAAACCTCGCCAACTGGCTTGATGGTTGCTACCATCTTCTTGCCGAACACATATACCTTGCCATTTGGGACGTGACGCTTTGCAACATACTTGAAGTTGTTAAGGTTGTCTGCTGAAACGTGATTGAACTGTGTCATAACTCTTGCGCCGCTTATAGGTTGCCGCCCTGTTCTAACTATCAATACCACTGTGGTAATGATTTCTATTGCAAAGGTACTATATTTATCTGTACTATGCAAATAAAATAGTATATATTTCTGCTTTTGGTCTAATTTTTAACTTCTGTTAAGACTTTTGCCTATACCTTGGACTATTTTGTTAACATCTTCATCAAGTTTGTTGCATATCGCTAACCTTTCTTCGGGTGTTGTATTCAGTAACTTTTCAAAGTACTCGCCTAACTTTATCTGTGTCTCTTTGTTCGGGCGTTTTGAAAGTCTTACAAGTTTTTCCTGTTCTTCGGCATCCTTGCACTCGTCATTATTATTGTATATAGGCTTGAATAGCGTCACCATCTGTTTGAGTGATATGTCTATACCTCTCAGTGACTTTGCTATGTCGCAGATTGATTCTGCTGCTCTTTGTTCTAATATTGTCATAGTCCTTTGTCTGATTTAATTTTTTCTACCAATGCTGTATAATACTTTATAGTCTCTTCAAGTTCCCACTCACTCCATTTTTTGACCTCTATATTACCACGCAGTTCAAGGTTGTCAACAATTTTTTCACCATACTGCTTAACCATCCATCTTCTATAAGCAAGCATATTGCCGTGAAGAAAGACGTTACAAGGCATACATCCAGCATGTACGTTGACTTCCGAAAATCGTAGCGCCATGTTGGCACGTCCAATATAATGGCAGGCTTGTGACTCCTTCCAATGTAGAATCTTGCCACATGTGATACATTTTACATATCCTGAGTGTGGCATTGCATCTCTGAGGCGGATATAGATAGAGAATATCTTATCCAATTTCTCTATGAGTTTTCGTTTGTCAGATTTCTTCTTCCTCACCACCTTCTTCTTCGGTGCATCAGGATCTGTTTCTTTCTTTGCTATTGGCTTACGCTTGAATGGTGTGCGCTTTAATGGTGTTCTTCTTGTCAGTGCCATATTGTGTTTATAATTATTATCCCCTCCCTCCGTTCCGTTTCTCCCATACGGTTTCATTCAAGTTTAAATGGCTGAAAACACTTGTCATGTCCGTACATGAGTGAGCAAGGGAGGGGTATGTGGTTGGTTTTTAGAATAGCGACAATTGTACTGGTTGCGCTGGTTTCTGTTTATCTTTCTTCGCAGTGACATTTGCAAAACGTGGCTTGGGTTTCTCCTTTGGTTGCTCAGTTTCGTTAGGTGTCACTGTTGGCTTTTCCTTTGATGGATATACTCGCCTGATTGAGTATAACGGAGTAGGGAATGGATAACGTATCTCGTTTATCTTGTAGATAACGTGAGGTGTTTCCTGTGTCAGTGCGTCCTGTTGCTTTACCTCGCCTATCATGCCGTGAACCATAAAGTTCAATGCGCACATCTTACACGATATGTAGTCTATATCCCCAGCATCGAAGTAATGGAATTTCTTCTTGTCTGCTTTCTCAAAGGCAGCAAGGAGCGTTCTGCCGCTACCGCAAGCACAATCGTTGTATGTGCCGTTGGCTTCGTTTGCCGTTATCCCTGCCATTAGCGAGCAGATGGATTCCGGGGTGTAGAACTGACCGAGTGCCGATGCCTTGCCTTTCCATGCTTCTTCATACATCTCGCCGAAGAAATCAAGTGTACCTCCGTTCTCCATTGTCTTTGTCACCTCTGCGAACCAGTCTGACATTAACAGAAACATATCCTCATCCTTCTCTTTTGCATCAAGGAACATTGAAGGATAGTCAAAGTTATACTTTTGTTGGTTGCTCAGTTCAAACACATCAAGGAGATAGTCAAGGAACGAGTTCAGGGCATCGTTGGCATCCTTATGGTTCTTGTTGGCTATTGCTATCAGTCGCTGTGCAGATTACTGTGAGTCCATCAGAATAAAGTTGGTTGAAAGTCTTTCAATACCTTATCACGTGCCTTCGCAAAGAAATCTTTCTTTATCTCAAATCCGTATGCCTTGCGGTTCTTTTGTATGGCAGCACGGAGCGTTGAACCTGAGCCAGCGCAAGGGTCTATGATTACATCGCCAGGGTCGGTGAATATCTCTATCAATCGTTCAAGCAATGGCACGGGTTTCTGTGTAGGATGTACCTTCGGAGTATTGGAGTCACGCACCCAATCGAAGCAGTTCATTATCATCTGTCCGTTGTTGTTAAACTTTGGTAATTTGTCTTTGTAAAGTATCAAACCATACTCACAACAACCCACAACCTTCATGTTTGCCTTTAACACTTGACTACTGAAATTCTTACGGAACACAAGAGGAATGTAATGTTTGAAGCCGTAACGCTGACCAAGCTCTATGAAGTAATGTAGTTGTTCAAAGGCACAGAAGAGAATCATACAAGGTGCTTTTGATTTTACTTTATTGCCTATCTTATCCACTTTTTCTTCTTCCTCTTCTTCGCTGATACCATTCTTCGGTTCTTTTATCAACATCTGTGAGCAAAAATGCATAAACTCAGCAGGTCTAAAGTCCTTATCTGTATCAAAGAATGCCTTGCCCGCAAGTTCGCTCTCTCCGTTTTTGTTGTCACCTCCAACATACCACATGGGATTACTTGCGTAAGCCTTGTTGTCAAGGTTGTAGGGAACATCCGCTATGATGAGCTGTGCGTGAGGGATGCCGTATGATTTAAAGTTTTGGAAAGAGTCGTTATACAAATAACACTTTCCTTTTATCACCTCATATTCGTATTTACTTATTTGTTTCATATTCTGTCCAATGTTTTCTGTGTAGAACACGATAGGCATGCTTTATATTCTCTGACCTTGTGACATATTCGAGATTTGTAATAGAATTGTTCATTTTATTTCCGTCCTTATGGTTAACATCAAGTTCAGAATAACCTAAGAATGCTTTTGCAACAATCCGATGTACGGTAACAGCATAAGATTTCTTGTTGTCCTTCCGTAACCATACGAGACAATAGCCTGTCTTTGACAATGAAGGTTTGATTATCTTACCTTTCATTGTACGCTCGTATATTGTGTCACCTTTATTTTGTCTTATTCTTCTTGTTTTTGAACGAATACATCCAGTATTTGATGCTTCATAATCAGGAAAATCCTCTACCGTCTTCCATTCTTCAATTTCCCCTCTATTGCCGATTTCATAAACGTTGTTTATCATTGTAATTATAATTTAATTCTGCGATACTTCGTACCCCATCGATATTAAGTGTTTGATACAATTTCTATCTGTGAGCGTTCTATGTCCGATGATTTCGGAATGTCGAATATATTCATTTCGCTTTCTTCTATAAATCTTTTATGAATTTCAGTTGATACCCATCTGCTCTTTTAATGCCAGGATAGGTCTTTTGTAAGAATCCCCATTCCCTTGTCTTATGCCTGTGCCACATTGTAACGGGGTGTATTCTCTCACCATCGGGCAGTATATAAAAGTCAGCTTTCTGCGCTCCCTCGTATCGGTAGCTTGCCGCCTTGTATATCGTACCCGTCTTGCCAGCCGAAATCAGCATAGCTTATGAGGTGTTTTATTTCAGGGTGGCAACGTCTTAGGTACTTATGCAACAAAGACAAGGTTATTGTCTCGCTGTACTTTGGCATTGCATCAGAGAGCCACATCCTATCAAACTCCCTCGTTGTGTCCGTGTCAAGTTCGCCTTTTATCTTCGGTCTGATACCATACCCTATCTGCATAGCTCCCTCTACTTTTCCTTTGTAATAGACCAAGAGATTTATGCAAGGGTTGGCTGTTGTCTTATGAGAATAATGGTGAGGTATTATCACATGGTCAGCAACATCTTTCTCGCACGGAAGAATACGTATGTGTTTCGAAGGGCATTCATAGCCACAACAATAGCCAAACATATCTACGATAGGTACTTTCCTTAATTTTTTCATGATTCTATATGTTTCGTAGGTATTTCGCGTAATAGTCACTCTCCATGCAGTTCATCGCATATTGTACCACTGTCTGCATTGAAGAAAAACGATACTTAGGGGATATGGACTGTGTCTCCCATATTGGAAAGTCACCATCCTTCAAAACCTCAAAAGTCAGTTTTAACGAGTACCATCCATCCGTCTCTGTAATATTAATCACGAACCCTTTATGACTCAATTCGTAAACATTTCCTCTATGCTTCCATTTGGGAGATTGCAAGAGGGTAGTACTGCGTGATTCAAGCGATTGTGCTAACTTATCTTTCTTACTCGCTATATCTGTCCCCGTGAGGTTGTCAGCACATTTACATCCTACTCCTATTATTCCTGCTTTTGGGTGTGATAGAAGGTGTTTGTAACGTGTCACTTTATTGCAGATGTCACATCGTGCAGTCTTACCCGTCTCTGTGGTATCTATCTGTTGGAGGTATGTCCATCCCTCTCTTGGCAGATTTTTACGCATATATTCTTCTTGTATCAGTGTATCAATGATTAATACTTATTGAATTTGTAGAGATATTCCGTGATGCGTGTTCCGTTCACTCCAGCCGTAACCAACGAGGATGTTACTTTGTCTAAGAGTATATCCACGTTGTCATGGAAGAGGTTATACTTCTGATAGTAGAACATCAGGTTCTCGCTGTTATGTGAAAGCAAGGACTGTCTGCACTTTGTCAGCTTGCACAACTCGTTCATAAGCCTTTTGCACAATCTTGCGCCCACCACCAGTTTCTTCGGTGCGTAGAATAAGAGCGTTATGAAGATGAAGAACATTCGTTCCTCCGTCTTATCCTTGTGTCCGTATGCCTTTATGGTGTCCCATATAGTCTGTATGTACGAGAGTTCCGACAGTAACGGCTCGCAGATGTGCGCTTCTATCTTTGCGATCTGTTCACGTTGCCGTTCAAGGTCTCTTATCAAGTCGAGGTTTTCAAACATATCTTCTTTTTGTATATACCCTGTATCGCGTCCGTCAGTCTAAAGGTGTAACATCGTCCGTTTTAACATGTCAAACGCGGTACACGTGGGTTTTTGTGCGATTTATTGCTTGTTACACCAAATAATACTTTGGTCTTGGTCGTTGTGTTCAAAGTATGGACATCTTTTAACGCAGTACCCTCTGCCGACAAAAGCGACATTTTTTGCCGTTGACATAACACCATAGGGACACTCCTTGAACTTTTTTAGATTGTATTCTATTGGGTTACCATCATACTTTGGTGTCATAGGCTCATTGTTTGTTTCGGTACTTTCCATTTCTTGCAAGTCTTGGGTTTTAATATCTTTAATTTCTTCCGTTTGACTGTTGTTGTCTTTCCTGCCTTCGTTAGAGAGGAACTTGCTGATTTCAACTGGCGATGGTATCTTTATATCTGTTGTGCGCTTGATATATTCCATCACCCTCTTGTGAGCATGGTCTGCCATTGTTAGACTTCTGACCTTTGATTTCAGTTCCTTTACAAGTCCTGATGTGTCCGGGTCATTACCTGTGACGGATGCCTGATTTAGCTTATCGTTCTGCACCTTTAGGTCTGCATTTTCTTTTGTAAGTATGTCAATCTGGCTTTCGCAGTTGTCAATGTAATTCTGCACTTGCTTTACATCACTGATAGCACCATACTTCTGTGTCTCATATACAGGGAAATGTATTGATGTTCTAACAACTTCCTTGCTCGCTGCTTGCTCCTTTAGTCTGTCAAGTTGTTCTCTCAGTGTAGCGATAGTCTTGTCCGATACATCAATACTTGCTACATGGTTGCGCTTGTACTGATTGAAAGACTTATACAATTCATGATGCTTCTCCTGTAGTGCGCAATGTTTTTCCAGCAATGTTATATATTTTTCCGTCTTATCCATTTTATGCTTTTTTCATTGGGTTGATAACTATTGGTTTTACTCTTTTCTCAAAATGCTCACACTTGAAATGCGTTGATGCTACAAATCGTTCCTTTCTTTCGGAACACTCTGCTACGATAGGATTATCTGGTATGCTCTGCATAAGGTAAGCGTGCTTGCAGTCCATGCACCTTATCAGTGTGGGAACCTTCGTTGTGGGTGCTTTTATCGTTGTCTTTGCCATATCTTAACCTATATTAGAACAAACTGAGTTGCTGACCTGCTTTTGGCTTCTCCGGGTAGTAAATGTTCCTGAATATGAGGAATAAGCAGTTTACCACGATTGAGTTACCTGCGAGTTTGTAATGCTGACTTGAAGGGATTACAAGTTTCTCATCAGTTGTGCCGTCCTTGCGTGTTACGGTGCGCTTCTGCAAGAGGGTATCAATGTCTTCTTCGTCCACATCCATGAGGCGAAAAACCTCACGTTCCGTAAGCTTGCGGATGCGGTATTTCTTTTCTACTACTTGGTTGTTGTCTGCCATATCGTAAAATATTTTTGGTTCTTTCAAATATTGTTGATTATTCATGAAACTGCGAGTTGTTAGAGCAAATGGGAATATCTCTGTATCATACACAAAGTGTCTGCAATCAGAGAAACATAGTTTGTCAGGTAAATGTGGCAGGATATGCCTTACCTCCAACGTATGCCCACCCCTATTGCCTGTGAAGTCCTGTAGGTATTTTGGCTTTTGTATCTTCATATCGGCTCTATCAGTAAATTGTCCTTTGTTATCGTTGTTATGGTGTTTGAGCATCCATTGGTGGCAGGTCGGAATACTTTACCTTGAAATCGTTGCCCTTTGTCACCGTAGAGGTGTCTGAGCCATTTCTGTTCTTCGCTCCGTTCTCCACGCAGGATGCAGGGATGGGTAATGTTGTCAGTGAGTATTCTCATTGCTTGGTTCGTATATCACTACAAAGCCGTTTAGACATCGTAGGCATGGTACATAGTCGTTGCTCATCAGTTCTACTGCATTAACGCCCCCCCCGAAACCTCGGCTACTTCCTCGTATGGATGCGCTGGCTATTCGTGTAGGGTCACACCCATTGCATACTCTTATCTTGAATTTCATATCGTTCTATTATCAAAGGTTCGAGATTACCACCACCGCAACAAGTCAGCGTTGCCGCCACTCCTTTTACGGAATACACCCTATTGCGTTGGGGGTTGTCGCGGTTGGCATTCTTTGTCATGTTGCCTATCTGCATTACTTTGTCCATGTCAAACATCTGCTTTATTATCTCCAAATACCAGGAAGCCCGAGGGGTGTGCCATAAAACAAGTGTCTCCAACCTTCTTGAACAGAATCCATCAAAGTACCCAAACCACCTATCCTAAGGTCGCATCTTATCCCTTTGAAGTTGTATAACCTAACTCGCCAATCCTTTTCTATGTCACCTAAATCTTTTGGCTTCGTCCTGCTTATCACCATCTTGTAGCTTCGTCCACTAAGGTCATTCCATTCATACTGATACTGTCCGCGTATTTTCTTGAATCCAATCTTGACAAGGTTTTTCTCCGTAAACTCCAATGAATATATCTCGTTGTGCTTCAGCTCACGTCCATCACAAGAAACAATGACACACTTATCTTTGTCTATATGAGACACTCTAAAAGGTTGCCCCGCTTTGTCGGCTACCAAAGAGCCTTCCTTTAGTCCTCTCGTAGCCCGCAGTATTTTTTCTATTTCAGTCAATTCGTTCATGTTCGTTTTGTTTTTATCAATAAGTAAGTATCTTTATATGGTCATTACTTGTTCGTGCTTCTATCGTTGGAGAGATACCCTTTATGGAGAACACTCTGCCATCCTGAGGTGATTTCCACCCTTTGCGTGGGGGTAACATATTTCCAAGTTCTATCACTTTTGCCATACCTCCAATACTCCAAGCTGCCTGAATCCTTGCCGTGGGTAGAGAATGTTACCTATAAAGGAGTGAGCGCACGTTAAGGTGCTGGCGCATCCGTCATCATCGGCATTCAGTGTTATTTGTCTTATCAGTTGCATATCTCTAATATCGTTGGAACTAAATTACCCCCCCCACCCATGCCAGCGCAAAGACAAGGTGCTATCCCCTTAACGGAGTATATCGCCCCTCTGTTCTTGTCACCAAAGGCACTGCCCTCTGCGTGGTGTGAGTAATTGCCTAATTTGATTATCTGCATATCTCTAAAACGTACATCGTTGTATTCCCCAATCCGTCATTACCTGTATGCCCACCACCTGACATCGTAGTGATGCAGTTGCTGACTTTCAGTATCGGTCGGGTGAGAACCTTGCCCTTATGGTCACGCACCCATCCAAGGAGATATTGTTTCTTTACCATCGTTCTAATACTAATGCTGGTCCCTTATAGTCCGTTGCCCGGACGGTAGGAGCATAGTCTTTGTAGATAGGCAGTGTTGTTCTGCCTCGCCACTCAAACTGATGCCGCCAAGGGTCGGTCATTATCGCTAATTGCTTCATATAACACTTTCGGCAATCCGAAGTCGGTGCATCCCAAGCAAGGACTTACCCCCCCCCATTACAGGACCATGCACTGCGTGATTTTGCAGACTGCCGTATATCACTATCGGTTTATATTCTTTCATCTTTCACTTGAACGAACCAACACCCTCCTGCATCTATTCGTGTTGTGATACACCCTGATACCTTCTCGTAGTACTTGGCTTCCCCAAACTGACATTCGATGAAGCACGTTGTTGGGGGGGGTGGATTTTTGATTATTGCTATTGCGCTGCGTTTATACATTGTCCTATTGGTTTTGCGAGCGTTGGTAACGGGCAAACAATTCACATTTCATGCAGTTGCAACCACAATCAGTTTGCTTCTCGCATAGTTTGTCTAATTCGTATTCTGTCATTTTCTTTCAAGTATTTTGGGTTCACATCCTGTATGAGCTCCTATGCAGATGGTGGGACATATACCTTTGGGGTCGTACACCCCACCATTCTGCCGTGAGTTCCAGATGTAGCCTAAGCAGATTATCTTATCCATACACCTCCAATACATAGCAGTCCTTGCAGACACTCGTTATGGCATTGCTCACACCACTTGCGTTGACCTCAAAGGTCTGCACCATATAGTTGTCACCTTCTCGGCACTTGCCCCTGCGGTTGGGATTACGTGGGTCTCTGCTTCGGCTTGCTATGCTGTAGTATTTCAAATCAACCCCTCCTTCTCCAGACGCTCACGTTCCTTTGCTATCCACTCGTCAGTCTTCTCCTGAGCAATGTAGTAACGCTCGTCAACATTCTTTTCAAGCACATCTTCGAGTGTCTTGTCAAGTTTGAATGGGGTAGGGAACTTGTATTTGAGTTCCAGATCATCACGCACACTGAGCATGAAGAGACGGTTTCGGTTCTGTGGTACGCCATACTCCTTTGCGTTCATCAGCTGGGTGTAGTTGCGATAACCAAGTTTCTCTACCGCCAACTGCCAAGCATTGAACATTGGAAGGAACTTCTCGCTGACGATAGCCGCCACATTCTCCTGTAGCAAGTATTTCGGGCGCATCACCTCAATACATTTCAGTGTGTCCCAAAGGATAGAGGAACGTGTGCCACTGCCTGGCTCAAAGCCGTGTTGAAGTCCAGCATTGCTGATTGACTGGCAATTGTGCACTAATACACCCTCCGCGAAGAACTCATGCTTATCTTCCACTTCAATGTCGTAAACCCTTGCAAAATCACCTGTCTTTTCGATAATGTCAATAGATGCTTCAACTCCATTTAACACCTCTCCGTTGATATTGTAAAGAACGTAGATTTTATCAATGTGCATCAAGTCTTTCAGTTTCACCCAACCACGTTGTGTTCTGAACTTATGCTCTGGTGTTGCTTCAAACTTCACTGAGAACCTTTCGCCATCAACGATATACCCTATCTTTGTCTTGAAGGTATTTCTGAAACCATTATCAAAGAACTTTGTTACCTTGCGATAACCGTCAGACGTCAGCACCATATCACCAACCTTGATACGTTCTATCGGAACATTACCCTTATCAGTCATTACCAGTGTCCCTGCTACGAAACAAGGTGTACTGTAAGTTAGAATGTCAATGTTGGCATCCCAATTCATAATCTCTTTGCCTTTGTCTGATAACATCGTAGGAGTATCGAGATATTCCTCATAGGTCTTTGCCGTAGTATATTGCTCGGTGAACTCTTCGTTGCTCAATGGTGTTCTGCCTTGCATCAGCTCCGCTTTGAACTTCAACCAATCAATCTTAGTCATATCGCCAAGGTTACGGTCGGCACATTCAGGATGCAGTATCTTGTGCGCTACCACTGCGGGCTGTTCATCGTTTGGTCGGTTGCTCTCCGGGTCAAACTCACTCCATGCCACGCACTCCACGTCTATGTCCTCGCCAATGCTCTGTGCGTACTGCTTTAAGCGTTTTAATGCAAGCAATTGACTGGAGTATCCAGCGCAAACCTCTATCATTCGTATTTTCTTCATACTATAATAAATTTTCTTCCTTTATATGTTCCTTTTCTCTTTGCAGCGTTGATAGTGTTACTTGAGTTCTTTGCATTAGGTGTTAACTCTCTTTCTGCATGTATGGCATTGCGATATATCTTTATAATATTTCCTGCATCATCAACCCATGCTACACTCACACCCTTCCGATTTCTCCATAAATCTCCTGTATGATTCAGTCCATGTTTGTAAGCATGTATCTGATTCATTGAGTTATTGCACCATTCAAGGTTTTCTGCTCTATTGTCGTTCTTGATTCCATTGATATGATTAACTTGGTCATACCCTTTAGGATTAGGAATAAACATCATTGCTACAAGTCTATGAACTTGAAAATATTTTCTTGTTCCTTTAACTCCTTTACTGATGGTAACTTGAAAATACCCCTTTGCCAACACATTAGGTTTCAGTATGCGTTCTTTCAGCAGAATAGTACCTGTATGGTTGCTAACCCTATGCGGAATAGTCTTTACCCTACCAAGGTTACTTACGGCATATCTACCCTCGTAGCCAGTTATTTCTCGCCATTCTTCGGTCATACCCTCTGTATCGTTACACGTTTATACTCATTGTCATTCGCCAACTTGTAAAGGAGATTGACGAACTCTTTCTTGTGGCTTGGGTTGCTCTCGTTGAAGGTTAAGGTTGAAACCTTATCGTCTTTATGTGTGATATATACTACCTTGCTCATTCCCCTATCTTTTTATCCGTTGAACCAAAACCGTCAGCACCTCTCGCTGTATCGGTATCTACATCACCTTCAACAAGCATATTTGGTGTCTCTCTTGCTATCCACAACTGCGCTACCTTGGTACCCTTCTCAATGAATACGCTGCCATCCATAGCATCGTAGCAGTCAAATGTAACACCCAACTCACCTCTGTAGTTATTGTCTATCGTGCCTATCTTGATATGCCCTGACACTCTGTGTTCCGTAACTTTGCCATCAACAATCATTCTCGCATTCATTCCCTTTGAGGAATTGCCACTTGTAGGCATGATGAAAGAGTGAATACTAGGAGGCATTGCCAACCTTACACCAGTAGGAAGATTCTGTCTGCCCTGCACCAAAAATACGTCCCTATCCACGCAAAGGTCATACGAGGCATCACCCTCATGCGCCTTCTTTGGCATCGTAGCACCATCTGAAAGACTGACTACTATCTTTGGTACATCGTTAGTCACTTGATTCCTGCGTATTTCGTTTATCACCTGCGACCACGACATCATCGTTTCGTTGGTTCTGTTCTTCTCTGCTCTGAGGTAGAGCACTACGAGTAATAATAGGATAAATAGAATCCCGATTGAAATCTGTATCATTTTGTTTTTTCTTGTTTTTGTTGTTTGACTTTTTGCCACTCCTCGTATGTAATGGAGTTCTTTAGACTTTCTTCTAATTGTTGCTTACGTTGTTCTTGTTCGATAAGGTCTATCTCTGTGTTGCGTTCTTTTACGAATTCTGCCAGCGATGTAGTGATAACAAGTGGGTCAACGTTACCATAGAACGTGCCATACTTTCCTGTCTTGAATCTGTAGAAGAACATCATCAGTTCCGATACTTTCAAGTAGTGCCATGTTGTAGCAATAACATCTGCGCATTGTTCAAGAGGTCTGCCTTGAAGTTTCTCCTTACAACCGCAGAACTCAGAAAGGTCATACAACTGTGGAAGCAACCATGCTTTGGGAACGTTTTCGCCATACCATTTCAATTTTGCAAGAGTAGGGTAGTCACCCATTATGGTTTGTACAATGTTTGTTGCCATGCTTCCTTGTGCATCGGGATTGAACCTTGTCATTAGTTGCCCCAATTCTCCATACCGCCTAACTATAGCCATCTTCAGCGAGGAGTCTTGCAACCTGTTCCTCGACTGCAAGCCTACGCTGTTCTGCTTGATAATTTGTCCTATCTGTTGCATCTTTGTTTTTGTAATTACCTTCTAATACTTTCGGAAAGTTGGTAGGAAGAAATAGCCAATCGAACTTAGCAGTCCACGCTTTATCATTCTTGCCGTTAAGAAAATCTGACTCTGCCGCATTGATTATCACTTGCCCTATCGCTTGTTTGCCGTACTCGCGCAAACGTGCTTTTACGTTCTGCTTTCGCTTGTCCGTCAACTTTGATATTGGTGGTATTGCCTTATCCCTCATCTTCTCATTGAAGAACCGAATAAATGCATCCCAATCAAGTGGGTCAGGCGTTTCGGCTGACGAACAATTAACGGATAACTCGTTAGAGTTAGAAGTTAATTGTATTTCTTCTTTATTTCTTTCTTTCTTTATTTCTTTAGTTGTTGCCCCTTGCTTGCCCTCTGCTTGCCCTTCGCTTGCCCCTTGCTTGCCCTCTTCGTCAGATTTGCTTTCTTCTTTTTGTTGGTATCTATCATAGTTATTGATAGTTACGATTGTGTATTGGCTTGCCGTTTGCTTGCCCACGCATCCACTTTCGACCAATCTTTTTAAAGCCGTACGAATTTGTTTGATAGAGACATGCTTATTAGCGAGTGATGCATAGCTAATAACCACTTGCCCACGTTTGATAACTATGCCATGCCATTTCTTATCTTCATAGTTGGCTTTTAGTAACAACTTGAACCACAACCACGATGTTATTGGGTCATCTATCCACTCCCAGTCAAGGAGCTTTCGTGAGATTTTGATCCATCCATCATTACTCATACCACCTTTCCTTTAAGGACAAAACTGTCAAGGTCTTTGATTTCGTACCAGATGGTCTTGCCACGCTTGTACCAATGTATCTTGGCTTGCTCGCGGAGGTCTTTCATGAACTCAGCACTGACACCGAGATATTTCTGCGCTTCCGGGTTGGATAACCACCTCTTGGAGATTTCTTCTACGTGCATCATACTATGACCTCTTCCATGATAACCTCACCACCATTATTCAAGGCATACGCACGGACTGCTCTGCCACGCTCACTGTTGTTAAAGAAAGACAATGCCTGAAACACGGAGTTTCTTGACATCCCTGTATCTCTTACTATCGTATCAATAGTAAGCTTTTCACATTTTACTCTTGGTTTTTGAACTTTCATATTTAATATTGTGTCTAAAATTCGTTCAAGTTCGACAAAAATTCCTCTAATGTTACATTTGTCAATACATAGGTGAACAGTACATCTTTCGCCTTCTCGTAAAGTTCCGCAAACTCCTCCTCGCTCATCTTGTCAAAGGCAATGGATGCGGGGGATTTCACAAAACGACCTTCTTGAAAATCAAGCACTGGCTCGTAATATCCTGCTGCAATCTGTAAAGTTTTCCTGAAACCCTCTATCGAACCATATACTTTCTCTTGTTCTTCCGAAAGGTAAGCCCATGCAGTGTTAAGCAATGCGAAGTATTTTCTATGAAACTCAATATTGCGCTTTTGCGTAAACTGCAATTCTACGGCTTTGCCCTCCTTAATCTTCCGAAACTTATCATAGGTCTCATCATCGAATGGATAGAATGCACCACCACGTTTTATATATAAACCTTTCATTGTTCTAAAAGTGACCCCACCCCGAAAGATGGGGTCTTGGTAACATTATTAACTAAAATGGCATAGGCTCTGCGCCTTGTGGTGGCATTTGTGCTTGACCCTGTATAGGATAAGCCTGTGGGTACACTGGCTGTTGTGGATAACCCTGTGGCATCTGCTGATAAGGCTGCGGAGCCATCTGTGGTGCGTACTGTGGCATCTGCTGATTATTCTTCTGCACAATACCGTTTGGCTCTACGGTATTGGCAAAGATATTCAGTGATGTTATTACCTCACCTGAGTTCTTAGATACATATCCGTTGGATGATACTCTGCCATCAACGTACACTATTGACTTTGCTACAAGTCTCTGCAACAACCATTCTTGGGTCTGCGGGTTGTAATTATACAATACGTCAAACCATGTTGAAGGTCTTGGCTGACCTTGTGCATCCTTGCCATTGCCTACAGCTACTGAGAATGCGAGATATTGCTTACCGTTTATTGTCTTGACCTCGGCATTCTTACCAATGGCACCCATGACTTCTATTCTCTGAAAACTCATAATGTCTATTTTTTTATTGTTATACGTACAGATCCTTTGACTTTGACCTTCTTTGTGTATTTCTCTGCCATGTCAGGATGTTCTTCTTTGAATTTCTTAGAGTCGAAACGCTCTTGCTCGGTAGGTAGGGTACGTGTGCAAGAGAATTTGTCCGTTTCCCATTTCTTCACATCGTACATTTCCATTGCCGCAAGGAGTGTTTCGTGCAGTTTCTTACTCTCTTCTTCTACCTCTTTCAGTCTTACCAATGTATCAAGGCATCGCTCTTGAAGCATAATAACCTCTGGAGGTATATTGCTTGGTGGGGGTGCATACAAACTACCTTCTGCATCTGCTTTGAGTAACTTCTTTATTTCTGACTGAGGTTTCTCAGCGATAAACTCTGCCTTTGGCTTGCCGTACTTGGATAAAGGAAGCCATATACCCATAAGTCCCTTAACCTTGACACCCGGATTCTGCAACTCAAAGAGATACTTGTATATAGATAACTGCCATGAGAGGTATTCAATGTCGAAATGGGAGGTAGTCTTGTAATCTACAAGTATCACCTCGTCTTCGCCCTCGTATGCCATTACGCAGTCTATCTTTGATGCTACATTCTCTTCATCAGAAACGGTGTATTCGTTGGCTATTGTGACAAGTCCCATAGACCTCTTGATGTCTGCGTATGCCTGTACTTCATCGCAAGCAACAAACCCCACTACATCATACGCTCTGCAATTTTCGTGTATGCGTGAGCCTCTTTCTGCCGCCGCATTCAACACCTCTTCTGATACACCAAAGTATTTCTCAGTGAAGATATGCTTAGAAAGAATGCTTGTCACACCTTTCAGTTCTTTGTCTCCAAGGTGGTAGGAGTGAGGGTTATCAGTGAAGACAACCCTCGATTGTGTTAACTTTATCATGCTGCTGAATCCTGTTGAAGTTCTACCTTACGTGTACTGCACCATTCTATAAATTCGGGATTGGTCTGCGCCCATCGTGATTCTGCGTACACTTGTCCAAGGCTCTTAAATGTTGTGCAGTCGGCAATGAGCTTCTTTAACCTGTAGTTCATTGCATCGATAAACTGCTCGTCTTTGAGATACGCATTGTTGTTGTCGTAGTAGTATTGCAGTTCTTTGGCATCCTTCGCCTTGCTGATAAAACCAAGGAGTGTTTCAAGGCCACGTACATAAGCCTCTTCTTCAAGAGCCTCTTTCTCTACGGATGTTATATCCTCACCTTCGTACACATGCAGACCAAGACCAAACATCGCTATGTTCTTCGTAAGGCAACGCATCAGTGTCTTATTGATGTCATTCATAGTGGCTGCTGGCACTTCTACATCATAGGTGGTACCATCCTTCTTTTTCTTCTTGACTGTGTAGGGGGTAGTGCGCAATGCCCTGTTGGATGAGTCCATAACTGATAACCACATCTGACGTGTAACACCCGCTATGGTCACATTAGTATAGACCATTATGCCAAGTTCGCTTGCAAAGTAAGGCAGATTGTTTTCATTCTTGACAATTTCATAAGTGGCATCTGGCACTATCATACACAACTTTTCCCATGCTTTTGCCCATGGCAAATAGTTAAGCTTCGCAACACCAGTGTCCTTCTGCTTAGTGTCCTTAGACACATTGCCGCTATTCAGTTCTTTGAATATGCGGAGAATTTCGTTCTCTTTTTCCATTTTTTAATTAGTTTAATGTTACCACTTTTATATAAGGTACACGTACCTATTTAATAATATAATGACTTAACAAATTGTTAAAATATTTCCAAAAATATTTGCAGATTTGAAAATAATTTGTTAACTTTGTAAACGTTATCAGTTAAGTATTAATTATCTGTTTGCAAAGGTACAAATAAATTGTTAAGTGACCAAACAAAACGTTAAGTATTTTTCGGTTTTCTTGCGATTTTAACGTATTTTAGTAAACGAGGGGTTAAGTAGATTGTTTAACTTAATTATTTGTTAATATGACAGGGGAAACATTTAGAAACAGATTGGAAAGGTGTACATCACTTTCACAGACTGAGATTGCAAATATTTTAGGTATTTCATTGCAGGCTTTGGCTTCTTTGTGGAAGTCACAAGATGTAAAGTCTGGATATTTAGAGAAGGCTTTCAAGATTGAAGGTGTTAATCCATTGTTCCTGATGGGATGCGAGAAAGAATATCAGAAGTTCTTGGATCGGGAACAAAACTCAAAGACAGAAGAAGTTTCCTCTAAAGAGACACAAGGAGACGGGGACGACATTACCCATGAATCTTTAACTCTCATGCAACTTGGTATGATGAACCGTACTCAGAAGATGCTCCAAAAACAACAGGAACAATTTGAGAAGCAACAAGCCATGTACGACAAGCTACTTGATTTGATGGGGCAGAAATTAGAGAAAGGTAATTAAATTAAGATTAAATCTATTTGTAATACAAAATAACCATAGCAACAAATGAAAAATGAAATAGTCCTTAAAACACTCATGGGATATTTTTTAGAGCATAATATCCATAGAGCTGATGTTGCTGATTCTATAGGTGTGTCGAGAGCACACTTCTATTCCATCATGAAGGGCAGATATACCTTGACAAAAAGTGTCGCAGTGAAACTTTCAAAGCGATATGGGTTTTCAGAGGAATGGTTAACAACTGGTGAGGGGAATGTGTTCTCTTCCGACAATGACAATAATTACGAGCCTGACATCAGCTCTCTCATAAATAAAATCAAGCAACAGGAATACGAAATAAAAGAACTGAAAAAATCTTTAGAGAAATATACTAATGAACTAATGGAATTATACAAAAAATATGGTCTGACGGCTTCAAAAGTAAATTAGACTGCAAACATATTGCAAACATCACTTTTCACATAGTGTTTAAATAATTGCATATCAGCACATTATACAAAACCTCGGCACGCCTGGAAAGCGTGTGTGCGTCTAAAGCGTATCAGGGGTTCGAATCCCCTCCTTTCCGCTAATTGTCAGATAGTTACAAATTGGTGTACGGCGGTACATTTTACGTGTTCTACTGACTTTGTTGTCACTCTAATGGTCTTTTAGGGGTTATCGAGGGGCATTTGTGCAAACATATCGCAATTTTTAAACTAATTTATACACATATGAAAGTATCTGTCTATTTCAACAAGCAAAGACGCAATAATAGCGGCTTTCCTATTTATCTCTGTATTTTCAGAGCTCCGCATCGTTTTTATATCTCTACAGGGTTATACTCATCCGTAACCTTTGATGGAGGTGTGTTCCCACGTACCGAATCAAATCATCGTGCCAAAACAATCCGTCTTAACGAAATGATTGATATTGCAGAAGAGACGATGATAAAGAATTCACTTGCACCATTGGACTTGTTAAAGCAAAAAATCAGGAA
This sequence comes from Candidatus Prevotella equi, assembly GCA_018065145.1. Taxonomy (GTDB): domain Bacteria; phylum Bacteroidota; class Bacteroidia; order Bacteroidales; family Bacteroidaceae; genus Prevotella; species Prevotella equi. The sequence goes on from JAGHTW010000158.1 coordinate 51,048, forward strand.
CTCCCTCTTTGGTTGCTATAGTGAAAAGTATCTTTATGAGTACATCAATGACTTCAAGGAGACAAAAACGGGACGTGGCACCAGGGAAAACTATCATTACACTGCCAAGGCAGTACGAGAATTTGACTCACGTGCCACTTTGGATATTGATGAGCTGTGGCTGGAGAGATTTGAAAGGCATAGACGCAAGACTACCAAGCAGAACTCTACGGCAATACACCTCAGAAACATTCGTGCTGTCTTTAATTGGGCAAGGAAGAACCGATATACCAACAATTACCCTTTTGACAGATTCACCATAAAGCATGAGAAAACAAGAAAGAGGAACGTATCTATAAACTCACTTGCTGAGATTGCAACAAAGCAGAATTTGAATTATCTTGAGCGATACAGAGACCTCTTTATGCTGATGTTCTATCTTATTGGCATAAACCTCACCGACCTGTTGGAAGCAAAGAAGAACCAACTGATAGATGGAAGGTTAGAGTACGAGCGCGCAAAGACACACAAATGGTATTCAGTAAAGGTAGAGCCTGAGGCAATGACTATAATAAATAAGTATAAAGGTAAAGATTATCTCCTTAATATACGTGATAAGGCTTCCGTACACTCGTTCACCTCAAAGATTGACCAAAACCTTAAAGATATATATCCGGGTCTCTCAACCTACTATGCACGTCACTCATGGGCAACAATAGCCTACTCCCTCGGAATATCCAAAGACGTAATATCACAAGCCTTGGGACACTCCAACGGAGCAAGTGTTACTGAGATTTACATTGAGCGCGACCCTATCCTTGTTGATGATGCCAACAGAAAGGTCATTGATGCTTTGAACGCAAAAATAGAGGAATTGTATGTTACTCCTGATACTCTACAAAGTCAAGGCTAACTCCTAACGCAAGAGCAATTTGGGCAAGTATATCTACATCGTATTTGTACTTGCCCATTTCTATGCGCCTGATATGTCCGGGCTGTAAGTCTGCCCTTGCCGCCAGTTCTTCTACGCTCATTCCTTTCTTCTCTCTAATCTCCGTAATACGCTTGCCTAAAAAGAAGCGTAAGTTTGAATATTGCATATTGTTATATTTTATGTTTACTTCGTTTCGTGTTCGAATACCATCCACTCTATCCATGTGGACAAGTCCTTGTTTGAATGCAGTTTGATGGAATACACCTCTTGCGCCCTCTTTGAGAGCATAGGGGTATATGTATCAAGTGTACCTATGAAGGTCATGTCCTCTAACCCCTTACGTTGCTCGTAAAGGAGTTCTGCAGCGGCATCTATGGCACTCTGCTTGTCAGTATAAACCTCGTACATATAATCTGTACGTGTACGTTTCTCGTTTACGTCTCGTTTTCTTATTGTGTATATCTTCATATCCGTTAGTCATCGTCTTTTAGGGTAAGTAATACTTCTTTTACCTCTTCTTGTCATTCATCTTTATAATGATGACATATAAACTGACCCCATATCGGCTTGTTCTTGTCACGCATGGCAAGACAAAAGTCCTGCAACGCATCAATCTTTGATGTGTACTCTTTGCTTTCGTTACATTCGTTTTTGAAATACAAAGCAAAGTAATATTTGTTGTTGGTGCTTGTTACTATCTTAGTCATAATACTTTCTTTTTTTTTGATGTTAGAGTGTACCAAAATGAGTTACCATATAATGGTCGCATACTGCTGTTACGCTCTGCATAGAACTCATATAGGATTTGTTCTCTTTGTGTGCCAACTCAGTGTAAAACATAACAACTGAATTGCGTACCTTGCGTACATCCTCTGAATCAAGGCAGATGTCAAGATAGAGATTGTCAACGATTTCTTCTACCTCTTTATCACCTGTGAAGAACTCGTTCTTTGGTGTGTAACCTTTGAGAAAGTCAATGGTCTCGTCTGAATAAAAGAATGTTTTCATCGTCTTATGCCGCTTATAGGTTGCCGCCCTGTTCTAAAAGGTTGTTTGTTAAAACTGATGCAAAGGTACTATATTTATCTGTACCTTGCAAATATTTTCGTATATTTCTTTTGTGTGTTAACATTTTTTAGTGTTATACACCTTATATATAATGTAAAAGGGTGATAGCAGTCACAGCCTTCACCCTTCTCATAAAAAATTTATTATGGAAACAATCTTGTGCGAATGCAAAGGTACGAAATATCTCTGACATACGCAAGACTTTGAAAGATTTATTTTTCGCATCTACAATGCTCGCAGAGTAACTTCCTACAATATGGAAACAACCTATATGCTATGTCACCACAAAGATAGCATACTTCTTCGCTATTCTCGTCAAGCCCACATTCGTTTGCTATATGCTGTTGAAGGTGACGTATTTCGTGCACTATGGTATCGAAGAACTCTGCTGCTGATGAGGTAAGTTCTGTTACCAATACTGTCTCACGTAAATCTGGATTGGAGTATGTCAGTCCGTTATTCAGTTGACCCGACACAAGGTTGGCATGAGCCTTTTGTAAATAATGAGGTTCAGCACCTAACACTCGCATCTTGTCGAGTATCTCGTAGGTGTAGTATTCGTGTACTGCGATATAGGCATGTATCACCCAATCGTATTTTGGAAGGTATATCTTTGCTCGTATCATAAAATTAAGTCAAACTATAACGGAAAACTATAACGGAAACTGGATTCTGTCTTAAAAAGTATGGAAAGTGACTTAAAGTGACTTAAAAGGCATAGAAAGTATAACGAAAACTGATTTCGTCTTAAAATGTACCAAGAAAATGTAACGGATAGGTGCTTTCGTTATACTTTCTGTCTTAAAAACTTTGTATTTTCACACTTTTCCGAATTTTACACTGTGTACTTTTTGCACTTTTATCAATTTTGCACAGTTTTTCTACATCAAATCCTCAAAATCTACTGGCATACCAAGAGCCACGCACTTCTGTAACCAATAACGGAATGGTAATTCATCGCTACCGTCAGCATCATCAAGGGTGTCCTTTATAAATAGTGCTACGTGTGCTTCATCTGCGACACTTGACTTGTACAGATCAGCCTTACACCAGTTCGCTTGATAGGCGGCATCGTACATAACGCAGTTGTCAAGTGTCACTCCGTACTTCACAAGCAGTTCCTCTACCTGTTCCTTGCTCCACGGCTCAATTGCCTCTAACTTGCCTGATGCTGGGTTCTTGCGCTTCATCTGCTTAACGGCACACTCAAACGCTTTCTTGTTAAAGTGGAAGCCATTGTGCGAGATATATGCCTTCATCGCTCTTGGCATATCATCATAAATATCTAATGGTGTATGTTTCATAACTGTAAATTCTTGTAAATTCTTGAAGTTTCTACATGTTTTTAATGTAAGGGCGAATAAAACACAGCGCATCATACGCCCTTCTATTCGCCCTTTGTTGTTTATCGGTACATACCGTAACGTCCTGTGCCACGCACTCCCTGTCTCTCTCCCATGTAAGGGTCATAAGGGTACTGAGGATAGTCACGCATACCCATTCTGTCACCATAAGGGTAATCGTAGTCTCGGTGTCCGTAGTAACCACGTTCACCCATCTCTGACTCTTCGCACATATCCTGGCACATAGTCATTACCTTGCCGAAGGCATGAAGTCCTTCCTCAACAAGACTCTTCATTTCCTTTGCCTTGTTGCGCATCATAACTACTGTTGTCATCGTTTGGTTCCTCCATTGTTTTGAAAAGAAGATGTACCATTCTTCTCCTTTAACTGTGCAGTCAGTTCTGCCACCATTTTACTGAGGTCGGTGACTTGCCCTTTCAGAGAGTCTATCTCCTGTGCCTGTTGCGCCTCCTTCACCTTCTCAGGATTGAGTTGGTCGTGGATTTGCTGTAGTGTCTTGATGCGCTGTTCGTGCATCGGAACACTATTGATGGCATCAATGCTCTGCCTTGTCAGCATATCAACCTCTGCGTTTATGGCTTCTTTTGAACAAGCTAAACAAACTTCTTCGCCTGTTGTTTGACTTGTCACCTTTGCACTTTCTGCCGTTGGTGGTATCTGCCTGTAAGGTATCAGCTGTTCGTTGACTCTCACAGTTATATCCAATGGTATCATTGACTGATAGTAACCCATCATCTGCATTGCCGGTATCTGCTCCACCGTTCCCACTTCGTAGTACGGTGTCATTCCCTTGTGCAAGATAAACACTTGACTGCCTTGTCTCAGGTTTTGGAATTGTATCATCTTCTTCTTGTTTTGTTAATACTGTGGTGGTAAGGAAATCGGTTTCCCTACCACCGTTTGTTGTTTGATTTAGTCATACGATAGCTACTAACTGTAAGCGGTTGTTGCTGCTATTGAAGAAGCACTGCAATACACCGCCTGTAGATGTTGCCAGAAGCGCATTCGTAGCCTGTGCTCCGCTGAAACGGAGCAACGGATATTCATTACCTCCACCTTGTGTATTGAAGAATACAGGTAATGGTGTCTCGCCACTGCCAGGAGCTGCAATCGCATTTGTAACCCACACCCAAAATCCACCAGTCCACTGTTCTGAGAATTTGTGTGGTTCAAAAGTGATTGTAACCTTTCCGTCAGCAACAGAAGCATTACCTTTAAGTAGAGGTATTCCGTTGTAGTTCGCTACATTAGGATAAGTTAATTCAGCCATACTGACCTCCTTTCCTTACGACCAAATTTGACCTGTCTTCTGCGCAAACGGATAGCTTCCATACGCTGCTTGCCATGCAAGAGAAGTAGGAACGGCTGTAGCACATGAATAAGGAAGGGTCACAGTTTGAGGCTGGCGACACTGAATATCATTCAGTTTCTGTACGATAGGCGCAAGCTCTGCCTGACGTTCCGCACGTGCGTTAACGGTAGCGAGTTGTGCTGTCAGTGTAGCAATCTCACGATCCTTGCGAGCGTCCTCGATGGCATCCATCTTTGCAAGCACTGCTCTTGTGTTTGCGTCCTGATTAGCAGCAAGTGCGCTTGTCTGCATCTGTGTGGCATTGGTAACGTCACCAAATCCCTTCGTAATCATGTTAGACTGATTAAGGTTGTTTATTTGGTTCTCGTAACCCATCTTCAAGGTCTCTGTCTTTACGTCACAGCAGCACTGGCTAATCTGATTGGCAATAGTCATATTGCCGTTCTGAATAGCGTTGATGATGCTTGCGCTTGACATACCAAGCTGATTGCCTACGTTACAGATACTTGACTGTACCGCATTGATAGCGGCTACAACTGCGTTCTGGTTGCAACCGATGGTTGTAGCAAGTTCGTGGATAGAACCTGCATTACCCTTGATCGCGTCCATGAGCAAGGTCTGTCCGTGATTACTGTTGAGTGTTTCCTGAATAGCGGTAAGCTGGCTTGTGGTACAAGGATGTGCGCCATTGCCATCCCAACCGTTGTTGCCAAAGAGACCACCGTTACGGAGGGCTGCGAGGAATACGATTGCCCATATAGGGTTATTCCACATGCCGCCTCCGAAGCCACCACCACCGTTCATCAGTGCCGCAGTAGTAAGTGCGTTAGAGTTTCCGTCATTGAACACGAAAGCCTCTGGTGTTGTGTAAGTTCCCATAGATGTAAAGTCTATTAAAGGGTTCATGAAAAATGTTAACTAACTCGTTGTATTCGAATACATCGGCAAAGGTACAAACAAAAACACGCAACCCCATTGATGAGATTGCGAGTTACTTACAAGTTAATTGATACTTGCTTACACAACGAAAATCCCCACACCGAAGCATGGGGAAATATGGTCTGTTATACTTGAAAATTATCTATGATGTTGTCAATACTAAATAACTTAAAGGCATATTTTATATCATCATGGGTTCTAACTGGAGTAACTATACTTTTATGAGCACACGAGCCTTCATAAGTACCATTATTGATTGATACTCGTATGTCTCTACCTGTATATTTATCAAAAGACACATAAATGCTATTATAAGGTTTACCAAGTAAAAGCTCATCTTTATGGTCTAAATCATGAAACCAAAAATTATGCTTTTGGCAAAGTTTTATTATTTCTTGCTCTAATGTTGCCATAATTATTCTACTTTGAAATTTCCTGCCAATTCTTTGAGTCCGCAGAGCCTTAATGCGTGCTGAAACTCATGAGCGTAATGAAGTATGGATGTTTTTCCAAAACACGAGATAGAAGGAACTCCTAACAGATTGCTTAATTTCAAATTTCTGTCGGATTTGTGTGTGTAGAACTCACAACTAAGAGAGAGTTCCCAACCATTTTTCTCCAATATCTCTTTTGTAAGAGGAATTGGCTCTATTCGTTCTTCATCTATTAAGTCAAGTTCACCCTGACAATAGACGTAATTTATTCCATCTTCTAATACACTATCTACTACGACAACTCTTTTAGATGATGAGTAACGCACCAAATCACCCATTTGTAGTTCGCTTGCTTTCATATATTCTCAAAATATTTATAGTCCAACTTTAATGCTTTGTACGAACACACCCTACATTGCAATTGGTTTCCGTTACAACGCACACATTGTTGTAAGTTATAAAGTATGTCACCTAAACTTCTGTTGATGTTCATATCTCTATTACCTTTTGTTCCTTACTCTTATGGAATGTCACTTCGCCTTCTTCCGACATCACAGCATAGACATGATAGTGCTGGCATATCTTCAACAGCATAGGCATCGTGCAATTTCCTGAACGCTCTATGTTGCCTATGGTGTTCTCGCTTACACCCAATGCCTGTGCAAGGCTCTTGTATGATTCTCCGTTGCGGAGAGGTTGGAGGTTAATCTTCATTATTATATAAATCTTTTGTTGCTATATCTTTCATTGCTTCATTATTTTGCATTTATACACGTAAGCAATATGCAAGTGAATATAGTTGATATGATTGCTACGATTACGTTCTTTGTCATTGCTTGTCCTCCCACGCTTTACGATAACCTGCAATATAACCATCTTCGTATGACTGACAGAATGTAGGGACTCTAAAACGCAAAATGTCCTTTTTATAGTCTTCCATAGAATCCATAGCCAGTTCATAAAGTTTCTTTTCATCAATAGGCTCTTTGTATGAGTTACACCCAATGAGAAAACTTGCCAATTTGTCGCAAGTCTTGTTTTGAGTATCACAATTTAACTTTTGTGCATCACCACAACAATTTGCACAAAAGTTGTGTGATATGTATGTTAGTAAATTCTTATTCATTGTTCTTCCTCCATTGCTATTTTAAGTCTTTCGTAAAAATCATCTTCATGCTCATATACCCATATAGGATAGCCATCCTTATCCACTTCTCCTGTATTTATAGGCACTTTATTGTGTTTATCTCCTAATGTTGTCACAAAGAAGTTCCAAACCTTCTCTATGTCTCTCTTGCGCTGAACCTCTGCTATATCTTCCATAGATTCAATAAGCATATCGCATAACTCTACTTTGGTCAAATCACCTACTAAGTCGTTTGCTTCATCGTCAATAGGGAAACCTTCTTCGTCTAATTTCTCAACATAGTACATGTCAGATTCTTTGAGGTAATCAATAATCTCTTCTTTAATAGTCTTTTCCATAATTCTACAATTTAGTTATTTTGATTACTTTTCTGCTGCCTTGAAGTTATAGACAGGCTTGATAATTTGCTCAATGAGAACTGTGTCTTCCACACATTCGATGATTTCCTCAGTAGGCTTATAGACCATAGGTGCTTCATCAATGGTGTCTTGACAAACGGAAGTGGTAAAGATACCTTCCATTGACTGCTCGAAGTCAGCAAGCGCAAGTGTTTCCTTTGCCTTACGGCGAGACATCAAGCGACCTGCTCCGTGAGGTGCTGACTGGTTCCAATCGTCATTACCCTTGCCGATGCAGATGAGCGAGCCATCACGCATATTCATAGGGATAATGAGACGTTCGCCAGCCATTGCCGAAACTGCTCCCTTGCGGAGTATCATCTTGTCGCAGTCGATGTAGTTGTGGATGGTGTTGAAGTAATGCCAATGCCAGAACTCACGACCACCAAGCAGACGCTCGGCAATGAGCATTCGGTTAGAGAAAGCATAGTCTTGGCAGATACGCATATCGTGAATGTAATCATCGAAAGCCTGACCGCTGACGTAGGCAAGGTCTTTTGCCACCTTGCAACGCTTCATTGACTTGATGGTTTCGGCTATCTCCTTCTCTCTGCCCTCTGCCTTCAACTTGGCAATGACCTCGTTCAAGCCTTCTGGCTGTGAGCACTGCTTCTCTGCCAACTTCTGATAGTAGTTAGCCACCTTGACACCGAGGTTGCGTGAACCGCAATGGATAACGAGCCACTGCTTTCCGTTCTCGCCATCGTTGATTTCCACAAAGTGATTACCACCACCGAGCGAACCGAGAGAGCGAAGTGAGTAGTCCATATCGAAGGCATTCTTGCAACGCATTTCGCTGAGTGCTTCCGTCCATAAGTCCACATCACAGACAGCCTTGTCGTGAATGGCAAAGCCCGAAGGCATTACCTCACGCAGATGCTTGTCGAATGCGGCAAAGTCGGTGATACGCTCTTTCAACTCGATGCAGAGCATTCCGCAACCTATGTCAACACCTACGAGGTTAGGGGTAATCTTGTCGGTGATTACCATCGTAGTGCCGATGGTGCAACCTGCTCCAGCGTGAGTGTCGGGCATGATGCGAATCTTGTTCTCTACATAGGCAGGACATTCTGCCAGTTCCTTGATTTGCTTTAATGCTTCGTCTTCGATAGTCTTTGCGAAAACTTTGCAGTTGCCATTGATTTCTAACATACGTGTTTATTTGAAATGTTTTTATAATGCAAAATTACAAAATTATTTTCAAATACGCAAATATTTTGCGCTTTATTTTGTGTTTTTACGCAAAAATATTTATTTTAACGCAATTTTATTACGTTTTAGATACAAAAAAATGCGCACAGCCGAAGCCATGCGCATCTATCTTACAACCTATCTTGCAACTAATACTTACCTGTAGCCTTTGACATTCTTTTCAACGGCTTATACAAGTCGAAGTCCTCACCTATGCTATGAGCAAAAGTGAGCAACCTTCTACCTATCTCTGCGGCAAGGATATGGAAGGAATACTGACCTGACCACATTGGTTCTATCCTTGCCCTTACAGCGTTGATGGAGTTGGCGTTATTGCACTCACACAACTTCACCATGCTCTCAGTAGTGAAGCCAGCCGCATCTGCCCAGAGCACAAGCAACGCCCTCGCTGTTGATACGTCAGCCTTACGGCAACCACTGATAATGTCATCAATACTCACCTCGCATACTTCTGCACAGGTGAATACTATCTTGTCGAAGATGTCTCGCTTTGTCATAATGGCAAGGTGTTTGGTTACACTTCTTTACTCCTAAACTTGTTATAGATATAGTGTATTGGATATAACACTATCATCACGAACCACAACATCGAGAACCACACGCACTCGAATTTGCTCATATTATTTCTTTTCGTTAGTATTACGAAAGAGATTACAACTCCTATGAGCCAGATTGTTATTAAGAGATTTACTACCATATTTATAAGAAATTTATGAATGAATACTTTTTTCGTCTTATGAGGTAGAGTTCATCGCTCTGGAAAGCATACGCCTCACGCTCAAAGCTTATGTTTCGGTAAGCCTTGTGAGCGTTACGGTACTGAATTAAGCGAATCAACCATTCTATCAAGTACCACAAGTAGAAAAACAACAGCAACATTTCCTTCTGCTGCCTTGCGTGTATCTCCTCGTGGTTCAAGTCATCGGCGGTGTAACCCACGCCCCTTCTTGTGAAAAGGAATGGGTACACCGTCAGTAACTTATAGCCCTTGAGGGGGATGTGCTTGTTGGGGATTATTTTCATATTATATTTACTTTTGTTTTGTTCTTATCTAATACCATGTACTGCCACCATTCTTCATCTATGCTCTTTATCACCTCCATTCTTCTTGCGTAAGACTTGGAATGTATCATAAATCCAAGATATGAGTTGAGTGTCTGCATGAATGGTATGGCATTACCTTGGTTTATGCGCTTGTTGTAGTACCTTATAGTCTTGTATATGTTGTCTATTGTGCGATTTCCCACGTATTTCCTACCTTGCTTTATCACCGAACCGATAAACTTCACTCCGTGTCGTACCTCTTGTACATACACTTTGTCGTGATGCAGTTTTAATCGCAATTCATTTTCCAAGTAGTTGCGTATTGTCGGTACAAATTGCAGTATTTTTTCTTTGTCCTTGCTTATTACGAAGAAATCATCTACATACCTTCCGTAGCCTTTCCCGAACTCCTTTATCATTATATGGTCGAACTCGTTGAGGTAGAAGTTGCCGAAGTTCTGACTTGTTAGGTTGCCTATTGGTAAGCCTTTGTTCTCTCCGCATGAGAACAGGCTTTTATTTGGTGCAAGCCTATCCCATAGTCTTAAATCGCCGTGCCTTTCGCAGTTCTCTTGTGGCTTATGCGCTACGACTTTCTCTATCAGCCATAGAAGTAATTCCTTATCTTCACCCTCGTATCGCTCTTCAACGAATGTTATTAATCGTGGGAGCAATATTGTCTTATCTATCGCCATAAAGAAACCGCAAATGTCAAATTTCGCTATGTATGCGTCCTTCGTGTAGTTCTCCGTTATGGCATTCAGTTTGTCGTTCAGGCGGTCCACTCCATAGAGTACGCCTTTGCCTTTCCTGCAATTATACGTATCTTCTATAAACTCTTCCTCAAATAGCGGTTCGAGCCTTTGCATTATTACGTGATGTACCACCCTATCTCTAAAGTCAGCAGCAAATACCTCTCGCAGTTTGGGTCTCGTTATGCAGAAGCATATACTTGTTCCTATCTCGTACGTCCGTTCGTTTATCTCTCGCCAGAGATTTATTACGTTTTCTTCAAGGTTCAACTCAAAGGTTAGTTGTGAGTTCGTCCTTCGCTTGTTCTTTCGGCATTCGTAATATGCCGTGAATACATCTTTCAGTGGTATGCCATGCTCGTATTCTTCCATATCCTTTTCCTCTTAAAGAAAGTTCGCAGAAAGCCCGAACCCTATAGTTGTTGTTACTGTTCTTCTTATTATTGTTGTTGACATTTCTGTTGTTCGTATTGAAATTCCAAGCATTGTTCTCGGAGTTCTCCGAAGACGACCAGAGCCAATAACACGGCTTCCCTCTACCCACTGACTTATCCTTAACGAGCCGTTTCCGACCTGTGGAGTAGCCTCTTTCCCTTCAAGGGCTTGTTCTCTACGCACCACATACCTTAATACGCAGTTACGTACCCCGACAACGTGTGTTTATTTCTCACTGTTCTTCCAAGCGGTCATCTGCTTGCCTATCGTTGTAAGCATATACGATACTTCCGAATACAAGCCGTGGTTTACCCATCCTTTGTCGTGGCATAGACGCATAAGAGTTACGATAAGATTCTTCTTTATCAAGAACTGCTCCATTTGGTACGCTCGTTTCTTCGTGTCGGTACTCCTGTTTGCCGTTTCTATATGTCCGAACAACTCCAATGCCGTCTCGGTAAGTTTCTTGCCTACCGTTGGCTTGAATATCTTGCATATTCCCCTATCCACTTCTATTACCCTTGATATAAGTTGGTAGGTGTCTGCATATATCTGTAAGTCCTCCGTCAATGCCATCGTCTATATCTCGTTTAGTAATTCATTACTTTCTTACATTCTTCTTTCAGTTTCACAAGAAAACCGAATGCTTGCATCGGAGTCGTTTTCTCCATGTCAAGGTTCAGTATCTTGTTCATCGTTGTGTTGGTGAGACCGTTCGCATACACGCTTTCCGTCACGTTTACCTCTGGTATCGAAAACGCCTCCTTCATTCGGAAAACTATCATGTCAGTGGTCTGCTTCTCCAACTCCAAAGGAAATGCTTTGCACACATCCTCAATTACCTTTTCCGCAAAATCTATAGGAAAGCCTGCTATTACCGTACCTTCTTCGTGCAAAGGATTTCTTGATTCCATAAGTTTGAAACCTTTTACGTGTGTTATTACACGTGCCGCATCGTTGTACATTCGGAAAAACGCACCCTCACGAACCAAGTAAAAACAACTATCGTTGCGCTTCTGCAATTCGTATGCGTTCAACTTCATTTTGGGTCTCTCCACCTTCTTTTCCATATTATTTTGTTTCGTTTCGCAAATTCCCTCCACTCAAGCGTGGAGGGATAGGTAAATTGATAAATCGGTAAATTGATTAAAGAGCACAGAAAGCCCGAACCCTACAGTTGCCGGCACTGCTCTTCTTATTAATGCCGTTGACATCCCTGTAGTCCGTAGCGAAACACCAAGCACCGCTCTCGGAGCCCTCCGAAGACGACCAGAGCCAAGAACCAAGATTAGCATTATAAAGACCAAGCTCACCCATCTGCACCGCCTTCGCACCAAGTTTCTTCAACGCGTCGTTAA